>CAZLEO010000199.1:0-18295 GCA_964558555.1 uncultured Rickettsiales bacterium | reverse complement strand
CAGACCCGGGAGAGCAGCGCCTGGAACGACGAGTACCGCAGCCAAATCGCGGGCATCCTGGGCGACCCGCAGCGCGTCGCGAGCGAGCGCGCCGACCTGCTCCGCAACGAGTGCGGCACCCGGCTCAAGGGCGTCAAGGTCTTCCAGGGCGACTGCCGCGAGCAGCGGAGCATCACCCCGCACTTCGGCCCCGAGGAGCCGGCCGGCGCGGACAAGGCCATCCACGTCTGGGTGCGCGACGGCTGGGACGACGACGAGAAGAGCGTGCTCGCCGACGCTCGGACGGGCGGCAACGACTCGCCCACCATCTTCGTGTTCATCCCCAAGCGCGCCGCCGAGGAGATCCGCAAGACGTTGGGCAGCCTGCGCGCCGCCGAGGCCACGTTGCACATCCGCGGCGTGCCGAGCACGCCCGCGGGCGACGAGGCGCGCCAGTCGATGGAGACACGCAAAAGCGAAGCACAGCGCCGGCTGGTGGGGCTCGTCGACGACGTGTTCGCCGGCGCCAGGGTCTTCCAGGGGGGCGGCCAGGAGGTGTTCGCCGTAGACCTCGCCGGGAAGGTCGCGCAGGCGGCGAAGGGCTCCGTGGTTCGCCTGTACCCGCAGTTCGACGCGGCTGACGCGGCCCCGAGAGCTTGGAACAAGGTCATCGAGCGCGCGCGCAAGGGCGACGGTGCGGCCCTCGAGGTGGTGGGCCACTCGGGCGAGGTCGCCAAGCACGCCGTGCCGGCGGCCATCCTGAAGTACGTCGGCAGCGGCAAGAAGGGCGCGGAGATCCGCAAGGAGTTCGACGACAGCCCCTGTGGGTGGCCGCGGGACGCCATCGACGGCGCCGTCTACACTCTGGTGGCGAGCGGCGATCTGCGCGCCACCGACGCCGGCAGCAAGCTGGTGGACGCCAAGGGGCTGGAGCGTTCGAAGCTCACCCAGGCCCGGTTCCGGGTCGAATCGGTCACCGTCTCCCCCATCCAGCGGATTAAAGTACGCAAGCTCCTGCAGGACGTCGGGATCACCTGCCAGCCCGGCGACGAGCTCACGGGCATCGCCAAGCTGCTGCCGGCGCTCCGGGAGCGAGCCCAGGCCGCTGGCGGTGAGCCACCCAGGCCCGAGGCGCCCGACACCGGCCACCTCGACGAGCTCGGCCACAAGGCCGGCAACGAGCAGATCGTCGCCGTGTACGAGCGCCGCGACGAGCTGGCCGAGCAGGCGACCACGTGGAAGCAGACGAGCGATCACATCGCGGAGCGTCTGCCTCGCTGGCGCGGCCTGGAGCGGCTCCTCACCCACGCCGACGGGCAGGTGAAGGGGGCTGATGATCTCGAGAAGCAGGCCGATGCCATCCGCGACCAGCGGATGCTCCTCGACGACCCGGACCCGGTCCCCGCGCTCTGCGACACGCTCACGGGGCTGCTGCGGGTTGCTTTGACCCGCAATCACGGCGAGTACAAGGCCGCCCACGAGGCGGGCATGGCGATGCTCAAGGCCGACGAGAACTGGCCCCAGCTCACGCCCGCGCAGAAGCACGAGCTCCTGTTGGCGCAGAAGCTCACCAAGGTGCCCACCATCGACACCGCCAATGAGCCGAGGGTGCTGGCATCGCTGGATGCGATGTCGTTGTCGACATGGGCCGACCGGATCGCCGCCTTGCCGGCGCGCTTCGACAAGGTGCGGCTGGCGGCCGCGGAGCTGATGGAGCCCGAGGCCGTGTACGTGAAGGTGCCGTCCCGCACGCTCAAGACCCCGGACGAGGTGCGGGATTGGGTGCAGGATCTCGAGAAGACGCTTCTCGGGAAACTGGAGACGAGCGACGGCCCGGTGGTGGTGCACTGATGCGCGGGGGAGTGTGACGATGGCTGTCCTGAACGAAGGGCAACGCAGGAAGCTCGAGAAGACGGTCGAGCGCGCTCGCGGCGTGGCCGAGCTGGGCGCCCGCGCGGCCATCGAGCAACTCGCCGTGCACCGCGCCGAGCCCTACGGTCACTTGTCGGCTGACCAGCGCGAGCTGCGAAACCGCCTTCGGGCCAGGGCCCGGCAGCTCGGCGACAAGCGAGATGCCAGAACCGGGATGCATCAGATCGACCACCTGATGGTCGAGAGCGCTTACGAGCACTGGCACCGGATGCTCTTTGCCCGTTTCCTCGCCGAAAACCAGGTGCTGATGCACCCCGACGGCGTCGCAGTCACGCTGGAGGAGTGCGAGGAGCTAGCTCCCGACGAGGGCGCTGAGGACGGCTGGGAGCTGGCCGCCCGGTACGCGGCCGGGATGCTGCCGCAGATCTTCAGGCCAGGCTCGCCCGTCTTCGAGCTGAAGCTGCCCCCGGAGAAGAGCCGCCAGCTCGAGCGGCTCCTGGCCGAGCTGTCGGCCGAGGTGTTCAAGGCCAGCGATAGCCTGGGCTGGGTCTACCAGTTTTGGCAGGCCAAGAAGAAGGATGAGGTCAATAGGAGCGAGGTGAAGATCGGCGCCGACGAGCTGCCTGCCGTAACCCAGCTCTTCACCGAGCCGTACATGGTGCAGTTCCTGCTGCATAACACGCTCGGCGCCTGGTGGGTCGGGCGGCATGGGCGCGACTCGCTGCCGATCGAGATGCCTTACCTGCGGTTCCAGGATGACGGCGGGACGCCGGCTGCTGGTACCTTCGATGGGTGGCCGAAGACCGCCGCCGAGCTGTCGGTGCTCGATCCCTGCTGCGGGTCGGGGCACTTCCTTGTGGCTGCGTTCGAGATCCTCGTGCGTTTCCGGATGGTCGAGGAAGAACTGAGCCCCGCGGAGGCCTGCGACGCCGTGTTGTGGGACAACCTGCACGGGCTGGAGATCGACGAGCGCTGCACGCAGATCGCGGCCTTTGCGTTGGCGCTCGCAGCGTGGACGTTCCCCGGCGCCGGCGGCCACCGTGCTTTGCCGGAATTGCATGTAGCCTGTTCCGGGCTTGCCCCGAGGGCGCAGAATAGCGAGTGGTTGGACCTAGCCGGGGATGACGTGCGTCTGCGGAATGGGATGGCACGCCTGTATGAGCTATTCCAATACGCGCCGGTATTGGGGAGCCTTATTGACCCCGGTAGCATCGCTGTGTCCGGCCAACAGCAGGAACTCGGGATCGCTGGGTTTGAAGAGCTGCGTCCACTTCTGGATGCCAGGTTGCTGTACGAGTCCACGACCGCGGGCACGTTGCAGCGGGAACTCGGTACTACCGCGAGGGGCATCGCGGACGCAGCAAGGCTTCTCAGTGGTCAGTACCACCTAGTCGTCACCAACGTCCCGTATCTCCTGCGCGGGAAGCAGAACGCGCGCCTACAAGCGCACTGTGAGCGCTACTATGCCCCTGGTGCCGCCGATCTGGCGACGGTTTTCCTGCATCGTTGCCGGCGGTTCAGCGCCGACGGCGGTGTGTACGCTACCGTGACGCCTCAAAACTGGCTGTTTCTCAGTTCCTATAAGGCCCTGAGAAGGCAGTTGCTCACGGACCAAACTCTCACCCATGCGACGAAGATTGGAAGCGGCGCGACTTCCACTGCCAGCTGGGACGTTCTTCGTGCACTCACGACCGTTGTTCAAAGCTCCCCCGCGGACACCAATCATATAGTGACCGGAATCGAAACATCGGCTCCTTCTGAAGAGGAGCGTGCTGTTGAGGTGAGGGCAGGCGTGCTCTTGGCAAGCCAGCGAAATGAACTGCTAGATAGTCCCGATGCCACGATATCCTTGGCCGTCAGCATGGGCGGTGAGTTGTTCGCAAAGTACGCGTATTGCTACCAGGGGATTTCGACGTCTGACAATCCACGGCTTACGCACTTCTGGTGGGAGCAGTGCAGTCCATCACCACGTTGGGTGCCGCTCCAGGGACCGCCGAAGGAGACAACCGAGTTTGCTGGACGCGAGAAGGCTGTCGATTGGCAGACGCTCTCGCGAGGGGTCGATGGCGCTGCAGTGCGTGGATCGGACGCATGGGGACGAAAGGGCGTCGTTATTGCGCAGATGCGTTCGCTGCCGGCCACGTTCTACGATGGGGACAAGTTTGCGAATACCTGCCCTGTCATCGTCCCTCATGAGGAGCGGTGGTTGCCTGCGGTCTGGGCGTTTACGTCTTCAGATGAATTCTGCACTGAACTCCGAAAGATCAACTCGAAGCTGAGCATCGACAATGGCTACGTCACCAAGATCCCGTTCGATTTCAAGCACTGGACGCAGATCGCTGCAGAGAGGTACCCGGACGGCCTGCCTGATCCCCAGACAGACGGTATTGCTCAGTGGATCTTCGACGGGGACATTCGCCATGCAGCGGATGCCCTCCATGCGGCTGTCGCCCGTCTGTTAGGCCACGGCTGGCCTGACCAGATCAAGGATGGGCTTGACGCCCTGGTCGACGACGACGGCATCGTCTGCCTCCCCGCCGTGCGAGGCGAGCAACCGGCAGAAACTCGCCTCGGCCGGGTCCTCGCCCGTGCCTTCGGCGACGATTGGTCCGCCCACAGGCAGGCCCAACTCCTCGCAGACGCGGGCTGCAAGGGCTGGGCGCTGGACCGCTGGCTCCAGGACAGGTTCTTCGCGCAGCACTGCAAGCTGTTCCATCACCGCCCGTTCATCTGGCACATCTGGGACGGCATCAAAAAGGGCGGCTTCAGCGCCCTGGTCAACTACCGCAAGCTGGACCGCAAACTGCTCGAGACGTTGACCTACAACTACCTGGGCGACTGGATACGCCGCCAGCAGGACGGCGTGAAGCGGGCTGAGGACGGGGCCGAGGACCGACTCGGGGCCGCACAAGCCCTCGAGACCAAGCTCGAGCACATCCTCGAGGGCGAGCCGCCCTGCGACATCTTCGTCCGCTGGAAGCCCATCGAGGAGCAGCCGATGGGCTGGAACCCCGACATCAACGACGGCGTCCGGATGAACATCCGCCCCTTCATGCTCGCCGGCGACGTCGGCAAGAAGGGCGCCGGTGTGCTCCGCGACAGGCCCAACATTAGGTGGAACAAGGACCGAGGCAGGGATCCGTCCGACGCCCCTTGGTACCACCTGGGTCCCGAATGCGGCGGTAAAGACGGCGATCGGATCAACGACCACCACCTGACCCTGGCCGAGAAGCAGGCGGCCCAGGACGCGGTAGGAGGCAGAACATGATCAAGCGGCTCTATGTGGACAACTACAAGTGCCTGGTCAACTTCGACCTGAAGCTCGACGAGCTGTCCCTGATCCTGGGACCTAACGGCGTCGGGAAGTCCTCGGTGCTCGACGTGGTGTACGCGGTCCGGCAGCTCCTGGGCGGCGTCGCGAAGGTCACGGATGCGGGCATCTTCCCCACCTCGACGCTGACGCGCTGGCAGAGCAGGGACACGCAAGCGATCGAGTTCGACGTGTCCGTCAGCGGCGACGAGCTGACTTACCGCCTGGAGGTCGAACACGATCGCCCCAACAAGCGGGCGCGCATCACACGCGAGGTGCTCACCGAAAAGGAGAACCCGCTGTTCTCGTTCGAGATGGGTACGGTCCAGCTTTACCGGGACGATCACTCGGAAGGTCCCCGCTACTCTGCTGACTGGAGCGAGTCGGCGCTGGCCCGCGTTCCGGCGTATGGCGAGCAGAATCGCCGCCTCACGGCGTTCCTGGAGCACACGCGTAGGATCATCGTCTGCGGGCTGTACCCGGCCGGCTTCGTGCCCGAGTCGTCTCGCCGCGACCCGATCTTGCTGCGCGACGTGAGCAACTTCGTGTCCTGGTACCACCACCTGGTTCTCGAGCGACAGGATCTCGTCCCGGACTTCACCGCGCAGCTGCAGGAGGTGATCCACGGCTTCAGGGCCATCAACCTGCCGTCCGTTGGGCAGGAGACGGTCGCCATGAAGGTCCTGTTCCAGGAGGGGGAGCAACGCTACGACCTCCGGATCGAGGAGATCTCGGACGGGCAACGCGCACTCATCGCGATCTACGCGCTGGTCCTGCTCACGTCCGAGCAGGGGTACTCGCTGTTCCTGGACGAGCCCGACAACTACCTGGCGCTGCGGGAGATCCAGCCGTGGCTGTTCTGCCTCGAGGACGCCTGCGGCGAGACGTTGCCGCAGGCCGTGCTGTGCTCCCACCACCCCGAGCTGATCGACTACCTGGGAGGGGATCGGGGGATCCTCCTGGAACGCGAGTCCTCGGGGGTGATCAAGCCAGGGCGGATCGAGGAGGCAGACCTCGACGAGGGCCTCAAGCTGTCCGAGCTCGTTGCGAGGGGGTGGGAGCGGTGAGTCAGAGGGTCAACGTGGTCATCCTGTGCGAGGACAAGCAGCACGCGGCCTTTGCGCGTCGTTTCCTCAAGAAGATGGGCTGGACCAAGCCGCCGAGGATCCCGCCCTTGCCAGCGGGGCGGGGCTCTGGCGAGCAGTCCGTGCGCGAGCGGTTCCCCGTTGAGCTCAAGAGCTACAGGTCGAAACGTGGCGCAGTCGGTCAGGCGCTGGTCGTGATCGTGGACGGTGACGACAAGGGCGTGACAACCCGACAGGCCGAGCTGGACGCCGCATGCACGGCATCCGGCGTGCCCGTGCGTGAGGCTGGCGAGCGCGTGGCTGTCTTCATTCCGACGTGGAATATCGAGACCTGGTTCGCCTACCTCGATGGCCAGGAGGTCGACGAGTCGAAGCGCGACTACCCGCGGCTCCGTCGCGAGAGGGAATGCCGGAGACACGTTGATGCCCTCGCGGCCATGTGCAAGCAAGGGACGTTGCGAGAGCCTGCTCCCGCCTCGCTGGTGATCGCCTGCGAGGAGTACGCGGAGCGCCTTGAGCCGGGGGTGTGATGGGAATCGGGTCCGAGCTTCGTCCTGCCAAGGTCCTCGACGCCCTGCTGGCGTCCCTGGAGAGAGCTGCGGTCTACAACCGCAACGTCCAGCACGCGCCGGCCATCGTCCTGTGGCCGGACCGTGGGGAGCATTGGGCGCCGTTGCTCCCCGCGCTGCGGGCCATGCTCCCGCAGCTCCTCACGCTCGGCGAGTACGAGCCCGCCGGACGCGCCGGCCCTGCGACCTGGGTCAGGTGCATGATCGCCCGGGCGCTGCCCGAGGCGGACTGGGCCGAAGACGTCGTTCCCATCCTCTACCTTCCGGGTGTCAGTCGTATCGACCTCCGCGGTGTCGAGAGCTGCCCCGAGCACCTGCGGCCACTCGCCGAGCTGCAGTACCGCGGCGTGTTCTGGACCCAGCCCAACGCGCGCGACTGGACGGTCCTCGCCTTCCTCAAAGGTGGCAGCGGTGGCCTCGGCCTCGATGTCGCACAGGACGCCAAGACCCTGGAGGCGATGAGCCGGGCGCTGGTGCAGCTCGCCGATACCCCTGTGGTGAGTCTGCGCGGCCGGCGGCTCGAGGCCCCGGACTTCGACCACCTGCTCACCACCGATCCGGTGCGCGACCTCCTGCGCTGGCTCAACGAACCAGCGGGAACGCGGGAGCAGTGGGGTCCGGGCGTGTGGGGGGCCTTTCGTTCGGTCTGCAAGACGAGCTTCGCCTTCGATCCCGAGACCGAGGGCGAGCTCACCGGCGCGGAGAAGCTGGGCGGCAAGGAAGGCGAGTGGCGACAGGTCTGGGAGCGGTTTGCGGAGTCGCCGCGCCTGTACCCACAACTGCCGGGCCTGCTGGACAAGGCCGATCCCGGGATCCAGCAGGAGCTGTTCGCCGACCGTTCGTCTTGGCCCGCCGCCAACGACAAGGAAGAGGAGAGCCTGCGCACGGCCCTCGTCGGGCTGCAGGAGATGCCGGCACATGTGGCCTGCGCGAAGATCCGCAAGCTCGATGACCAGCACGGAGCGCGGCGCAGTTGGGTCTGGGCAGACCTCGGGATGGCGCCCCTCGCGCAGGCCATGCTCCACCTCGCGCAGCTGGCGGACATCGCCGGTGAGGCGCTGGGCGGGGCGACGCCGGACGATATGGCTGATGCCTACCAGCAGCGCGCCTGGCTCGCGGACGCCGCGGTCTGGAAGGCCTTGGCCTGTGCGGAGCGCAAGATTGACGTGGCCGGCGTCTCGGCGGCTGTGCGGGCGATCTACGGTCCGTGGATCGAGGCCGCCGCCGAGCGGCTCCAGGGTCTGGTCGCCAAGCAGGGATTCCCGGGCCACGGCTCGGGCAAGGCCACGCCCGTCGAGCCCGGTGTGAGCGAGTGCGTGTTCTTCGCCGATGGACTCCGCCTCGACGTGGGGCAGGTGCTCCGGGAAGACCTCGAAGGCCACGGCATGGAGGTGGCGTTCAGCTCGCGCTGGCAGGGGTTACCCACCGTGACCGGAACCTGCAAGCCCGTGGTGTCGCCCATCGCCGACCAGATCACGGGCAAGGCCGACGACGACCAGTTCATTCCCAGCCTGGTAGTCACGGGTGAAGCGCTGTCCGTACATCGCTTCCGCAAGCTCCTCGACGAGGCCGGTGTCCAGGTGCTCGGCAAGGAGGAGACAGGCGATCCGGCGGGGAAGGCCTGGTGCGAGCACGGCGATCTCGACCACGTTGGCCACCAGGAGGGCGCCCGGATCGTCCGGCGCATCGGAGAGCAAGTGAGCGAACTGCGTGAACGCATCGCCGAACTCCTCGACGCCGGCTGGAAGCGGGTGCGGGTGGTGACGGACCACGGGTGGTTGCTCCTTCCAGGCGGCTTGCCCAAGGTGACGCTCCCGGGATACCTCGCCGCGACTCGCTGGGGACGCTGCGCAATCCTCGAGGACACCGCGGCGGCCACCGATCTGGTCGTTCCCTGGCGCTGGTCAGCGGACATCCGCGTCGCGCTGCCCCCGGGGATCAGCTCGTTCAAGGCGAGCAGCGAGTACAGCCACGGTGGGCTGAGTCTGCAAGAGTGCCTGGTCCCAGAGCTGGTCGTGACGCGGCCCGGCGGCACTGGAATAGATGCCACCATCTCGGACGTGACGTGGCATGGGCTTCGATGTCGCGTGACCGTTGCGGGCGCTGACGAGGGCATGAGAGTCGATCTGCGGACCAAGCCCGCTTCGGCCGACAGCAGCCTCACGCCCGACGGGAAGCCGCTCGACGCCGACGGACGGGCTTCGCTCCTGGTGGAGGACGACAGCGCCGATGGCATGGTGGCGGTGGTGGTGGTGATCAGCAGCGGTGGGGCCGTCGTCTCCAAGGCGACGACAACGGTAGGAGGCGAGATCTGAGATGGAGCTGGACGCACTCGACAGACTCGGTGCCAGGGCGTTCGACGGTTTCCTGGTGCGCAAGGACCTGGTCCGCACGTTCAGCCGGCAGTTCCCCGTTCCCACCTACGTGGTGGAGTTCCTGCTCGGCCGGTACTGCGCGAGCACCGATCAGGCCGAGATCGATGAGGGCCTGGAGATCGTCCAGCGGCAGCTCTCCAGCCGTACCGTCCGGGCTGGCGAGGAGGAGCTGTTCAAGGCGCGCGCCCGCGAGGAGGGTTCGGTCAAGATCATCGACCTGATCACCGCGCGCCTGGACGCGAAGAGCGATTCCTACCTTGCGACACTGCCCAGCCTGCGCCTCACCCAGGTCCGGATCGATCCGCAGACCGTGCGCAGCCACGAGCGGATGCTGACGGGCGGCTTCTACGCCGAGGTCACCCTGGTGTACGACGCGTCCATCGCCCAGGAGACGGGCGGCCGTCCCTTCGGCATCGAGAGCCTGCGCGAGATCCAGCTCAGCAAGCGCGACGTCCTCGACACCCTCAGCCGCGGCCGGGAGGTGTTCACGACCGAGCAGTGGCGGCATTTCCTTCTCCGCAGCATCGGCCTGGAGCCCTCGATGCTCACGGACCGCGCCCAGGACACCATGCTCCTGCGCATGGTCCCTTTCGTGGAGCGCAACTACAATATGGTGGAGCTCGGACCGCGCGGTACGGGCAAGAGCCACCTCTACCAGCAGGTATCGCCCTACGCCCACCTCATCTCGGGGGGCAAGGCCACGGTCGCGCGGATGTTCGTCAACAACGCCACGGGCCAGCGTGGCCTCGTCTGCCAGTACGACGTGGTGTGCTTCGACGAGGTCTCGGGCGTCTCCTTCGACCAGAAAGACGGCGTCAACATCATGAAGGGCTACATGGAGTCCGGCGAGTTCAGCCGCGGCCGAGAGAGCATCCGCGCTGACGGCGGCATCGTGCTGGTCGGCAACTTCGACGTCGATGTCGAGCACCAGCAGCGGATCGGCCACCTCTTCGGCCCGCTCCCCCCGGAGATGCGCAACGACACCGCGTTCATGGATCGGATCCACGCCTATCTTCCCGGCTGGGACATCCCGAAGATGGGGCGGGAGCTGTTCTGCGACCATTTCGGCCTGGTGAGCGACTTCCTTTCCGAGAGCATGTCGCGACTGCGGAACCAGAGCCGGCTACCGGCCCTGCAGGGACGCGTCAACTTCGGGGGATCGCTGTCGGGGCGCGATGTCGCTGGCGTCAACAAGACCATCAGCGGACTGCTGAAACTGATCTGCCCGAACGCCGACATGCCTGTGAGCGACGAGGACCTTGAGTGGGCGGTCCGCCTCGGCCTGGAGATGCGTCGCCGGGTCAAGGAGCAGCAGAAGCGCATCGGCGCCGCCGAGTTCCGCAACACCCACTTCAGCTACGTGCTCGGTGAGGAGGGGGTCGAGAAGTTCGTTGCCACGCCAGAACTCCAGAGCGAGAACAGTATCGGCACCGATCCGAGTCCGCCCGGCCAGATCTGGTCGATCAGCCCGGGCGGCCAGGACGAGCACCCAGGGCTCTTCCGCATCGAAGTCAACGAGGGGCCTGGCTCGGGCGTGAAGATCCTCAACCGCCCCACGCCGCGCCCCTTCCAGGAGAGCGTGCGCTACGCCGAGCAGAACCTCTACGCCCGGGGAAGGGACATCGTCGGCGACCGCGACCCGCGCAGCCACGAATTCAGCATCCAGCTCCGCTCCTTCGACGCCTCCAAGAGCGGCAGCCAGCTCGGTGTCGCCGTGGTCCTCGCGCTGTGCAGTTCCCTCCTCCAGAAGCACATCCGCGGTGGGCTCATCGTCGTCGGCGGCGTGAACCTCGGCGGCTCCATCGAGCCGGTCTACAACGCGGTCAGCATCGTCGAACTGGCCGTCGAGAAGGGCGCCACGGCCGTGTTGATGCCCGTGGCCAGCCGCAAGCAGCTCTACGACCTGTCCGACGACATGGCCACGAAGGTGGACGTTCAGTTTTACTCAGATGCACGGGATGGCCTGTTGAAAGCCATCATGGAATAGGGGATGCCTGTTGCCTCGCTGGGGTTGTTCGCGTACTCGGTGAGTATCGGATTCAATCATCGGTGGACACCGAGAGAGGACTTCACGATGGCTCAGTATCAAGTGCACTGTTTCTGCGACGAGTGCGGCCAGACACACCCGACCGGCATCGGGATCCGCCTCGACGACGGGCCCGCCGACAGGCAGAGCGTCGGCAATGCCTACGCCGGACGGGAACTGCCGCCATCGGTGGCTACCCTGAGGGGCAACCAGTTCCCATGCCCAGTCACGAAACGTATGACAGTCCAGCAGGACAACGATCAGGTCTTCCTCGTGCCTGTCGAAGGGTAGCGGGATTCTTCACTCCGCCGGGATGGCCACCTTGGCGGCGCAACCGCCCGGCCTCCTTGGTACCCGGTTCGATACGCTGCTGCGCCGCGGGGAGATGTCAGCCATGTCCGACGAATGGCCACACTACGACGAGTACATGAACGAGTACGAGACGTACTCCGTGAAGCTCAACAACGTCCTGTACGGCATGTGCCGACAGCTGCCCGGGCACACCGAAGACGCCGACGTGTGGGCCAAGGTCTGGATCATCGGTCGGGCCTATGCGACTCAGATCGAGCGGCACCAGAAGCACAAGGACCGGCTCTACTCGGTCGTTGAGCGGGTCAAGAACTGCGCGTCCTGGCTGGACCCGGGCATCAGGGAACTGCGGGCGTTCGGTATGATCCCGACGGTTGAGAATGCCACGGCGATCGCTCAACTTCACCACAGGTTCGTCGTCGAACTGTCCAACGAGATGCGGGGCAGACACCGACCGTTGTCGTTCGCGTCGAAGTACCTGCACTTCCATGCACCGGTCGTCCCGATCTATGACAGCATTGCCAGAAGCCAGCTCCGGGCCGCTGGTTGGTACCGCTGGCGGAAGAACTGGACTCGGCGTCATCCTGAACCGGCTGGCGTCGATCTGGACTACTGGAGGTATTGCATCCAGATTGCCTTGATGGCCGATCACTGGAAGTTTGACGGCCTGGACCCCACCGCCCGGAACCTCGATACCTACCTTTTCTGGTGGGCGTTCAAGCACCAGGACGAGACGCGACCTGGAACGTAGCTCAATGCATTCCAGGTCGCACGCATGGATGTGTGGTTCCGCGTTCTTGGTGCCGATACCATCTGGTTCCGACCCCGGAATCACCCCGACCTTCTGACCCCGGTTCGGCCGCCATCCGTGTGGCCTGCAAGCCGGGGGCCTTGTGCCCCCCCCATCCTTGGTCGACTCCAGGCCAGCCGCGGGTCGGTTCGTGGCATGGTGCTATCCTCGATCATCGACCGGTCATCGACCGGGAGGGCTCCGTGATCGCGATCACACTGCACCGTCTCGCAGTCCTGGCCCTCGGCCTCGCCCTCGCACACCTGTTACGCACCTGTACGCGTTCAACGCCTACGCGAAATCCCCCGGGTCGCGGCCGGACCCGAGCCTGTGGTCCTTTTCGACTTCGAGGGTCAGAATCTCTCGTTGATGTCGTGACACCGCCGTTGGCCTCTCGCCGAGCTGGAGACGACACCATCCCTTGATCGCCACCTCGACGAGGGCGGAACGGCGATTCAGCAAGCAAGCTTGGTGACAGGTGAACCCCCCTGCTATCCTCGGGGTGACAGGAGGGTCCAGGGATGGATGGACCTCGCCGCGGCGAAGGACTTCTTACCGCCAGCGCGAGCAATGGGACATCAGCGGGCGAGCAGCGCTTCCGGGTACGTTGGACGGGATACTGGACGGTCCTATCCAAGGCCAAGAAGCCATGCCATCGGGAAAGGGATAGCAGAATGCGTGTTACGAGAGGGGGAGGATGGTCAACAGTAGCCGGGAGCCTGGTCGCGATTGTCTGCGGTTGCGAGCCGGCTCCCTGTCCTGACGGATACCTTCGCGACAATGACGGAAACTGCGTCCTGGTGGGCGACGACGACGATGACACGGTCGCTGCGGACGACGACGAATCGGACGAGTGCGATTGCGAGATCGCGGGTTTCTGGTTCACGGCGGGAGACGGGCCTTCGCAATTCTGCAGGCCGCCCGATGGGACAGGGGGCATGTGCATCCTTCAGATCACGGACATCGATATCGAGTACTACTTCGGACTCGAGCCTGACCACGCTCATGATTCCTGCGTGGAGGGCGGACAGGAGGTTACGAATGCATACACGTGCAAGTACAAGCTCGACGACACGCCGCATCCGGGCAGTAGCCTCGAACCCCAGATGACGATTGCCGAGTGCGGGACCAAGGACGTGACCTACGTTCGCGGTGGTTGGGGACTTCCCGACGACTACATCTACATCTGGACGTACTGCGAGTACACTGGGGCGACCTACAGTCCCAAGGACATCTCCGTCATCGTCACGGTGTTGGAACCCGTGGACTGGGAGTGTCTGTGTGAGTAGCTTCTGAGCTGTCCCCAGCGTCAGAGGTGCCGAAGGCGAAGTGGAATCGTCAATGGGTGTCGCTGACACACAGCACGTGCCAGTTCGCGAAGCCGTGGTTCTTTCCTCCAGTACCGATGTATGCCGACGAGTAGTAGATCCCGTAGGCAAAGGGATCGCTACCAGCATCCTGTCCCTCGGTCTCCGACCAGAAAAAGGCGTTCTCACAGTCTTCGCACCCGAAGCCGTCGGGCCAGTAGAATCCGTTTTCCGGGCCTTCACTGCGCTCGCAGCCGTCGCACGCATCATCGGAGCAGTCGTTCCAGTTGGTGCAACTCGTGCTCACCTGACAGGCGCCGCCTGGCTCGGTTGCCGGACATCCCCGAACGATCGACCGCATCTCGTCGATATCCGGCATGCGCCAGCCCCCCGAACCCGCGAAAATAAGGTTCTGGCAATGGTCATCGGCTTCGTACCAATCCACACCGAAGGCGGTCGGGGCTACCTGCCACGCGATGCCCAGCACTGGATCGTTCCAGGTTTCATCGGTCTGCACATCATCATCGTCGGTGATGTGGTCATCGTCATCCGGGGTTTGGCTGTCGTCGTCGTCATCGTCACTTGGCCAGTCGTCGTCGTCACCCGCGCCCTGACTCGGAACTTCGATGCAGTTCCCGTCGTTGTCACGCAGGAATCCATCCGGACACGGTCCGCCCGAGCATGAAAGGACTACACAGAACACCAGGCTCGACAGGGCAGGGACGCCAAACCGGACTACCACCAGCATCATTTGCACTCCACTCCGGTCATGACACACGGCACGACCGTGCGCTGTCGGCCCTCACCCGCCCCAGCAATCGTAGATGGGTTCCCAGTCGTTGCAATCGCCCGGGCTGTTGGACGGCGTATCCCACCCATTCTCGTCCATATCGCAAGTGTGCCCGAACCACTTGGCGTTCTGCTCCAGGCTGAGGTTCTTGACCCACATCAGGCAATCCCCCGTAGCGGGGTCGTACCACTCGTGCCGGTAGGTGTGGCTGACGTCGATGCCCTGCAGACAGAACCAACCATCGGCATCGCTGTTCCCGCTACCGACACGGCTGCCAGTGACCTCGTCGAATACCTGGATCTGGAACACCCACCCCACCTTCTCTCCGTTGAGATAGCACCCACTGCGGCTCTGCAGGTTCCACGTCCCACCGTCGTCGTCGCCGTGATCGTCGTCGTCCCAGACGTCGTCGTCGCCTTCGACCAGGACGCAGTTGCCGTTGTTGTCCCTGAGGTATCCCTCTGGGCAGTCGCCTTGAGGACAGCCCAGAGCGCTCGCAGTCAGAATCCAAACACCGAACGCGAGTTCTCTCCGTGGCATGGGTCGCTCCTTGATCCGTGTTCTGTTCCCCGTCGGGTGCTATTCTAGAAAAGGAGGCACCCCGATGACAAACCAATCAATGAACTGGGGCAGCGACGCCTTTCGACGCTGGATCTGTGTCGTGCCGTTGATGGCGTGCGCCTCCTGCGCGCAGCAGCCCTGTCCCGATGGATACCTGCGGGACAATGACGGCAACTGCGTCGAGGAGGGAGGCGAGGAGGCAGGCGGCCCCGTCGACCTCACAGGGATCTGGGACATCACCATGCTGTCGGGGCACTACTTCACCGAAGGCACCGAGGGATACAGTACGGTCGGCGGGGCCACGTACGATTGCCCAGGAGACAGGTGCGATTCGGTCTGCAACACCGACTACGATCCCCAGAGCGTCAATTCGCACAGGGTCTACATTGTGCAAGAGGGGGAGGATCTGTACGGCTTCGCGCATGTGTTTCCCTGGCACTTCGAGCACGATCTGGTCCACCTGGGATCCGTGGATGACAGGGACGTGTCTCTCGACTATCACGGCGAGAGCAGTGGCGGCAGCTACGAGACCATCACGGCCACCGGGACGGTCGACCCCGGCACGGTGATCACGTTCAGCGCTTACTACTCCGATCACCGTGCCTGCTATCTGGACTGCTACTCTGACGACTACGACTTCATGCTGTTCGAGTGTGAGGGGACGGCGAAATGGCAGAAGGTCGCGAGCTACGATCCGAACGACTGATTCCGTTCCCTCCTCGTCCTCGTGCGTTCAGTCCCTGTACGTGAAGCCCCAGCAAATCGCATCGCCGTACAGGTCGATGGCGCACGCGTCCATGGAACCCGCGTCCACGAACTGGTAGAGGCCGTCGGGGGGGACGGTATGGTCGGCTTCCTCCCCCCAGCACTCCACGGCATCGTCGTCGTACAACGCGCAGCTGAAATCCGTTCCGACACTGACTTGCACGCATCCGGCTGTGCGCATGGACGGATCCTGGTAGGACTCGACGTGACATTCCAGACGCTGCTGCGAGTCAATCGCGCAGTGCTGCTGCCAACCTGCGGACACCGCTACGAAATCTCCCTCGAAGAATTCCTCGCCCGTTTCCCAACATACGACGTCCCCTTGTGTCGTGACACCGCAAGATCGCCAGTGAGACGTACTGAACTGGGTCAGCGTGGGTGTGGGCGGATCGGGCTTCTCATCTCCCCAGCACTCCAGCTCTCCGAACTCCGTCAAGCCGCATGCGAAACCACTGGCGACGCTGATCTGGGAGAATTCGGTGTCCGGTGAGTCAAAGATGCCCATGTCGTCCTCGCCCCAGCAGGTCGTTTTCCCTTCGCCGTCGAGGGCGCAACAGGTCGTATCCTCGCAGGATACCTGCTGGAAGATCCCTGCCGGTTCCACGTCCTCCAAATCCGCCCAGGTGTCCCAGCAGGCGAGTTGACCGAGCTCGTCGAGAGCGCAGACATATCCCGAACCCACGCTCAGCTGCTCGAACGGCCCATCGTGGGTCCGCTGTGGTCCGCAACCGGGCATGCACCAGACCAAACCGGCAGCGAGGAGGACGACGCCCAGGCGGTTGATGCCACGCACCTCGACCTCAGCCCTCGTCCTTGTAAAGGGGAATGTCGTGCTGGAGGTAGCGGTCCGATGCCGAGCATGAGACGTTCAGAGACTGAGAGTAGTCGACCCACTGAAAGCCATATCCATCCGGGACGGTTGGAGGATCTGCCGATATCGTGTGTGTTCCCTGGTCGATGCCTTCGTTGTAGTACACCGACGCCTGATCCGTGGTGTCACACACGCCAGCGATGCAGACCTCCACATCGGCGACGCCGGAACCTGCGGTCCCCGGGGCGAGATCTGCGTCGTGTACGTATCCCCATACAGTACAGGTCCATTCGCCGCTCTGGTCGTCGTCTCCCACTTGGTCGTCGTCTCCCACTTGGTCGTCGTCTCCCACTTGGTCGTCGTCGTCCTGTTGATCGTCATCCGACACGTCGTCATCCCCCTGGTTGGGAACCTCTACACAGTTTCCGTTGTTGTCGCGCAGGAATCCCTCTGGACACGGGCCACTCGAACAAGAGAAGGAGACGATGACCAACAAGGTCGTCAGCACCACGATTTGGGCTCGGCGTGCGCCGTTCGCTACCACACGTTCCGTCGTCATACACGAAGCACCTTTCTGGTTCATGTCACTCCTGCTATTCCAATGCGAAGTATGGTCATTCCCGAAACCACAGCTGGAGCATGGGACCGGATGAGTCCAACCCCTCCTCGACCCAGAAGTCGTACTCCCTGGAGCAGAAATACTCCTTTGCCCAGTCGGTCTCGTGGGGTAGGGGAACGATGGCCAGGGAGATGCGATCCGCCCCTTGTTCGAGTCGGGTTTGGACGAAAGAGCTGACATCGAGACCGGACGAGAGCTGCCAGGCACCTCCCGTGCCCATCACGCTCGCACTCAGTTCGTCAGAGGACGCCGTCGTGACAAGATGACCACCATAGGACGGCGCGTGTTCCCACGAGGTGTCGTTTTCAGACCAGCTCTCGTCGATGGAGTAGACCTCCGCGTCCACTTCATCCAGCGTTCCATCGTAGAGCAGCATTCCGAACTGGGCAGAATCGAAACTGCTAACAGGTCCAGCCAGATCCGCGACGTCGAACGTGACCAAGACGTGACTCTCGTAGTCTCGGTACGCCTCCGGGACCTCCGAACAACCGGGATTCACACCGACGTCACAACGGGCGCCCAAGTACAGGTAGTCGCTCGTCGTGCCATACACAGCATCAGGATTCTCGTTTTCGATGTAGGTATCCGCCGAGGCGTAGATCATCTGGTTCCAGAAGTCCGAATGTTGGTCGTCGTCCGAGGCGTCGTCGTCGTCGGGAGAGCCGAAGTCGTCGTCGTCGCTCCCTTCCGGGGCTTCAACGCAGTTTCCCCGGTTGTCCCTCAGGAATCCGTCTGGACATGGATCTGGATTGCAGGAGAGAGCGCTGCTACTCATGAATGCGACGATGGTCCCGACAACGATGATGCGTTCGCCCATGGCTCGGCCTCCCTCAAGAACCGAAGGTTATCACTTCACGAACTCATGCGCTCCCGATTCGGGCAGACAGTTCCTTCGTCGGGATGCGCTTGCTACCACGTCCAGTGAGGTGACGGCCCCGGCGCAGCTCAGGGGAGCGTCGGTGAGTGGAGTCCACGGGCGGCCTCAGGAATGAGTCGCCTCCCCCAAGGCTGAGCTTGGCCCGGCTTTGTGGGCACCAAGCATGTGCCGAAACCCGGTGATTCCTACACGGGCTCGAACGGCGATCCGATCCCCTTGCAGTACGCGGGTTTCCACGGACTGCGCCGAG
>CAZLEO010000198.1:0-18361 GCA_964558555.1 uncultured Rickettsiales bacterium | reverse complement strand
GCGAGAGGATCGGAGGCGTGGGGCGCGGGAACGGCCTTTTTGGGTCGGGGACTAGCTGAATCTTCCGAGCTTCGATCCACCCCGGGGTTCCACCCTATCCCTGAAGCCCGCGCCACCCCCGCCTGCGTCCATCGGCGTCTGTCTGTGGTTTCAGACCTTCCGGCGCGTCAGCGGGATATCGAAGTGCTCGATGTAGTCCGCGTAGCGGGCGTGGATGCTCTCGGGCTCGAGGCCCCACTGCTGCGGGCTGTACACGTGCTTGCCGGTGTTGTCGGTGCGGGGGATGGCGAGCCACTCGCGGATGCGCTGATCGCTGGCCTCGTCGTGGGGGATGCTGAAGTGCTCCTTGATGCGGCGGACCTCCTCGTGGGGGTCGGTCAGCAAATCGGTGAAGCGCGTGTCCGCGAAGCGCGCCTCGCCGATCTCCTCGCGCACCTGCATGGCGCGCGAGATGCCCTCGCGGAAGCGGTCGGACACGTGCAGGCCGATGTGGCCGGCGTAGATGCGGCCGTACCAGGCGCGTCGGGTCAGGGAGATCATGGAGGCGTACGAGGCGATGCAGGTCGCCGGGTCGCGGTGCGGCCAGACGATCTGGGCGTCGGGGAACACCTCGAACAGGGCGTCGAGGAACCACAGGTGCTCGGGGCACTTGAGGACGAAGCGCTCGGTGGGGTGCCAGTGGGCGAGCACCTGGAGCATCCGCTTGAACTCGCGGTAGGGCTGGGTCATGTCCCGGCTGAGCAGCCAGTCGCCAAAGCGGTTCACACCGCTGGCGAGGTCATGGTTCATCACCGCGAAGGTGTTGCAGAACAGCGTCCAGTCCTCCTCCTTGGAGGTGGCGGAGATGTCGTGGACGATGGGCATCTCCGGCGCCACCAGCCGCGCCGCCCGGAGCACCCGCCCCGCCTCGCCGATGCGCTTGCGATGGTCCTCGCTCGGGTCCTCGTCCACGGGGACGGGGTTGTACAGCTCCCAGAATCGAAGGGCCCGGCAGCCGTCGTCCAGGCTCAGCAGGTTCTGCAACAGCGTCGTGCCGGTGCGGGGGAAGCCCACGATGAACACCGGCTTGGTGATGGGGATGTCCTCCACCTCGGGGTGGCGGTTGATGTAGTCCTCGATGCGCAGGCGGTTCATCACCGCGGCCAGGCAGGTCTGACGCAGGACGATCTCACCCAGGGGCGTGACGCGCGCGGCGTCCGCCTCGAGCATCAGGCGCTCCATGATGTCGATGAAGCGGCGGTCGCCCCAGTCGTACAGCTGGGTCTTCCTGGACGCGGCGGCCAGGACGGAGCCGCTGTCGAGCTTGCCAAAGGGCATGCCCAGCCAGCCGGCGACCCGCACCAGGCCGTTGACGATCTTGAGCCACCACGGGATCTCCATGCGGTGGACGGTGTACTGCTGCACGTCGCCTCCAGGTCGCACGCGCGTCACGCGCGCGCGCATCTGTCCTCCCCCGAAGCCGGCCCAGGGTAATGCCTGTCCCCGGGCAAGACAACCGCAAACCCGGCGCCCCTCGGCTTGCGCAACGGCCCGGGCGCTGCTAGTGAACAACCTCAGCGGAGGAAGTCCATGCGGAAGGTCGCGGTCACGGCCCCCTCGTTCCCCGACGTTTTCCCCGAGCGTCCCCTGCCCATCCAGCCCGACACACGCTGGCAGGTGATGTGTGGTGACACGGAGCACTGGCGTGCGGGGGTATTCTCCCCGCCCGAGTCCAGCGCCGCGGAGATCGAGGAGCTGGAGCGCCACACCTGCCCCGAGCTGTTCCTGCTGCTCGAGGGGCGCCTCGTGCTACTGGTGGCCGGTCCCGACGGCGTGGAGGAGCTCGAGCTGAGAGCCGGCGAGCCCGTCCTGGTGACCGCACCCCACGCGGGCTTCTGCCCGGACGGGCCGTTCACCGGCACGGCGTTCGTGGTGGAGCGAGACCTCTTCGAGACCGAGTATCGCGGCAAGGACCAGTGGTAGGCGACCGGAAGGGGTCCACTCGATGATCGCGCGGCAGCAGCCGTCCTTCCCCGGAGATCGTGGCGTGGGTACGGCCATCTGGTTCGGCGTCCTCGCCGTGCTCGGCTTCTGGGTGATCCTGCCCTTCATGACCCTGGTCGTCGTCCTCTCGATGGTGCTGTTCGGCGCCGGCCAGGGGGTGATCGGGCTGGGGCTGATGCACGTGATCCACTTCGGTGCGCCCACGCTGGCGGCCATGGAGCTGCTGGTGATGGTGTGGCTGGCCCGCGAGGACCCGCTGCGCGCGGCCATCGGCGCCGTCACGTTCGTGCTCGTGGCCGGTGTGTCGATGATGATCTTCTTGCAGGCCATGGGCCTGTACTGACTCAGAACGGCGGTTCGCTGGCGAACGAGACTCGCTCGTCGGTGGCGGGGTCCGTGAACTCCAGCCAGGTAGCATGTAACAACAATCTCGGGGAGCCGGTGAGGTCGCCGTAGAGCGAATCTCCGAGGATGGGGTGGGCCAGGCCTTCGGAGTGCGCGGCGTGCAGGCGGAGCTGGTGGGTGCGCCCGGTGAGGGGGGTGAACTCGACTCGTGTGCGAGCCGGCCGACGGTGCAGCACCCGCCATTGCGTGCTCGCAGGCTTGCCCTGGACCGGATCGACCACGTGGCGGGGCCGGTTGGGGGGATCGAAGCGGACGGGCAGGTCGATGCGGCCCTCGTCACCGTCCACCTCGCCGTCGATCACGGCCACGTACCGCTTGCCGACCTCCCGCTGCTGGAACTGCCGCGACAGGGCCCGGTGGGTGTCCGGGTCGAGGGCCACGACGAGCAGGCCCGACGTCTCCATGTCGAGGCGGTGGACGGTCAGGGGGCCGGTGGCGTCGGGGAACCGCTGCTGGACCCGCGACGCCACGCAGTCTGCGAGGTGCGGGCCGCGGCCCGGGACGGACAGAACGTTGTACGGCTTGTCCACCACAACGTAGCTCCGCGTGGCGTGGATCACGACGATGTCATCGGTCGTGTTGAGCTCGATCATCGGCCCGCGAGGATACCAGCCCGTTCAAGAGACCGCGCTTTCGTCCGATGATACGAGTGTGGAGATTGCGAGGCCGCCGTGAAGATCGTCAGGACCTACCCCCTCGACCTCATCCTCCGCGCGGGCGCGTCACCCCGCGTCCGGCCGGTGATCGAGGTGGAGAAGCGGCCCGAGGATCCCGACGAGGCCCGCGCCGACGACCAGGCCCCCGAGGCCGACGACGACGACCGACCCAGCCTCGAGTCCACCACCGACGAGCTGTCCATCGACGTGGACCTCAGCGACGTGAAGAGCCCCGACGCCAAACCCTCACACGTCAGTGACGTCTACGACGAGCTCGAGGGCGAGGAGCCGAGTCAGAATCTGGACGTGGTGTTCTGAGGTCTCAGAGGGTGTCCCCATATTCCCGGACCGAGGCAGAGCAGCGAGGCGCGTCGCTGGCAAGGGGCGAAGAGGGAGCAGGCTTTTTGCCTGTGACCGATGAGGCCCGCAGAGGGGAGCGATAGCGACCCGTCCAGCGATGATGGATCGAGGCTCTGACGACGGGAGTGGAATATGGGGACACCCTCTCAGTCCGGATCGCACGCCCCGTCACACACCTGCACGATCGCCCCTGTCTCCAGGAACGTGCCCACCTGCTCGGTGTAGGCCTCGAGGTCGCGGATGGTGCCGTGGGCCTCGTTGTCCTCGAGGGGGGCGACGTTGCCCTCGGGCAGGGGCGGGTAGTTCTCGTCGTAGATGAGCAGGGCCGAGGGCGAGTCGGTGCCGTCCGGGGGCTCGGCGGAGACGGTGGGCACGCCGACGATGTCGCGTGGGGACGGGGTGATCAGGGGGATGTCCCCGGACCGGGCGACCCACTCGGTGACCATGTTCGCGACCTGGCAGTCGCCGACGGCCTCGTGCAGGGTGACCTTCACGTCCGTGCGGCCGTCGTATCGGTCCTCGGTGAGGCGGCCGGCCCAGTTCAGGGCGTCGATGGGATCGAACAGCAGCTGCATGAGGGAGAAGCCGAGCTGGAGGTCGCGGGGGTCGTCGTACTTCTCGGCGAGGATCACGCCCATGGTGTTCCACTGCACGGCGCGCTGGATCATGTGCGACCAGCCGCCGCCGGGCACCACGAGCACGCCGCGCTCGAACGCCGGCGAGGCGGCCATGATCACCAGCCCCTGGGTGCCGCCGTTGGAGATACCCATGTAGTGGATGGCGTCGGGATCGATCAGCGGCGTCCCATCTTCTGCCGTGACCTCGGCGGGGAGCTCCTCGGAAAGCAGGCGCGCCAGCAGCGTGAAGTGCACGTGGCTCTGCATCTGCTGCGAGATGACCTTCCACAGCTGGTTGAGATCGCCGGCGACGATGGCCATGGACGCGACCAGATCGTCCTCGCAGAAGCCGATGAAGGAGGTGGTCGCGGCCATCATCTCCCACGCGTGGATGCCGCGGTTGAGTGAGCTCCAGGTGGGCTCCTCCATGGCCGAGAAGAACCCGTGGCCGAAGACGATCACCGGCCGCGTGCGGTCCGAGGCGGTGATCGGGATGGTGAGCATGAACGGCACCTCGCGGGTGCCGTGCTGGATCGCCTCGCCCTGGTCGTCCACGGCGATCCAGTCGTCCTCGCCGAGGAAGTCGGGGGCGGTGAACGTGCCGTAGATGATCCGGTCCTCGCCGTCCCACGCGTCGCTGTCGATGGACCACCCGTCCAGGGGCCAGGCTCCGGCCGTCGCCTGCATCGACACCAGCGCCGAGGTGTTCTGCTCCTCCGACCGCGTGTGGAAGATCCAGGCCTGGACGACCTCTGCGGGGTCGATGTCCGCGGCGTCCACGGTGGCGGCGACCGCCTCGAAGTCCGCGCGCTGGGCCTCCACCTCCGCGCAGTCGGTGTCGATACCGTCGCGCAGGGCACGGAACGCCTCGGTGATGGGTGGCGTGGTGCCGTCGAGCAGGCGCACGCCATCGCGGATCACCACGACGTACCCCGTGTTCGGCTCCAGCGTCACCTGGGGACGGATGATCAGGGCCTGCTCGTGGGGGCCGGCCGCGTTGAGGTCCAGCTCGACGAGCAGGGGGACCCGCTCGAGGGTCTGTTCGTGCATCAGCCACACCGACGAGTCGTCGGCCTGGGCGGCGGTGGGATCCGTCGGATCGGGGAGGCTCGCCGGATCGACGCCGCCGGGCACGTAGGTCAGGATCGGCGGCACGCGGGAGAACCCGTCGGCCTCGCCGAAGGTGGCCGCGGCCATGTCCTCGGGCATGGCCTCGTCCGCGATCTGCAGACGGCGGCCGGTGACCGTCGTCCCGTCCTCCACGAGGTAGAAATCGGACGGGAAGGGGTACGCCGCCATGTCGGGGACCAGCGGGTTGCCGCCGGGCAGGTTCTGGATGCCGGTGATGACCTCGGGCTCCTCGGTGGGCTCCTCGGTGCCGCTGTCGTCGTCGCCGTCGTCCCCGTTGCAGCCGGGCCCGGCCAGGAGGAGGACCGCGAGGAGGGTGAATCCGTGGTGTCTCATGATGCTCACCTGCTCAGACGGCGGACGAGCACCAGGGCGAGGACGGCCAGGAGGGCGCCCGACGGCGTCACGCTCCCATCGGCGGAACAGGAGCAGCCGTCGTCGTCGTCGACGTTCTGGGGCCGGAAGGTGTCGTCGGTATCGTCGTCGTCGTCGGTTCCGTGGGCGTCGTCGTCGTCGTCCGCGACGTCGTCATCGTCGCCCGCGTGGTCGTCGTCGTCGTCGTCACCGGGCGCGCCCAGGCGCGTCACGCGCACCGCGTCGAAGGCGATCTGCGTCAGTCCGCTGTACGGCTCGCCCGTGTTGTCGTCCAGACGCACGAACTGGTCGGCGCCCGCGGCGAAGTCGTACTCGCCCACCGTGTTCCAGCCGTCCACGGCGCCCTGATCCACCAGCCCGAAGTGGGTGTGGCCGTCGTGTCGAACCTCGTAGTTGGCCTGCTGGGACTGGGCCCAGGGGGCGGCGGTGTACACCTCGACGAGGTAGCGGCCCGCCTCGTCGAAGTCCAGATCCCAGATGCCGTAGTTGTCCACGTCGGGGGAGTCGGTGGTGTGGGTCCACAGCAGCGATCCGTCCCAGCCGTCGGACTCGGTGCGCCACCACTGGGGGTCGCCACCCTTGGTGAAGCACATCTCGAGCTCGTCCACGGTGCGGCCCACGGCGGGGACCGCCTCGCACGCCGGGCAGTCCTCCGGGCAGGTCTCGTGGGTCTCGTCGCCGTTGCAGATGCCGTCGCCGCACTCGATGCTGCCCTCGGCGAAGTCCAGCAACGCGGCCATGTCGCCGTTGAACACGTTGGTGTCCACGGCCCCGGAGATGCCGTCCACGGAGCCGTGGGCGCTGGTCTGCCAGAACTCCCAGTGGTTCCACTGGTCGGGTGTGTCGGGACAGGAGACGAACCAGTTGGCCACCCACAGGGGGTAGTCCTCGAAGTCCGACGAGCCCACCGAGGACTCCCAGAACCACGAGCCGGTGTAGATGATCGGCATGCGCCCGATCTCGGTCTCCACCGTGTCCATCCAGTCGTGGATGGCCGCGACGATGTGGGACGACGAGTAGCCGTCGGTGGTCTCCACGTCGAGCACCGGAGGCAGGTCGCCGGGCTGCAGCGGGCCCATCTCCGACAGCAGCAACTCGGCCTGGGCCACGGCGTCCTCGCCGGGCCGGAAGTACTGATATGCGCCGCGCACGATGCCCGCGTTGCGCGTGCCGGCCCAGTTGTTCTGGAACTCGGTGTCGTAGTAGGTCAGCCCGTCGCTGACGCGGACGAAGGCGAAGTCGATGCCGTCGTTGGCCACGGCGTACCAGTCCACGGTGCCCTGCCAGTACGACACGTCGATGCCGTCGAGGGTGGCGCCGTCGGGGCAGATGACGATCCCGTGCCCCTGACTGTACGGTCCCTCCTCGGGCTCGTGACATCCGAAGAGGCTCAGCGCCACCGCGATCCAGGCGATCGTTCTCCCACTCATCCCTCGACCCTCCGTCCTCCCCCAGGCGGCCCCAGGATAGCAGCAGATCCGGTCGCGGCGGACCCTGCACGACATCTGCACGGGATCTACGCGCCCCTTCCTCGGTCCCTCCATCGCGGTGGCAAGAGCCCTTGTCATCGTGGATCGCATGAACCTGGGCACGAACCACATGTTTTTCTGGAGGGCGCCATGAATTCCATTCTCCATCGTCTGGCTCGCACGACCATCTGGTGCATCGACCTTTGGCAGAACCGCCGCTACCGTCGGCAGCTCCCGCCGGTGTTGGGTCTGTGTCTGCTCGTCTCGGCACCGGCCTGGGCCCAGCCCGGTGTGGTGACCCTGAACGAGGCCGAGACCGGCTCCCTGCTGTTCACGACGACCGAACCCGGGGAGTACGTGGCCGCGCCCAACGTGCGCACCGTGGTGGAGATGGACGTGTCGGGGCTGGTGTCCCGGGTCCAGGTGAGCCAGCTGTTCTACAACCCCACCGACGAGTGGCTCGAGGGGGTGTACGCCTTCCCGCTGCCCGAGAACGCGGCCGTGGACACCCTGCGGATGATGATCGGCGACCGCTACATCGAGGGATTGGTCAAGGAGCGCGAGGAGGCCAAGGAGATCTACGAGGCCGCCAAGGCCGAGGGCAAGAAGACCGCGCTGCTGGAGCAGGAGCGCCCCAACCTGTTCACCAACTCCGTGGCGAACATCGGTCCGGGCGAGGACGTGATCATCCAGATCGAGTACCAGCAGGTGCTGCGCTACGACCAGGGCACCTTCGAGCTGCGCTTCCCCATGGTCGTCGCGCCCCGCTACATCCCCGGCGCCGCGGCCGTGGTGGACGTCGCCGGCACCGGCTGGTCCGTGGACACGGATCAGGTGCCCGACGCCAGCCGCATCACGCCGCCGGTGAGCCCGGCGGCCACCGACCTGCCGGTGGAGCTGAACGTTCGCCTGGCGCCCGGGTTCCCCCTGTCGTGGGTCCGCAGCGTCACCCACGACATCGACGTGCAGCTGGAGGCCGACGATTCGCGGACCATCAGCCTCGCCGACGGTGCGGTGCTCGCCGAGCGCGACTTCGTGCTGGAGTGGCTGCCCGACGTGGGCAGCGCGCCGGCCGCCGGCCTGTTCCACGAGGTGCGGGACGACGACATCTACTTCCTGATGATGGTCATGCCGCCGGGGGAGGAGGACACGACGGTCCAGGCGCTCCCGCGCGAGGTGATCTTCGTCATCGACACCTCCGGCTCCATGTCCGGCACCTCCATCCAGCAGGCCCGCGAGGCCCTGGCCCTGGCCCTGACCCGCCTGGGGCCCGACGACACCTTTGACATCGTCGAGTTCGACAACGACGCCCACGCCCTGTTCGGCGGGGCCCGCGTCGCGGACACCGGCAACATCCGCCGCGCCAGCAACTACGTGGCCAACCTCAACGCCGACGGCGGCACCAACATGCTGTCGGGGCTGAAGCTGGCCCTGGACGGGGGCAGCGACGAGAGCCGCGTCCGGCAGGTGGTCTTCCTCACCGACGGCGCGGTGGGCAACGAGGACGAGCTGTTCGGCTTCATCAACCGCAACCTCGGCGACAGCCGCCTGTTCACGGTGGGCATCGGCTCGGCGCCCAACAGCTACTTCATGCGCAAGGCCGCCGAGTTCGGGCACGGCACGTTCACCCACATCGACTCCGTCGATCAGGTGCGCGAGCAGATGACCGAGCTCTTCGCCAAGCTCGAGAGCCCCGTGCTCACCGACATCTGGGTCAACTTCGCCGCCAACTGCAACGCGGAGGTCTGGCCGGACACGGTGCCCGACCTGTACGCGGGTGAACCGGTGATCGTGGCCGGGCGGGTGGACGAACCGGCCTGCAGCGCCGAGGTGCTGGGCCGCTTCCAGGGCGCGCCCTGGTCCGTCGAGGTCCGCATGGACGGCGGCGTCTCGGGCGAGGGCATGGCCACGGTGTGGGCGCGCCACAAGATCGAGTCGCTGATGGACCTCTTCCACGAGGGCGCCGGCGAGGACGAGGTCCGCGAGCAGGTGCTCGCCGTGGCGCTGGAGCACCAGCTCGTCAGCAAGTACACGTCGCTGGTGGCCGTGGACGTCACGCCGACGCGCCCCCAGGACGAGGACCTCGAGACGCGGGCCGTGGCGGTGAACCTCCCCGAGGGGTGGAACTTCGACAAGGTCTTCGGTCCGCTGAACCACGAACAGAAGCGCTGGTCCGCCGACGAGGCCGCCGTGCTCGACGCCCTGCCCACGGGCAGCGCCGACGGCCGCGACGATCTGGGCAGCGAGTACCTCGACGACGTGCCCGTCGGAGCGGCCTGCTCCACCCGGAAGCTGGCCTTCGGCTTCGCCGCGCTGCTCGCCGGCGCGCTCGTCTACATCGGTCGCCGGAGGATCGCAGCGTGAAGCGTCTCGCCCTACGCGCGCTGCCTCTGGTCCTCGTCGGATTCGGCGTCTGGCAGCTTGGCGGCGGCCTGTACATCCAGGCCAAGGCCGCCCTCGCCCAGCACCTCATGGAGGATGCCTGGGCACGGACGCTGGCCGGCGAGGACCAGGCCCGCCCCTGGCCGTGGGCCGACACCTGGCCCGTCGCCCGGCTCCAGGCCCCCGAGCGCGGCATCGACCACATCGTGCTGGCCGGGGCCAGCGGCAGCTCCCTGGCCTTTGGCCCGGGGCACGTGGACGGCACCGCCGACCCCGGCCGGCGCGGCAACGCCGTCGTGGGGGGCCACCGCGACACCCACTTCCGCTTCCTGCAGCACCTGCAGGTGGGGGACGAGCTGGTGGTCCAGGCGCCCGACGGGACGGTCACGACCTATCGCGTCGGCGGCTCGAGGATCGTCGAGCACGACGCCGCCCACATCGAGCTGTCCACCCGCACGCCGCACCTCACCCTGGTGACCTGCTACCCCTTCGACGCCGTCGCGCCGGGGGGCCCGCTGCGGTACGTGGTCGAGGCGGAGGCGGTGCTATGAGCCACGAAGACGCCCCGACGGAGGTGGTCGTGGAGGTGTACGCGGAGGTGGAGGTAGAGGTGGAAGTGGAAGT
Source organism: uncultured Rickettsiales bacterium (assembly GCA_964558555.1). Taxonomy (GTDB): domain Bacteria; phylum Myxococcota_A; class UBA796; order UBA9615; family CAYRNR01; genus CAYRNR01. The sequence continues at coordinate 8,362 of CAZLEO010000198.1, read as the reverse complement.
GGAAGAAGCGGAAGGGGAGGGCGGCCAGCGGCCGCTGCTGGAGCCTACTGCGCCGTGAAGGTGCCCATGGTGAGGCTGCAGGCCTCCTTGGCGGAGTCGGCGGAGTACTTGAGGTCGCCGGAGGTGTAGTAGTAGGTCTTGGAGCCGACGCCGTCGTCACAGGAGCCCACGGAGTCCGCGGTCGGGCACTTGTCGGCACCCCAGACACCGCTGGTCAGCTCGCACATGCCCTTGTAGAAGTCCTCGCCGAGCAGCTCCATGGAGCCCTTGGTGTACTCGGTGCACTGGCTCAGAGAGCCGCTGTCGTTGCAGCTGGCGCCGAACTCGGTGGAGCCGGTCATGGACTCGGCAGCGATCTCCTCGAAGAGCTCATCGAAGTCGGACGAGCTGCTTCCGCCGCCACAGCAGCAGGCGCCGATAAGAGCAGCAGTCAGCACCATCATGGCCGCGAAAATCAGGGACTTGTGCATGGGTAATCTCTCCTTTTGTTCGATTCGCTCGTCGCTCGTCGGACCTATCTCCGTTAGCGATTGGTACGTTGTTTCTGGTGGAAAAGCGGCTGCAATCATGGACGAAAGCGCCGGGGAATGGAAGGGGCTTTTGGGGACGTGCGCAGGGTCCGGGGTCAGGTGTCCTCGCCGGCCATCTCCGTGGCGGTGACGATGCGGTTTCGGCCGCGGCGTTTGGCCTCGTACAGGGCCTGGTCGGCGCGACGCAGCAGGCTCATGGGGGACTCGTCGCCCTCGTCCCGGCCGGCCACGCCGATGCTGACCGTGATGCGGATCTCCTCCTCGCCGTAGTAGACGGGCTCGGCCTCGACAGCGCGGCGCAGGCGCTCACAGGCGACGACGGCGCCCTCCTCGCTGGTCTCCGGCATGATCAGCAGGAACTCCTCGCCGCCGTACCGCCCCGGGATGTCGAGCTCGCGGCGGGTGCGGTCCTCGAGGATCTCGCCGATGGTGCGCAGGACCTCGTCGCCGGCGGGGTGGCCGTGGGTGTCGTTGACGGCCTTGAAGTGATCCAGATCGAGCAGCGCCACGGAGATGGGCCGCCCGTACCGCCTGTAGCGGCGGACCTCCTGGCGCAGGCGCTGCAGGATCAGGCGGCGTACGTACAGGCCGGTGAGCTCGTCGGTGGACGCGAGCTCGTACAGCCGGGCGCGGTTGATGGCGCCTGCAGCCTGGCCGGCGAGCATGAGCAGGTGGTCCTGGTCCGAGGTGTCGAACCTGCGGTCCGTGCGCGGGTTGGTGACGTTGAGCACGCCGATGGGCTCGCCATCCGCCTCCAGGGGCACGCACAGCAGGGAGTCCACGTAGGAGCGGTCCACGTCCTTGAAGCGCGGATCGGTGCGCGTGTCGGGTACGAGCACGGCCTCGCGCGTCCGGAACACCAGGCCGGCGATGCCCTCTCCGGGTGCGAAGGCGCGGCACTCGTGGCGCCCGCTGTTGATGGCCTCCTCCAGCGCCGCGTCGGGGAGCCCCTTGACCAGGTGGATGCGCAGCAGCTTGTCCTTGGGCTCGTACAGCGCCAGGGACGCCTTCTGCGCGCTGACGGTCTCCATGGCGCCCTCGAGGATCAGCTCGAGCACGCTGCGCAGCTGGTGAGCGGCCGAGAGGGCGCGCGACACGTCAAGCAGCAGGGCCAGGGTGTGGATGGACCGATCCAGGCGGCGGCGCTCGGCCGCGCGGCGGCGGTTGCGCAGGGCGTTGGCCAGGGCCATCTCGAGGTGCCGGGCGAACCAGCGCAGGTACAGACGCTCCCTGGGCCCGTACTCGCGGCCGTCCCTCCGCCGCCCGAGGCTCAGCAGCCCCATGGTGCGCACGTCCAGGTGCAGGGGCACCCAGACCTCGGCGCCCAGCTGCTCGGCCATCTCCACGGCGTCCGGGCGGATGGCGTCCGTGTCGCGCGGATCGAGCACGGGATCGGGGTGGGCGGCCGTCCAGGGGGGCCACGACGCGGTCCAGTCCACGTCCTCGGTGTCCACCGTGGCCTCCTCGTAACCGCCGTCCTCGACCACCTCCACCTCTCCGGTGCGGAAGAACAGCTCGGGTGGGACCGTTCCGGCGTGCCCCACCACCAGCGCCGTGGTCGAGGGCTTGAAACGATCACTGAGGACGAAGCGGCAGCGGCTCCACACGGCGTGGGGCTGGGACTCCCGCATCAGCGGCAGGCCCTGGGTGGTGGCGTCGAGCAGCTCGGTGAAACGGTCGCGGGTCGTCAGCGTCGGCTTGGGCGTCATGGTCATCCTGGATGGGGATCAGCCGTCATGGAGCGTCGAGGTCGAACATGGCGTCGGCCCAGCCCACCGCCTCCCGGTAGAACCCCGGCAGTCGCGACTCGTCGAGCTTGAGCCTGCGCGCCAGCCGGCCCACGGCCAGCCAGTCCGCGTCGTGATAGGCGCGCGCCAGGTCCAGGTATGCGGCCAGGGGGCCGGTGTTCTCGATCAGGGCCAGCCGCAGCTCCCCGGCCAGGGGCAGGTCCTCCAGGGCGGTCTCCATGGGGGCGTCGACGATGGCGTCGAGCAGGGAGAACAGCCCCAGGGTGAATGCCTCGTCGGATCGCTCCGGCGTGAGGAGCTCGCAGAACCGCGCCCGCAGGATCGACAGCTTGAGCATCTCGTCGGGCCGGTTGTCGCCGATCTTGGTCAGCATGGCGATGGAAACGAACCGCTGGACATTGGCCGAGCCCAGCAACATCACCGCCTGGGAGATGGAGCGGATCTCGGTGGGCAGCGAGAAGAACGCGGAGTTGATGTAGCGGAGCAGCTTGTACGACAGGGCCACGTCCGTGCGGATGAGCTTCTGGGCGCGGCCGAGGTCGAACTCGGGCGAGCTGAGCTCGGCCATCAGCGCGAGCACGTTCATGGACCGGCCGCTTCGGGGGCCGATGCCCTTGACCATCTGGGGCCGGGCGAAGAAGTAGCCCTGGAACAGGGTGCAGCCGGCCTCGCGGCACAGCTCGTGCTCTTCCTCGGTCTCCACCCGCTTCGCCGCGATCTCCACGGATCGATCGCGCATCAGCAGCGCGATCCGCGTGATATCGGTGGCGTGCAGCCCCTGGACGTCCACCTTCACGAAGGACGCCACGTCCAGCAGGTCGCCCACGTCCTGGGTACCGTCGTAGTTGTCCAGGGCCAGGCAGTAGCCCGCGTCCACGAGCTTGCGGCAGGCCGCCTGGACGTCGGGCGGCACCGCGCCGTCGAGCAGCAGCTCCACGACGATGTCGTCGGCGGGCAGCAGGCGCGGCACCTCCTGGAGGACCATGGCGGCGCTGAAGTTGATCCAGGCGCGCAGCTTGCCGGTGAGCCGGGGTTTGCCGATGAGTACGAAGGCGTGGTTGACCAGCTCGGCGGTGGCCTTGTCGCCGTCCACCGAGAGGAACACGTTGTCGAGGGAGGACCGGAACAGCAGCTCGTAGCCGCACAGCTTCCGCGAGCTGTCGAGAATGGGCTGTCGAGCGACGAACACGTCCATGTGGGCGCTCCAGCGGTGCCCCTCGCCGCGCCCAGCCGCTGCCGGCCGTCCTGGCCCGCCGGGCGGTCGCGGTGTCCGCGAGGACACGGCACCTCCCTCCATTATAGAACGAAGCCGGTGCGGTTCCTAAGGGGGGGTACAATGGTGCGCCGCCGGGCGCGGCGAGGAGGTCCGATGGTGGGTCGAATCTCGAGGATCGGGGTGGTGTGCATGGTCGTCCTGGGAGCCCTGGGGGTGCAGCCCGCGCGGGCCGCGGAGGATTCGGCGGCGACGCTCCTGTGCGCGGGCCGCGCCGAGCCGCTGCTGGTGGCCCACCGCGGCGTCAGCGCGCGCTACCCGGAGAACACCATGGCCGCGTTCGTCGCGGCGGTGCAGGACGGCGCCGCCATGCTGGAGCTGGACGTGGGTCTGTCGGGGGACGGCGAGCTGGTGGTGCTGCATGACGACACCCTCGATCGGACCACGGACGGGAGCGGCTACCTGCAGGACCACGGTCTTCAACAGCTGAGGACCCTGGACGCCGGGACGTGGTTCGAACCCCGCTTCGCCGGCGAACCCCTGCCCACCCTCGCCGAGGTGTTCGACCGGGTCGGCGGCGACATCGCCATCAACGTGGAGATCAAGCCCGAGGCGGTCTCCTCGACGGCCGCGGGGGGGATCGAGGAGAAGGTGGTGGCGCTGGTACGCGAGAAGGGGCTGACCGACCGCGTGGTGGTGTCGTCCTTCGAGCCCACCGCCGTGGGCCGCGTCAAGCGGGCCGCGCCGGCCCTGCGCGCTTCGGTGCTGTTCCATCATGAGATCCCGTTCGACCCGGCGACGCTGGTGGCCCTGTTCGGCGCCGACGGCCTGCACATGAACAAGGCCCACGCGACGCCCGAGATCGTCGCTGCCCTGCACGCTGCCGGCCTGTACGTGGCGGTCTACACCGCCAACGAGGCCGCGGACCTGCGCCGGCTGGTGGAGCTCGGCGTGGACGGCATCTTCACCGACGACGTGGCGCGGGCCCGCCAGCTGCTGGAGGGCTCCCCCGATGAGTGAACCGACGATCCGCACCGAGACACGCGGTCATGTGCTGCAGATCGGCCTCGATCGCGCGGCCAAGCTCAACGCCTTCAACCGGGCCATGCACCGGGAGCTTGCCGAGGCCTACACCGCCTTCGAGGAGGACGACGGGCTGTGGTGCGCCGTGCTGTATGCCGAGGGCGACAACTTCACCGCCGGGCTCGACCTGGCCGAGGTGGGGCCTGCAGTGCGCGACGGCGCGAGCCTCTTCCCGGAGGGCCTCGTGGACCCCCTGGACCTGCTGCACCCGCGGCGCACCAAGCCGGTGATCTGCGCCGTGCAGGGGTGGTGCCTGACCATCGGCATCGAGCTGCTGCTGGCCTGCGATATCCGGCTGGCCGCGCAGGACACGCGCTTCGCCCAGATGGAGGTGCAGCGCGGCATCATGGCGTTCGGTGGCGCCACCATGCGGCTGCCGCAGATCGCCGGGTGGGGCAACGCCATGCGCTGGCTGCTCACCGGCGGCCAGTTCGACGCCGACGAGGCGCTGCGCATCGGCCTGATCCAGGAGGTGACCGACCCGGGCAAGCAGCTCGAGCGGGCCCTGGAGATCGCCGAGGAGATCTGCGCGCGGGCTCCCCTGGCCGTGCGCGCCACACGCACGTCGGCGCGCACCGCCGTGGAGGATGGCTTCGAGGCGGCCAACGGGCGGCTGCTGGAGCAGGTCCGCGAGCTCATGGACAGCGACGACGCGGCCGAGGGCGCGCGGTCGTTCATGGAGCGCCGTGAGGCGCGCTTCGAGGGCAAGTGAGGTGACCATGGACGACCTCGAGGTCCGCACCTATGCGGTGGACAACGGCGAGGGCTGGCAGCTGGCGGCGCGGCGCTACCGAGCGCCGGAGGCGGCCGGCGGCGATCGCAACCCGGTGGTGATCCTGCCGGGCTACGGCATGAACAGCTTCATCTTCTGCTGGCACCCCGAGGGGCTGTCCATGGCGGAGTACTTCGCCCGGCAGGGATTCGAGTTCTGGACCGTGGACCTGCGGGCGCAGGGGGACTCGGTACCGGACGGCGGATCGGCGAGCTACCGCATGGAGGACGTGGGCATCACCGATCTGACGGTGGTGGTCGACCACATCCTGGCCCACACCACCACCGGCCGCGAGCAGGTGGATCTGGTGGGGTGCTCCCTGGGCGCCACCTACGGATTCATCCACGTGGCCCTGGTGCCCGACCACCACATCGCCTCCATGGTGGCCATCGGCGGCCCCCTGCGCTGGACGCGGGTCAATCCCGCGCTGCGCCTGGCCTTCTCCAGCCCGGCGCTGGCGGGTGCCCTGCCGTTCAAGGGTACGTCGCTGCTCGCCGAGCTGGCCCTGCCGCTGGTGGCCGGCCACGCCCCTGGCCTGCTGTCCATCTACATGCGGGCCGAGAACGTGGACCTGGAGCGCGCCTCGGTCCTGGTGCGCACCGTGGAGGACCCCGTGCCCGCGGTGAACGCCCAGGTCGCCGAGTGGATCGGCAGCAAGGACCTGTGGATCGACGGCGAGAACGTCACCGAGGCGATGGCGCGTTTCACCGGCCCGTTCCTCTGCGCATTCGGCAACGCCGACGGGATCGTGCCGCGCTCCACGGCCATGTCCGCCTTCACGGCGGTGGGATCGCAGCAACGCGAGGTGCTCGAGCTGGGCAACGACCACGTGAAGATGGCCCACGCCGACCCATACGTCAGCCGCCACTCCCACACCATGCTCTTCGAGCCGATGGCGCGGTGGTTGAGCGATCCGCGCGGGGCGAGGTAGTATCCGGCACCCGGGGAGGCGTGCGAGGTGACGATGATGATCCGTGTCTCGATCGCGGCGATCGCCCTGGGCCTCCTGGCCGGCTGCGCGGCCGACGAACCCTGGTCGCCCCCGGACGAGCTCCACTCGAAGTTCAAGGGCATCATCGGCGGCCAGCCCACCGAGGAGTGGCCCGCCGTGGGCGCCTACGCCATCGACGGCGGCTACGGCGGCATGTGCACCGGCACCCTCGTGGCCCCCGACATGGTCCTCACCGCGGCCCACTGCGCCGAGGGCGCCGGCGACGGTGACTCGTTCATCCTCGCCGCCGATCTGGACAACGCCTACCTCAGCGACCTGCGGTCCGTGGCCGAGGCCTTCGTGCACCCCGGCTACGACGGCGACGCCTACCACACCCACGACATCGCCCTGCTGCGCCTGACCCAGGAGCAGGACGACATCGACTTCATCCCCGTGTGGACCGACGACATGGACGAGTCCTGGCACGGCACCTGGCTGCACTTCGTCGGGTACGGCTCCAACACCTACTACGGCGGCCCCGGCTCCGGCCTCAAGCGGGAGACCGACGTGGAGATCTGGGAGGTCTACTCCCACGAGTTCGCCACCTACACCGAGGGCACCAACACCTGCAGCGGCGACTCCGGCGGGCCCGCCCTCGCCGAGGTGGACGGCCGCTGGTACGTCGTCGGCGTCGTCTCCGCCGGCTTCGCCGTGGAGCAGGGGCAGGACTCGTGCTCCGGCGGCGGCTGGAACATGCGCACCGACGCCGAAGAGGGGTTCCTCGACGATCACTACGACACCGAAATCGAGCCCGAGAACTGGTATCAGCCCGGCGAACCCGCGGACGACGACGACGACGCCGAGGGCGACGACGACGACGCCGAGGCGGGCGACGACGACTCCGAGGAGCCCGATCCCGGCTCCGGCTACTTCGACGACGACGACGACGAGGACGACGACGGTGGCTGCGCCTGCAGCGGCACCCCCCGCGCCACGGGATCCCTCGCCACCCTGACGCTCCTCGCCGCGCTCCTCCGGCGGCGCCGATGACGTCCCCCCGCTGGTGGTGCTGGGCCCTGGTCCTCGCGCTCGTCGCCTGCAACGGCGACCCCGCGGACGACGACGACACCACCGGGACCGCGGACGACGACGACGACGCGGCACCGCCGCTGCTGCTCGCCATGCCCCTGGCCGAGCCCGACCTCTTCTCCAAGCCCGTCATGGGCTTCGACCACGATCCCGAGGACCACGAGGGCGCCTATCAGGTCCTGTGCTCCGACTACCTCGGCCGCCCCTTCCCCCACTGCTACGACGGCCACGACGGCTCCGACTTCCTCCTCGAGGGCGGCTTCGACGTCATGGACGCCGGCTCCACCGCCATCATCGCCGCCGCCGCCGGCACCGTCGTCCGCACCGAGGACGGCCACTACGACCACTGCCACGGCGACATCACCACCCTCGAGGTCTCCTGCGACGGCCACGAGATGATCGCCAACTCCGTCACCCTCGAGCACGAAGGCGGCTGGCGCACGCTGTACTGGCACATGATGATCGACACCGTCGCCGTGGAAGAGGGGGACGAGGTGCTGATGGGGGATGTGCTGGGGATCGTCGGGTCGTCGGGGATCAGCAGCCAGCCGCATCTGCATTTCGAGGTACAGGATCCGGACGGGTATTCCGTGGATCCGTACGCCGGCGAGTACTCGCAGGAGATGAGCTACTGGTGTGTGCAGGGGCACGAGGATGGGTTTCCGGGGGGGTGTGAGTGAGCCACCGGCCCGCTCCCGCTCCCGCTCCCGCTCCCGCTCCCGCTCCCGCTCCCGCTCCCGCACCTGCACCCGATTCCGATTCCTCGTTCCGACGGTCTCCGTCGGAACGTCTTCTTGGGCGCTCTGCGCCCTTCCCCTCCGCTTCCTCGTTCCCACGGTCCCCCGTCCGCGTGCGGCCCAGGGAACGTCCTCCCGGGCGCTCCAGCGCCCTCTCGGATCAGGTCCTTGGCGGCTGTCGCCGGATGTCCGTCGGGGATCTGGGGGGCGGGACGGGGCGGTCCGTCGGCAGCCCGGAGCTGCGTTGGCCCCGCCCCGA
>CAZLEO010000197.1:0-18555 GCA_964558555.1 uncultured Rickettsiales bacterium | reverse complement strand
GCCCCGGGGAGCCGGTCGTACGCGGGATCGTCCGCGTGCAGCACCCGGTTCATGGACCGCACCACCGGCAGCACCGAGGTCGTCCCGCCGACCCCCTCCAGGCCGGTGACGTACTCCTCGAAAGCCTCGATGCGGGCGAGGAGGTCGGGGTCCTTCAGGGCGTCGGCTTCCCCGCCCTCGAACACCACCTGCAGGTTGGTCACGCCGCCGAAGTGGTCGTTGAAGAACTCCGCCGAGCTGCGGATCGGGTCGTCCGCGGGGAAGTTCTCCAGGATCGAGGTCTCCGACTCCACCCTGTTCGCGCCCATCACGCACAGGCCGACGAACATCAGGATGGCCAGGGTGGCCAGGCGCTTGTGGTCGAACAGCAGGTTGCCCCACCAGACCATGAGGCGCTGCAGGCGGTAGCCGCGGGTGCGCACGTCCTCACGTTGGGAGCGCTTGGGCACGGGCAGCAGCGCCAGCACCGCCGGCACGAAGGTCAACGAGAACAGCATGGCGACGAACACGCCGAAGGCCACGAGCAGGCCCAGCGTCATGATCGATCGCACGCCCGATGTGTTCAGCGCCAGGAAGCCCACCGCCGTGGTGATGGACGTCATGATCACGGGCCGACGCAGGTCGTCCATGGTCTGTTCGGCCGCCCGCTTGCGGTCGTCGGTGTTGCGCGCGCGGGCCATGAACGCCTGGACGAGGTGCACGCCGTCGGCCACGCCGATGGCGATGAGCATGATCGGCAGGGCCTCCAGCGAGTGGGTCATGGCGATGCCCAGCCAGCCCATGCCGCCCATGGTCCACAGGGTCGAGGCGATCACCACGCCGATGGGCAGCAGCACGCCGCGCACGTTGACGAACATGATCCCCAGCAGCGCCAGCATCAGCAGCAGCGCCGCGGACGTGAGCATGCCCGTGTCCTTGCCGATCTGCTTGGACGACAGGTAGCTGACCATGGGCCGGCCGGCCTTGTGCACGGTCAGCTCACCGCAGCTGGCGTCCACGGCCTCGGCCACCTGCCCCGCGGCCTTGGACTCGGTGGTGGCCAGCTTGGCCTGCAAGAAGACCATCACCGCGGCCACGGCGCCGTCCTCGCTGACGACCACCCCCGAGGTGCTGTCCTGGGAGGTGAGGAAGTCGCGCAGGGCCTCGGCCTCGGAGACGGTGGTGGGGAATGGATCGGCGGCGTCGCGGATCTCGAAGCCCGCTTGCGTGCCGACCACCACCGACGCGTTGGTCGGCGAGATGACCTGCTGCACCACGGGCACGTCCTCGAGGGCCCGGGTCATGCGGTCGAGATCCTGCAGGCGCTGAGGGGTCCACAGGTCGTCGGCCTGCACGCCGATGAAGACGAGCTCCTTGGACGGGAAGACCTCGCCCACGCGGTCGTACAGCTGCTTGGCCGGCAGGTTGTCGGGCAGGTCCCGCAGCACGTCCGGGTCGGACTCGATGCGGCCCAGACCCCAGGCCATGCCCACGGTGGCCACCAGCAGCAGACCGAGCACGGGCCAGGGGTGGCGGATCGACAGGTCGGTGAGCCATTTCACGATTCGTTGACCTCCTCGCGACCGTGGTAGCGGATCAGATCCACGTAGAACGTGATGCGCTCGCGCGCGTCCCCCATCCGGCCCGCCTGGTGGCGGTAGCCCAGCGCGCCGAAGGCGTCGGCGAGGAAGTCGAGGAACTCCACGCGCTGGCGCTCCCACGGCGTGTCCACGAGCAGTCGATCCATCTCTCCCATGAACGCCGTGTGCAGCGGAGCCTCCCCCTCCCGCACGCGGTGCATCGGCACCACGGCGTGCTGCTCCTGCCCCCAGCCCATCTGCACCAGGTGCGGCAGGACCACCGCCTGCCACGACGGGTGCTCGTCGCAGAACCGCACGTAGGCCAGCAGCAGCGCCTCGACCATCTCGTGCAGGTGCTCGAACGACGACCGCACGCTGGCCAGCACCATGAAGAAGCGCTCGGCCGCAGCCGCGATCACCGCGGCGTACAGCTCCTCCTTGGTCTTGAAGTAGTAGTACAGCGTCGCCTTGCCCAGCTCGGCACGCTCGGCGATGGCGTCCATCGACGAACCGTCCGCGCCGCGCTCGGCAAACACCTCGGCGGCCGCCTCGAGGATGTGATTGCGCCGGCTCTGACGCTCGCGCTCCCTGCGATCCGCGACACCCATACCGCCTCCTTCTCGACCCTCTGGTCTCTTTTCGACCAACCAGTCGAAAACGTGGCACACGATAGCCACATCAACCCCGTGGATCAATGCGGTGCGACATGCGTGCGCCTTTTTGGTTCGAAAAGTGAGGCAACCGGCTCTACAATGGTTCCCGGATGAGGAGAGTGGCGGGCCCTTGTGGAAGGGTTCGTGATGCAAGAATCGCTGTACGTCTCGACAGAGGCAAAGGAGCAGATTCATCAGCTCATCGGTGGTGACGACAAGAAGAGGCGGCACGTCCGCATCTTCATCCAGGGCTGGGGGTGAGGCGGACCCCGTATGGGGTTGGCTCTGGACGAGCCTCGCAACACCGACCGCACCCTGGACATCGATGGGGTGGAGTTCCTGCTCGACGAGAGCGAACACGACGAGATGATGCGCCGCGGAGGGCTGCGCGTCGATCACCGCACCGGATGGTGGGGGAGCTCGTTCGTGGTCAGCCCGACCTACGGGGCCGCCTGCGGGTAGTCCCCGGCGCCCGCCCCCTGTGCCCATGTCCCTGACCCTACCCCACCTCCGTTCGCTCCTCCTGCTGGCCGTCCTCGGCGGCCTGCTCGGCTGTCCCGCGGGCGACGACGACGACAGCGCCGCCGGCGACGACGACACCTCCGGGGACGATGACGCTGCCCCGCGGGCCATGCTGTCGTTTTCCGGCGCCGCCGTGATCGATCCCGTCAGCTTCGCCGGCGTCGAGGAGCTGTTCATCGTCGACGAGGAGGGCGCGGGCGACGAGCTGTGCCGCGTGACCTACTCGCTGACCTCGACGGGGGGGCGCGCAGACTGCGCCGAGTGTGACTGGGCCTTCGACCTCGAGGTCTCCGACGCCGTGATCGTCTCCGAGGGCGGGGCGGGGTGCGCGACCTTCGGCTACGGCGCCGACGTGGTCGCCGCCCTCGACGGCTCCACCCGCGCCTATGGCTTCGCCGAGGAGTACATCGGCCACGCCAGCACGTTGATGGTCTACGAGGGCGGCATGTGGCAGGGCCAGTGCTTCGCCACCTTCGTCGAGGACTCCGGCGACCTGTCGTACAGCTGGGACGACGCCTACCTCGACTACTGACCCCTCCCCTCCCCTTCCGACCTTCAACCTTCAACCTTCAACCTTCAACCCCTGTAGAATCACCCCCCTCAGGGTGTGCCATGAAGATCATCGACGATCGCTACCAGGTGCTCGAGAGCGTCGAGCGGCGTGAGCGCAGCGAGCTGTTCAGGGTGGAGGATCGCCTCCGCCCGGGCCGCGTGCTGATGCTCAAGATGCTGCTGCCGTCCAGCGACGAGGAGCGCGAGAGCTTCGCCAACGACTTCCGCGTCCGCGCCTCGCTGCGCCACCGCGGGGTCGCGCGCGTGTACGAGCTGGGCCACGATCCGGAGACGGATGCGCCCTACTACACCGGCGAGTGGATCGGCGGCCAGCCCTGGGACGAGATGACCGCCGACGCGGAACCACAGCTGCTGTACCGCCTCTGCGCCGACGTTTGCGCCACCCTCGAACACTGCCACGCGCGCGGCCTGCTCCACCTCGACCTCAAGCCCGACAACCTGCTGGTGCTCGAGGAGCGCGGCCAGCTACGGGCCAAGGTGCTCGACTTCGGCCTGGCCCGCGGCCGGCTCCGCCAGGGCGTGATGGGCGGCACGCCCCTGTTCATGGCCCCCGAGCTCCTCGAGGGGCGGTCCTACGACCAGCGCGCCGACCTGTACTCCCTCGGGCTGAGCATGTTGCCGCCACAGCGGCGCCCCGACGTGCCCGGGCGACCCAACCTCGACGCGTTGCCGCGCCAGTGGCCGCGCCCCCTCAAGACCCTGGTGCGGCGCCTGATCGACCGCGACCCGGAGCTGCGCTTCGCGTCGGCCCAGGCCGTGCTGCGCTACCTCGAACGCACCTCAACGGTGCCGGCCCCCTTCCTGCGTAAGCTCCTCGAGGCGGAGATCCCGTTCGTGGGCCGGGACGTGGCCATGATGCGGCTGCGCGAGGCATTCCGCCGCCGCTTCGACGGTGCGGAGATCCGCAACGATCCGGACGCCGTGGCCGCCGTGGCGCTGCTGGGCGAGCCGGGCATCGGCAAGACACGGCTCATGCGCGAGTTCCGCGCCACGGTCACGACCCTTCCCCCCGTGGTCGTGGGCGGCGACCCCTACGGCGAGGACGTGCCGTGCCTGCCCCTGGGCGACCCCATCGCCCGCCTGTGGCAGCGACGGGCGGTGCGCGAGGGGCCAGGCGTCCCCCACGGCCGCGCCATCGAGGCGCTGCTCCCCGGGATCACCCCGGCCCCGGATCCGTCCGGCCGGGAGCCCACAGACCAGGCGGATCTCGTTCGCGCGGTCACGGACTTCCTCGTGGACGCCGGCAAGCAGCGCCCGGGCACCCTGTTCCTGGACGACCTCGACCGCGGCGATCCCATCGGCCCGCTGGTGCTCGCGGAGCTGCTCGGCCGCGAGGACAACCCCTGGTTCATCGTGTTCACCGCCCGCTCGTTGCGGGAGCTGCCGCGCTGCGAGCGGCTGGTGCTCAGCGGCCTCAAGGACCGCGCCATCAGCGATCTGCTCCACGCGCGCTTCGAGGAGGTGACCCCGGAACCCCAGATCGTGGGCCGCGTCCGCCGCATCACCGGCGGCAACGCCGCGTTCCTGGTGGTGCTGCTCAACCAGATGAAGCTCACCGCCACCACCGGCGGCAAACCCCAGCTGACCCTGCCCGAGATGGGCGAGCTCAACACGCCGGCCCAGCTGGCCGACGCGATCCGCCTCAGCCAGGAGGCGCTCCCCCCCGATCAGAAGGCGCCGCTGGGCTTCCTGGCCGTGGCCGCCCGCTGGCTGCCCCTGGACAACGTCTGCATGGCCCTGGACCGCGACGAGGCCGAGCTCGGCGCCACCCTGGACCGCCTGGTGGACCAGGGGCTGGTCCTGCGCGAGGGCACGGGCGGCGGGGCCCGCTACAAGTTCGCCTCCGAGCACCACGCGGCAGCCACCTGCGACGCCCTGGCCGAGGACCTGCGCTCGTCGTTCCATCGTTCGATGGCGCGGCTGCTGGCCCATGTGGACGACGTGGAGGACCTGCTGGACCTGGGCCGCCACCTCTCCCTGGCGGGGGACAACCACCGCGCGGCCCAGGTGTTCCTGCGCGCCGCGCGCCGGGCCACCGCCCGGTTCGAGGCGCAGATCGCCGAGTCCGCGCTCCGTCGCGCCGCCGCAGTGGCCCCGCCCGACGCCATCCCCGAACGGTTCGAGGCAGGGCTCGCCCTGGGTGATCTGCTGATGCGCCAGGGCCGATACCGCGCGGCCGACGACACCTACCGCGAGGTGGAGCGCCTCGCCGCCGACAGCGACCAGGTCGCGCGCGGCCGACTGGCCGTGCAGCAGGGGGTGCTCGCGCTGAAGACAGGGGAGAAGGCGCTGGGGCTGTCCCTGCTCGAGCGCGCCGCGGGATCGTTGAGCGACAACACCACCCGCGGCGAGCTGGCAGCGGCCTACGCGCGCCTCGCCGAGGCCTGCATGTGGGAGGACCACGAGCAGGCCCGCCACTACTGCGACCTGGCCCTGAGTCACCTCACCGAGGAGACCCCGCTGCAGGACGCGGTGACGCTGCACCTGCTGTCCGGTCAGCTGGCGGCGCTGACCGGCGACTACGACGTGGGCATCGAGGACGCCCGCACCGCCGTGGGGAAGCTGCGCGAGATCGGCGCCGCCACCGAGGAGATCGTGGCGCTGAACGTGCTGGGCACCATGCACGCGGACCGGGGAGAGCTCGGCGAGGCCCTCGCCTGCACCCACCGCGCCGTGGCCCGCGTGGAGGAGATCGGCGACCAGGACCAGCTCTGCCGCGTGGCCGTCGGTCACGGCGACAACCTGCTGATGGCCGGCGAGTACGCCCAGGCGCTGACGTGGTACCGCCGCGGCCTGGACCAGGCCACGCAGATGGGTCACCAGCTGCAGGAGGCCCTCGCCCGGATGCACATCGGCCGCCTGCTGGGTCGCATCGGCGCCCCGGACGAGGCCCAGGCAGAGCTGGAGCGGGCGGCGCTGATGTCGGACGCGGTCAAGGACCGCGGCGCCGCGGGCGAGGCCCGGGTGTGGCTGGCCGTGGTCCGCTTCCGCGCCGGCGAGACCGAGGGGCTGGACAAGCTGCTGGACCGGGCCGAGCGCGACCTGCGGCCAGTGCAGCTCAAGCGCGGGCTGGACGCGCTGGCGCTGGTGCGCGGCGCCCTGCTGTTGCGCCAGGGCCACCACGACGACGCCGCCGGATCGATGCACCGGCTGTCCGACGCCGATCCCCTCCCCGAGGTGGTGTGTACCCTGCGCCGGCTCCAGTCGAGGCTGGAGCGGGATCGCCCGCGGGGCGACCTCCCCGCCGCGTACGGTCTGGCCCGAGAGGCGCTGACCGTGGCCGAGCGGATCGCCAGCCCGGACAGCATCTGGCGCAGCCTCGAGGAGCTGGCGCGGGTGTGTGTGGCCCTGGACGAGCGCGAGCAGGCCGCCGATCTCCTGCAGCGGATGCAGGAGCTGGCCGACTGGCTCGAGGAGCGGCTGCCGCCCGACGTGGACGGCTCCCACCGCGTCCACCGGGCCATCGGCCGCCTGTCGAGGGACCTGGGTGGGGCCGCGCCCCCCTCACGACGCGGCCGCCGGGCCGTGCGCGATCCGCGCGCGGAGCGACTGCTCGAGTCCCTCGCCTCCCTGACCGCCGAGCTGCCCGTCCGCACGCACCTGGCTCGCCTGCTGGACGCGGCGGTGGAGACGACGGGCGCCGAGCGCGGCCTGATCCGCCTCGAGGGTAGCGGCGTCGAGGACTGGGAGACCGCCATCTACTCGGTCAAGGAGCCCTTCCCCATCTCCGAGAACATGCTCGAGGGCGTGCTGCGCACCGGCCAGGCCACCTGGACGGCCAACGCGGCCGAAGACCCCCGCTTCGCCACCCGCGACTCGGTGCTCGCCCACCGCCTGAGGTCGGTGTTGTGTGCGCCGCTGCGCCTGGGCGACCGGGTGGACGGCGTGCTCTACGTGGACCACCCCTTTGCCGACGCCGCCTTTGGCGACGACGAGCTCGCCGTCCTCGAGGGGCTGGCCGTGATCGTCGCGCTGGTCGCCCGCAACGCCCGCCTCGCCGCGGAGGGCCGCGAGATGCGCGCCGAGCGCCTGCGCGGGGCCACGAGCTCCGATCCGGAGCCCAGCGCCGGCGGTGAACCCACGACCCCCGCAGCGGTCCCGGATCAACCCGACGTACAGAGGGGCCAGCTGCGCTACGACTACGACGAGATCGTCGGCCAGCACCCGGCGTTGATGCTCGCGTTGCAGACCGTGGACCACATCATCGACACCGAGATCCCGGTGTACATCCACGGCGAGAGCGGCACGGGCAAGGAACTCTTCGCCCGGGCCGTGCACTTCAACGGACCGCGCAAGGATGCCCCGTTCATGGCGCTGAACTGCGCCGCGGTCCCCGAGCAGCTGCTGGAGAGCGAGCTGTTCGGGCACGTGCGCGGGGCCTTCACGGGCGCCACCGCCGACCGCAAGGGCCTCTTCGAGATGGCCAACGGCGGGACCCTGTTCCTCGACGAGGTGGCCGACATGAGCACGGCCATGCAGGCGCGGCTGCTGCGCGTGCTGCAGGAGGGGGAGGTCCGCCAGGTCGGCAGCGCCCGCACGCGCAACGTGGACGTGCGCATCCTCGCGGCGAGCCACCAGGATCTGGCCAGCCTGGTGGAGACGGGCGAGTTCCGCCAGGACGTGTACTACCGCCTGTGCGCCATCACCGTGAGCATCCCGGGGCTGCGGGACCGGCGCGAGGACATCCCGCTGCTGCTGCAGACCTTCCTGGCCCAGGAAGCCAGCGAGCGTGGGGCCCCGCCGCCCACCGTGGACCCCCGCGTCCTGGAGCTGCTGGTCAGCCTCGACTGGCCCGGCAACGTGCGGCAGCTGCGCAACGTGGTCCGCACGGCCTGGGCCCTGGGTGGGGGCCGCTCCATCACCTGCAACGAGGTGGCGCTCGCCCTGGGTCAGCCGTCCCTTGCCGCGTCCTTTGTCAGCCCGCCCGGAGGGGCCGCCCCGGTGCCGGCGGCCGCCGCCGTGCCGGCGAGCCCGGAGGAGCAGGAGAAGGAGGCCATCCTCTCGGCCCTGCGTCAGACCGACGGCAACAAGGTCCAGGCCGCCAAGATGCTGGGCATGAGCCGGCGCACGCTGTACCGCAAGATCGATCGCCTGGGGATCGAGGTCTGACCTCGGCCCGGGGTTCCCGACATGCTCGACACCGCCATGACGATCCTGCAGCGGGCCAACGGCCCGGCGGGGTGGTACGCGTCCGTCGCGCAGGTCATCGCGAGCCTCGGTGACGAGGCCGAACCGCGCCTGTCCCGGCTGCTCGAGCTGGCCCTGGACGCGCGCACCCCCGGGCCGGTGGTCCTGGCCATCGCCCGGGCCCTGCCCGAAGACCGCCCCCGGTTCGCGGAGGCCGTGGTCCGGGCCGCCCGCGATCTACCGCCGGGCTCCGCGCGCGTCGAGTTGCTCTCCCACGAGCCCGGGTTCGACCGCCGCCAGGCCCTCGACGAGCTGGCCGAACGCGCGGGCGACCGCATGCAAGGCCAGCTACTGGCCCTGGCGAGGCTGCTGGATCATCTCGCGCGCAGGGGGGACGAGGACACGGCCGAGGCGTGGCTGGATGAACTGGGCCGGGTGGCGCGGGACACGCCGGCCCTGCCGCGGATCCACGCAGGCCTGGTCGGGGCAAGCGTCCTGGGCCGGGTCGGTCGCGGCGAGGACGCCGAGCGCGAGTTCCGCAGCGCCCTGCACGAGATCCGGGCCTGTGAGGACGAGCAGACCCTGACCTGGCTCACCGCCCACCTGATCCGCGAGCTGCTGCGCCGCGTCGTGGAGCGGAGCGATCCGCTGCTCGAGCAGGCCCTCGCCGTGGTCGGGGACTGGCCGCCCGCTCCCAGAGACCGACTCGTCCAGGGGCTGTGCGGGGATCTCTCCGAGCGCAAGCTCCCGCTGGAGCGGGTGGCCTCGCTCCTGTCGCGCCTGGAACTCTCCCTTCAAACGCGCTCCGTCCTGGAGTCCGCGATGGCCGTGGAGGAGGCGCGCCTGGGCAACGTCCGCGGCTGCCTCGCTCGCCTCGAGGCAGGGATCGCGCTGCGCGCGCAGGGTTCCCCCGTCGAGCTGCAGGACGTGGTCGGTGATCTTCCCTCCGGCGCTCCCCTGCCCGCCGTGGCCCACGCCCTCGCCGACGCCGGCGTCCTGGAGGACGCGGCCATGGCCGTGGGCGGGCTGGCGCGTCACGTCACCGACGGCGCCGAGGCCCTCCGCTGGATCGACATCTGGAGCGTGGTGCTGGCGCGGCACACCGACGACGACGGGCTGCTCCATCCGTGGCTCGCCGAGGGGAGGCGTGTGGTCGACGAGATCCCCCTTCCGGACCTACCCCACATCCCCCTGGAGACCCTGGGCACGCTGGCGGTCCTCGAGATCCGCAGGGGTGACGCGGCGCGCGGCGAATGGCTGCTACGGGGCCTCGAACGTCGAGCGAGCTCGCCCACCGACCACGTCCTGGCCGCCCGCCGCATGCGCGCCCTGGCCGGTCTCGGGCGGTTCGAAGCGCTGGCCGACGCGGATCGGTTGCCCGATCACGTGCAGGCGATGCTCGCCGAGGATCTGGTCTCCGACGGTCTGCCGAGGCCCGCGGCCATCGTGCTCGAGGGGATTCGATCCCACTGGGCATCGCGGATCTTCCACGCAGTCGAGGCGCGCTGCACTCACCACGGTGTCGAAGGGGACGGCTGGGAAGAGCTGGCAAAGGCGCTGGGCCCCGCCCTGCCCCACGTGCCCGACCACGATCGCTTCCGCTGTCAGGTCACCTTCGCGCGGCTCTGCCTCTACACCTCCGGCGCCGACGAAGGGCGCGTCGCGCTGCGGCGCCTGGCGATCCGGGCCCTGGAAGAGGGAAAACCCCCGCACCTCTACGTGCTCTTCCTGGCCGTGATGGACGCGGCCCGGCTGGATCTGCCCCGACCTCAGTAGGGCGCGTCCTCGTCCCGCGCGTCGCCCTCCTCCGCAGGAGCGCTGGCCTGACGTCGCACGTACAGCACGTCAATGGTGGTCTTGACGAACGCGCCGCTGAAGTCCGCCGCCGCGAGGCTCCCCTCGAGGATTCGCTGCTCGACGAGCTCGCGGCTCGGCGCTCCCACCACGTCCAGCGCCGGCTGCAGGAGGTGGCCGACCTCCGGCAAGTGCTTGCGTACGCGCTTCATGTCCGGCTCGAGGATGGACTCGTAGCGCTCCCCGAGCCGGTCGCGCAGCGCGTCCTCGTCGTACTTGACCGTCGTGCGCCGGGTCAACCGCAGGCTGGTGGTGTGGTCCCCGGCGTCCACCTTGAGCCTGTCCATCCCCAGGTAGCGCAACAGCTCGGTGATGCGGTCCCGTATGGACTTGCGGTCCAGCTGCAGCGCGTCGATCCGCTCGTCCACCTCGTGCAGCCTGACCAGCAGCTCGTCCAGCTCGGCCCGCGGATCCTGAACGTCGGCCATTCCCACCTCCAGCGCCGGCTATCCTTGCGTCCGGTGCGATGTCTATCCTATCCCTTCGGCCAGGAGCGTCACCCCATGAACGACCCCGCCGCCCCCTACGTCGAGACCCACCCCGACGGCCTGTCGCTGCGCAATCCGTCGCGCGACTTCGTGGTCCAGGGGCTGGCAGTGGCGTTGCTGCTGCCGGTCGCCGTGGTGTTGCTGGGGGTGCTGGTGGCGCTGATGATGGGGCTGCAGTCGGACCAGACCACGGCGTGGATCGTCCTGGGCACCCTCGTGGGGCTGGGCTGCCTGGCGTGCCTGGCCCCGGGTGGGCTGCTGGTGGTCACGGCGGGGATGCGATCGCGGCGGTCCGTCGTGGTCCTGGACGAGCGGCGGCGGATCGTCGAGCGCAACGGCGTGCACCTGCTCGACTGGGCGGACGCCGCGGCGGTGTACGCCCACAAGCCCAGCGCGGTGCTGAAATGGTGGGCGATCTCGGTGCGCACCGGCATGGGCGACCCGATCCTGCTGCTGGGCCGGCTGCCGCCGGCACGCAGCAAGGAGGTCCAGGCCGCGGCGGAGCAGGTGGCGGAGCGGCTCGGTGTGGAGTTCGAGCCCTCGCCCGATCTGACCAGCGCCTCGGCCGGGGGGTTCTCGCCCAAGACCGCAGGGGCCCTGTGCTACCTGCCATTCCAGGGGATCTTCCTGATCGCGTCGACGTGGTTCGCGCTGTTCTCTCGCGACCCGTTTGTCCGCTTCTGCGCCTACCAGAGCTGGCTGCAGTTCATCGTGGCGATGATCGTGCTGGTCCCGGTGCTGGGCAGCTGCGCGCTGATGGTGGCGGTGCTGGAGGACCGGGTGCACCCGGGGCTGATCGCCGCGGGCATGGCGCTGCTGCTGGTGCCGTACCAGATCTGGCGCATCACGGCGCGGATCGTGGCGTGCTGGCGGGCGTACAAGGGCCGGGCGTGGGTGATGCCGTGGCTGGGGTTCGTGATGCGGCGCTTCCAGCCCGAAGATCTGGACTAGCGGACCTTCGCGTACATCCACTGATCGAGGACCTCGTCATTCTTGATCACGCTGCGGCGCAGCCGGCCCTCCAGATCGTAGCCGGCCTTCTCCAGCACCCGCGCCGACGCCGGGTTGGACGCGAACACGTGCGCCTGGATGCGCGAGATGTCCTCGAACTCGGCGAACGCGTGATCGGTGAAAGCGACCACGGCGGCGCTGACGATACCCTGCCCCCAGAACTCCTCGCCCACCCAGTAGCCGATCTCGGCCATGCAGCGGAACACCCCCTTGCCCGGGTGCAGGCCGATGGAGCCGATCAGCTCACGCTCGTCGGCCAGGGCGAACAGGGTCTCCCGCTCCTGGTTCAGCACGATGTCCAGCCAGTCCTGGGCCGCCTTGTCGGTGTACGGGTGGGGAAAGGCGTCGGTCATGTTCGCGGCGATGAGGGGATTGTCGGCGTACCTGACGATGGCCGCCGCGTCGGCGGGGCGGTAGCTGCGGATGTAGTAGTCGCCGAGCTGGATCTTCACGGCCGCCTCCACGAGGGGATCATCGGGATCATGCCCCCTCGACGAGCTCCCGCACCAGCCCCATGGCGTCGAACACCGTGCTGCCGCCGCGCGACTGGGTGAAGTACAGCACCATCAGATCGAGGTCGGGCGCGGCCATGGCCCATGTCCCGTCGGAGCCGTCCGAGCCGAAGACGAGCTGCACCCCCTCCCCTTCCGCCGGGTCGGAGTACAGCCACCACTGCATGCCATGGTTGCCCCGCTCGTCGGGCAGTCGCGTCAAGGGAACCGAACGCAGGGCCGTGGCCACGGTGTGGCCGCGCAGCACCCGATCGTCGCGCGTCCGCCCGCCGTCCATCCACGCCGCGAGCAACCGCGCGTAATCGGATGTGGTGGACAGCAGCCCACCGGCGCCGGGGAAGAAGTGCAGCCTGGGGGGATCGCCGGGGCTCCAGTACCGCACGAACTCCCCATCCTCGAGCTCGTAGGCGCTGGCCAGGCGAGGCTCCGACGGTTCGGGCGCCGCCACCGTGTCGACCATCTCCAGGGGCCGCAGCACCCGGCGGAAGACCACCTCCTCCAGCGGCCGGCCGGCGGCTTGCGCCACCACCGCACCCAGCACGGCCGAGCCCGCGTCGCTGTATCGGAAGCAGCTCCCGGGCGGGGCCGCGGGACCGACCCGTCCCACGTCGTCCGCTGCGGCACGCAGATCGGGGTAGCTGCGAAGGCTCGCGGGGAAGCCGGGGTGGTCCAGCCCCGCGGTGTGGTGCAGCAGGTGCTCCACGGTGATCGCCCGGCTGCCCTCGCGGTCGAACGACGGCAGGTAGCGCGCCACGGGATCGGGCAGCCCGATCGCGCCGTCCTCGGCCAGCGACAGCGCAGCGGTGGCCAGGATCGGCTTGGCCATGGATCGCACGTCGCACAGGGCGTCCGGCACCCAGGGTCGCTCCTGCCCCCGGTCCAGCCAGCCGGCGCAGTGGTGCAGCACGGTGCGCCGGGACTGGATGACGCGCAGCTCCGCCCCCACCGCCCGGCCCTCGGCGATCCAGCCGTCCACGGCCCGCGCGAGGTGGTCGAGGCGGTCGGCGTCTGCGCCCACGGCGGCGGGCTCGACCCGGGGGAAGGGATCCCCGCGCAGCCGGCGCGCGAGCTGGCGCGCCACCCGGCGCGCGGCGCGGGATACGGGGGATCGGGTCACGGCCCCACTTTGCTGGCGGTCAGCGCCACCGCGGCGCGGGTGACCAGCGCCCCGGCCACGTCCGCGTCCGGCGCGTCGAACACCACCACGAGATCCCGCCCGCTCCCACCGGTCCCGACCCAGCCCCCTTCGATGCGGACCTGGGCGCCGCCGGCGGCCTCCCGACGTTCGAGAGGTTCGGCCAGGTACGCGCCCTCGAACGCGGCCTCGCCCTTCGACCGGGCCGCCTCGTCCGGGTACCGGACCATCAGCAGCAGTACCTTGGAGGTGTGGTCCCCGCCCGCGGGTCGGTACTCGGCGAACGCCGCCTCACATCCGCGCCCCAGGCCGAGGATGTCGTCCGACGCCAGGTAGTACGCCACGTTGAGGATCAGGTAGGACCGAAGAAAGCGAACCGTGTCGGCTCGAAGTCCGTACACGCGGTCCCCGACCGGGACTTTGGGCGGGACCAGGACGACCATCTCCGGCCTGGCGCCGTGCCCCCCCGGCGTCACGCACGCGCGCCCCAGCTCCTCCACCGCCGCCCGCGACGCCGCGTTCTCGTCGTAGGCGAGGATGCGCACGTACAGCCGGTCCCAGGCCAGCCGCAGGTAACCCGAGCCGTAGAGCGCCCGCCGGCTCTCGGCGGTCAGCTCGCCCAGCGCCAGCGCCTCGCCGCTGAGGTCGTCCGACAGCAGCCCGTACGCGTCGTCCGGGTGCTCCATCCAGTACAGCTCGACGAGGATGTCGCCCTCCCCGTCCGCCTTGAACTCGAACACCTCGAGCTTCTCGAAGCGGTAGGCGAGGTACATCTCCCCCGCCCCGTTCATGTAGTCGAAGATGGTCTCGGCGGTGATCACGCGGGGCGCCTGGGGGGCCTCCCACGCGCCAACGGTTCGGGGCAGGTTCACGCGTTCCTCCGTGGGCACGTCCTCGGCAGCGCCGGCCGGGCCGGCCAGCAACAGCAGGGCGATCGTCAGGGACCAGGCGCGCACGTCCATCGGGTCCAGCCTTTGCAGGGGGGTTGCGGGGGTCATGGTATCACCGGGCCGCGGTCCGGATGCGCTACGATGACGCCGTCTGGGAGGCTGCTGTGAAGGTCCCGCCCCGCCTGTTCCGGGTCACCAAGCGCGTGATGAACCGCCTGCCGAATCGGCTCCAGGCCGCGGTCGCGCGCGAGGCGTGGCTGGGGTACCGCCGCGGACACCACCTCACGCACCGGCTGGACTACCTGTTCTGGGAGACCACCCTGCGGTGCAACCTGCGATGCGTCCACTGCGGCAGCTCCTGCACCACCGATCCCCTGCCCGACGAGCTGACCACGGCGGAGATCGACGACACGCTGGCCCTCGTGGCGCGGCGACAGGACCCGCGCAGCATCATGCTCGTGGCGTCCGGGGGCGAGCCGCTGGTGCGCGAGGACCTGCTGGAGGTGATGGGCCGCGCCGCGCGCCGCGGCTTCCCCTGGGGCATGGTCACCAACGGCCTGCTGGTGGACGACGCCATGGTCGAGCAGCTCGAGCTCGCGGGCATGCGCACCGTGACGGTCAGCGTGGACGGCACCGAGGAGCACCACGACCTGGTGCGGCAACGCCCGGGCAGTTACCGCAAGGCGCTGCAGGCGCTGCGCAGGCTGAACCGCTCGCCGTACTTCTCCATCGTCGAGCTGATCACCACGCTGAACTACCACAACGCCGGCGACCTGCCGTTGATGCTCGACCTGGTACGGGAGCTGGGCATCCGCTACTGGCGGATCGGCTCGGTGGCCCCCATCGGCCGCGCCAGGTCGGACCCCGACCTGCTGGTCACGGGCGAGCAGCTGCGCGATGCGGTGGCGTTCATCGCGCACCACCGCGGCCGCCACCGGGATCTGGACATCTCCTACGCGTGCGAGAACTACCTGGGCGAGCGCTACGAGCCCCGCGCACGCAAGCACCGCTTCGCCTGCTGGGCCGGCATCCGCACCGGCGGCATTCTCGCCAACGGCGACATCAGCGCCTGCCCCGACATCCCGCGCGAGCGCTTCGTCCAGGGCAACGTGCGGCAGCGGCCGTTCATGGACGTGTGGGAGGAGGGGTTCGCCGAGTTCCGCGACCGGCGCTGGATGAAGGTCGGCCCCTGCGCCGACTGCAGCCAGTGGCGGATCTGCGGCGGGGGTGGGCTGCACTTCCACGATCCGGAGATCGGCGAGATCAGCCGCTGCCACCACCAGCTCATCGAGGAGGCCGTCGGGCAGGTTCGAACCCCTTGATACGGCGCAGGTCCTGCAGCAGACTCGGGAGTACTTCGACAAGGAGGATCGCGCCGATGCGTACCCGGACCCGAAGATGGCTCGCCGCCCTCGCCCTGCCCGCCCTGCTCTCCCTGGCTGGCTGCCCTCCGCCCAACCACGACGACGAGGGCGACGACGACACCAACCCGCCTGGCGACGACGACTCCGCCCAGCTCGATGACGACGACGACGTCACCGCGGGCGATGACGACGACACGGTCGGCGACGACGACAACGTGGACTACTACGGTGTGCGCCCCGACGACGGGTCCGCGCCGCGTCACCCCGGATTCCTCCGTCAGCTCAGGGCCTAGGACCGCCATGAGACGCTCCACCCGCCGCTGGCTCGCCTCCCTGGCCCTCCCCGCGCTGCTCTCCCTGGCGGGCTGTCCGCCCCCGGAGCACGGCGACGAGGGGGACGACGACACCAACCCGCCCGGCGACGACGACAGCGCCGACCCGGGCGACGACGACGACGCCACCCCCCCGGGCGACGACGACGACACCACGGGCGACGACGACGACATGATCCTGTACGGGGCGCGCAGCGACGACGACACCGCACCGCGTCACCCCGCCCTGCTCCGCCAGCTCCGCGCCTGATCCGGTCCCCCACGAACCGCTGCTCCCGATTTGCGTCTGAAGAGCCGCTTCCCTTACGCTGGATCTGGGAGGATTCCATGTCCAAGAGGGCTCATCGCTGGATCGCGCGCCTCGCCATGCCCCTCGCCCTCGCCCTGGCCGGCTGCCCGGCCCCGAATCACGACGACGACGACGACCACGGCGACGACGACTCCGCGATGGCCGACGACGACGACACCACCGTGGGGGACGACGACGACACCATGACCGGGGACGACGACGACATGACCGACTACGGACCGCGGACCGACGACGGTTCGGCTCCGTATCATCCGGATTTCTAGGGGGTAGCTCCGCAGTGAACCCGGACCGGACCGTCCTCAGAATCCGCTGCTGACCCCCACCTCGTCGAACGGCAGGCCGTACTCGGCCTCGACCCACTGCGCCAGCGCGCGCACGCCGAACACCTCGGTGGCGTGGTGCCCCAGGAAGACCAGCCCCACCCCGGTGTCGCGGGCGCTGGTCGCAGCCACATGATCGGGCTCCCCGGTCACGATCAGATCCACGCCCGCGGCGACGGCCTCGCCGCTGAGATCGCCCGCGGCGCCGCTGACCACGGCGACGCGGCGGACCGGCCGCTCCGCCGCTCCCACCGCGCCCAGGCTCGGCCCCACCGCGCCCTCCAGCGAGGCGACGAACGCCCCCGCCGTGGTCGGTGCGGGAAGCTCGCCGGCCAGACCCAGCAGCCGCCCCCGGTAGCGACCGAACGGCACCGCATCCGAGAGTCCCAGGAGGCGCGCGAGCACCGCGTTGTTGCCGACCTGGGGGTGGGCGTCCAGCGGGAGATGAACCGCGTACAGGGAGACACCGCCTCGAAACAGCTTGCCCGCGCGGGCCCCGAGCAGCCCGGTCAACGGCGCAGCGCCGCCCCACAGCAATCCGTGGTGGCACAGCAGCAGGTCCGCCCCCGACTCCACGGCCCCGTCGATGGCGTCGAGGCTCGTGTCCACGGACACGGCCAGCCGGCTCACCTCGGCGCAGGCTTCGAGCTGCAGCCCGTTCACGGCCGCGTCGTCGAACTCGCCGACCGCCAGGTACTCGTCCAGCGATCCACAAAGGGTGTGCAGGTCCATGACAGCGCCTCCCGGAGGGCCCATGATACCTTGCGCAGGCTCGGTGGATTCCCTGGGTCGGCCCAACCACGCGCGTTACAATGTTGGTGGCGCGGTGGCCAGGGGCTGCAGGCCGCCGGCGGGAGGCAACGATGCGAACGACCATGCGACTTCTGATCCTGATCGCTGTCTGGGCCGTGGGTGTGCCGGCAGCGGCGCAGCAGACCATCCTGGTTCAAGAGGACTTCGAGTCCGGCGTCCTCGGGCCCGGCTGGGACCACTGGCAAGGCGGCGCCAACCCATCGTGCTCCGAGGTCCACTTCACCGACGTGGGGCTCAACGGCACGTCCGCGGTCATGGCGTCCAACACTCCCAACTGCGACCAGGCCACGGGCCTCGAGTACGGCCCGGTGGACATCTCCGGCTGCTCGACCATCTCGTTCTACGGGCTGTTCATGGACGTGGGTGACGAGACCGACTCCTGTCCGGCGTTCTGGTTCTACTGGGAGCCGCCGGAGGGGGACTGCGTGGGCGTGTCCTTCGACGGGTTCACCTACTTCCTGTTCACCGAGCTCACCGGCTACACCGAGTACACCGCCTCGCCGGTGTACCTGGACTACTCGGGACCCCTGCTCGGCAACAGCCTGTGGGTCTACTTCTCCGAGAACGACGACGATCCGCCCATGGACGACGGCATCGCCTTCGACGACATCACCGTGGTCTGCGATCCAGAAGAGGTGGTGTGCGACGACGGCATCGACAACGACTTCGACGGGGACATCGACTGCGACGACCTCGACTGCGACGGCATCGACGGCGACGGTGACGGCGCAGAGCTGTGCGACGGTGACTGCGACGACACCGACGCCGACACCTACCCCGGCGCGCCCGAGATCTGCGACGGCCTGGACAACAACTGCAACGGCGCCGTCCCCGCCGACGAGGTGGACGCCGACGGCGACGGGTTCTGGGCCTGCGGCGGCGACTGCGACGACACCGACCCCTTCACCAACCCCAACGCCGCCGAGGTCTGCGACGG
Organism: uncultured Rickettsiales bacterium; assembly: GCA_964558555.1. Lineage (GTDB taxonomy): Bacteria > Myxococcota_A > UBA796 > UBA9615 > CAYRNR01 > CAYRNR01. Next base: position 155 of record CAZLEO010000197.1, on the reverse strand, counting down.
CGAGGACAACAACTGCAACGGCGTCATCCCCACCGACGAGCAGGACAACAACGGCAACGGCATCCCGGACTGCAACGACGGCTGCGCCGACGACAACGCCGACGCCGACACCGTCTGCCACGGCAACTGCAACGACGCCGACGACACCAACAACC
>CAZLEO010000196.1:0-18570 GCA_964558555.1 uncultured Rickettsiales bacterium | reverse complement strand
GCTCGGGGGCGTCGGTGTGGATGGAGGGTTCCTGGTCGTCGCAGTCGCCGGCGCAGTAGGGGTAGCCGTCGCCGTCGTTGTCGATCTCGTTGTTGGCGATGTGGCCGTCGCAGTCGTTGTCCACGCCGTCGCACTGCTCGGGCGCACCAGGGAAGGTCGTGTCGTCGTTGTCGTCGCAGTCGCCCGCGCAGGTGGACCAGCCGTCGGCGTCGAGGTCGAAGGGCTCGTCGATGAGGCCGTCGCAGTTCTCGTCCACGCCGTCGCACTGCTCCACGGCCAGCGGGTTGATGGCGGCGTCGTTGTCGTCGCAGTCACCCGTGCACGAGGAGTACCCGTCGCCGTCCTGGTCGAAGCCCTCGTCGATGACGCCGTTGCAGTTGTCGTCGGCGAGGTTGCAGTACTCGGTGGCCGCCGGGTGGATGTTGGGCTCGGTGTCGTCGCAGTCGCCGTCGAAGCAGTTGTAGCCGTCGCCGTCGAGGTCGAAGCCCTCGTCCGTGGTGCCGTTGCAGTTGTCGTCGATGAAGTTGCAGTCCTCCACGGCGCCGGGGTGCACGTCGGCGTTGGTGTCGTCGCAGTCGCCGCCGTAGCCCGCCGAGTAGGGGGAGGCCGGGGAGCACAGGCACTGGGCGTCGCCGGTGAGGCCGTACCCGTCGCCGTCGCCGTCGTAGTAGAAGGGCACGCAGCCCAGGGCGTCCTGGTCGTCCTCGGTGCCGTTGCAGTCGTCGTCGAAGCCGTTGCAGGACTCCACGCCCGCGGGGTGGGCCAGGGGGTTGGTGTCGTCGCAGTCGTCGCCGCCGCAGTCCGCGGCGATGTACCCGTCGAAGTCGCCGTCCACGTCGTCGGCGGTGCCGTCACAGTCGTTGTCGATGCCGCCGTCGCAGACCTCGGTGCCGCCCGGGTAGGCGGTGGCCTCGAGGTCGTCGCAGTCGCCGTCGCAGCTGGTGACGCCGTCCATGTCGGCGTCGTCGAGGTTGAGCCCCGCGTCGGTGTCGTCGCAGTCACCGAGGCACTCGTCCCAGCCGTCGTAGTCGTTGTCGGTCTCGTCCCCGTGCATGGAGCCGTCGCAGTTGTTGTCGATCCAGTCGCAGGCGATCTCGGCGACCAGCGGGTGCACGGCGGGGTCGGTGTCGTCGCAGTCCGTGCCGCCGCAGAACTCCTCCTCGTACCCGTCGCCGTCCTCGTCGCCGCACGGCTCGAAGCGGATCGCCATGGAGTCGGTGAGCACGGCAGTGTCGAAGGAGCGCTCCAGGGAGTACCCCATGGTGCCCTCCTGGATGCCGACGGTGGCCGACGCGCCGTAGTCGAAGGAGGCGTCGCCCCACTGCACGTCCTGGTAGTGGAACTCGATGCCGCCGTCCGCCTCGAAGAGCTTGACCTCGAAGCTGGCGTCGCCGGATGTGTAGTAGGGCGAGTAGGTGGCGTAGTGGGCCACGTCGCGCCACTCGGCGATGAACACGCGGGTGGGCGCGAGGCCGTGGGTGCCGTAGTAGACGTCCCCTCCCCCGTCGGGCCGCAGGTTGTCCCACATCGGCGCGATCAGCCGGGCGCTGCCCGTGGGCAGGGAGACGTTCTCGCCGCCCACGGTGGCCGCGCCGTCGAAGTGGATGGCGCCGTCCGAGGTGATGGTGACCTGGGTGTAGGTGTTGCCGTAGTACTCGAACGCGAAGCCGATGGAAACCACGTCGAAGTCGGAGTCCGCGTGGTTCAGGGCGGTGGCGGCGGTCTCGTAGTTGTAGGCGACGGAGTCGTCCCACGTGTAGCCGAAGCCGTCGGGGCCGCCCTGGGTGGCGGATGCGCCGTTGCACAGCGCGGCAACGGACGTGATGGACAGCAGCAGGAGCAGGCGTCGGATCAGCAGGGGCGCAGGTAGCATGTTCGGGCCCTTCGCGGCAGACCCCGGGACAGGGTCTCTTCCGCCCATCATCCTAGCGGAGACCATCCCGGCGGTAAACAAGTGCACGCGCCCACGCGGGGGCCGCGCGGCACCTCAGAGCTGGGTGTCGGGCCTGCGCCAGGGTGTCTCGTCGATGGGCGGCAGGCATCGATAGAACACGTAGCGGCGCACCACCTCGCCGCGGTACTCCACCTCGTGGGTGTGCACGGGCGCGCACGGCGCGTCCGCACAGGGCCCGAGGGAGACGAACAGGTCCACCTTGCGGTCGGGCGGCGGCCACAGGTCCCACTGGTTGGGACGGCCTCGCCCGGGCTGGTCGCCGACCAGGTGCGGGTGGATGTAGTGGAACGACACCGCGGCGGCGTCCTGGTAGCGGCTGAACAGCACCAGCGAGTCGTCCGACGGTACGCCCTCCTGCTGGATCAGGAACACCTGAACCTCCGTCGCGTGGGCCAGCTCGCCGTACCCTGCGGTGTCTGCCAGCGGATCGAGGCGCGGCGGCACCCACGGCAGCGGGTGGATCACGTGCGCCGTGGCCACGGCGGCGAGCAGGCCGCCGGTGACCAGGCAGGCCGCCAGCGTCCGCCACGACGCGGTCAGGGCGAGACCACACGCGACCGCCGGGTAGGCCATGGCGGGCCAGTTGGCGGCCGACGGGGCAGACAGGCTGGCCAGGCCGAACGCGGCCAGCACCGGCAGCGACAGCGCCGTCCACAGCATCGCGACGGGGTTGTCGCGACGCCACAGCGCACGCGCCCAGAACACCGCTGCCGCCACGATCAGCACCGGCCCGACGAGGCCCGCCTGCCCGCCGAGGAACTCGGCGAGGCGGATCGCGGGGTTGCCGCCCTGGGGGCTGAGGCCGTGGGACATCTCCCAGACAAACGGCGCGAAGCCGTGGTCCAGGTTCCACGCGAGCCACGGCGCCAGCAGCACCAGCGCCACCGCGGTCGCCACGGCAGGCCCGGCGAGCCACCGCCGCGAGCGCAGCAGCCACCACAGGGCCAGCCCCAGGGGGGCCAGCAGCATCGTCAGCTTGGACAGCAACCCCAGCGCGGCGATCACGCCCAGCACGACCCACGGCAACCGCCAGCGGTCCGCCGGCGGATTGCGGCCGTCCCGCGGGGCTGCCGCCCGTGTCGCCGCGTACAGGAACGCCGCCCAGGCCAGGGACAGGGGCGCGTCCGGCGTGGTGACCACACCGCCGACGAACACCAGCGGCGTGGCCAGCACCAGCCCGGCGGCCGCCAGCGCCCGGCCGTGCGTCGTGTGCTCCCGCGCCGTCGCGTACACCAGCGCCATCGCCCCCACCGAGCACACGGAGGCGGGCAACCGCACCGCGAAGGCACCACCGCCGAACAGATCGCCGAGCAGTGCGCGCGACGCGGCGATCAGCCACGCCACCATGGGCGGCTGGTCGAAGTAGCCCCACGCCAGCTCGCCCGACCAGCGCCAGAAGTAGGCCTCGTCGGGGTGCAGGTCGGCGAATGCGGACAGCACCAGCCGGATCACCAGCAGCACCACCGCCAGGGCCGCCACCTGCAGCGCCTGCCCGGTCGACACCGCAGGGGTCTTGGCCGGCGGGCGCTCCAGCACGCCGTGAACGGCCGCCGCAGCCCGGGCGGCCGCCCCGGGTTCCCCGGTCCGCCGACGCACGTCGACGAGCTGCTCGTGGGTCTCCGACCACGCCGCGGCGTCCGTCAGCCACCGCACGAGCGGCCGCGCCATCTGCGCGGGTTCGAGGTGCTGGAGGAACTCCGGCGCCACCGCGCCGCGCCCCTCGTCCGCGCCCGCGACCAGGTTGGACAGGGCCGCGTGGCCCACCCCCCGCACCAGCAGCCGACCCAGCACCCACGTGGTCCCGGACACCCGGTAGGCCACGGCGTGCGGCGTGCCGCACAGCGCCGCCTCCAGCGTCGCGGTGCCCGAGGCGACGAGGGCACAGCGCGCCCCCTTGAGCACCGCCGCGGCCGGCTCGTCCACCACGTCGATGGTGAGGTCGTCGGGGACCTCGAGCATGTCCCGCGGTACGGTCGGCGCGCGCGCCACGCAAAAACGCACCCCCGCGGACTGCTGCGCCACCTGCCGCGCCGTCTCCACGAATGCCGGCCACAGGGCCCGCACCTCGGAGGGGCGGCTCCCCGGCAACAGCGCGACCACGTCGTCGGCGCGTCGGGCATCGACGGCGTCCACGCGGTCCACCAGCGGGTGCCCCACGTGCGTCACCGGCAGCCCCTCGGCCTCGTACAGCGCCGGCTCGAACGGCAGCAGCGTCAGCATGTGGTCCGCCCGCCGCGCGATGGTCCGCAGCCGCCCCCGGCGCCAGGCCCACACCTGGGGCGAGACGTAGTACACCACCGGGATACCCAGCGCGCCGGCCATGGACGCCACGCGCAGGTTGAAGTCGGGGAAGTCCACCAGCACCACCAGATCCACGTCGCCGCTACGCAGCCGACGCTTGACCGCGCCCAGGGCGCCGAGGACCACCGGCAGCTTGCCCAGCACCTCGGTGAGGCCGACCACCGCCAGCTCCGCCGCCGGGACCAGCACCTCCATGCCCTGCTCGCGCAGCGCGTCGCCGCCGATCCCCACGGCGGTCACGTCCGGGCGCAGCGCCCGCAGCTCGGCCAGCAGCTCCGCCGCGAGCAGGTCGCCGCTGGCCTCGCCAGCGCTGATGAGGATTCGGGCGCTCATGGGGGTCTATTGTGGCGCCGCGGCTGTGCGATGGGAACCTCTGGATCTGGGGGGGAGGTGTACACGTGGATGTCGCCACCGCACGGCGCGCAGGGGTCTGTGGGATCGGGATCCTCTGTGGGCTCCTCGCCGCCGCAGCCGCACGACGTCATGAGGTCGATGTCGGGGATTCCGTCTACACCAGACCTGCATCGAACTTGCGGAAAACGAAAGAAACGAGCGGGTCTACCCACCCGACTCGACCTGAACTTTCGCAAAGCGAAAGAAACACTTATGTCTACCACCGGCGTTGCGCCGCGGCGTCGTGGTCCGCCCGCGGTCCGGTCGTGGCGTGCTTCCCCCGCCCCCCGCCTCGGTGCCCTCTCCGTGTCCTCTGTGTCCTCTGTGGTGAAGACTCCCCCTCGCCAGCAACCCCGCTCGAGACGGGTTCACCCCAGCCAGCGATCGAGGTTGTCGAGGACCGAGGCCTGGATCTGTGCGGCCAGGTCGAGGGCGTGGCGGGCTCGCCGGTAGCCCTCTGGATCCCCCTCCCCTCGCCGCACACGGTCGAGGAACGCGTCGTGCTGAGCCTGCAGGGCGTCGGCGTCGGGGACGGCCACGGGGTGCACCTGGATCTGGATCTGCCCGCGCTCGTCGGGCTCGCGGCTGGCGCGGTGGGCCTGGCGCTGCAGCAGGTCCACCGAGTGATATCCGCTGGGGCCGAAGGTGCGCAGGCTGCGCACGGCCTTGAACGAGGCGCGGCTGGACGCGAGCACGGCCACGCAGCCGTTGTCGAACTCCAGCCGCACGTGGGCCATGTCTGGCTGGCCGGTGAGCACGGGGCCGCCCACGGCGCGCACCTCGTCCACGCGGCCGCCCACCAGGTCCAGCACCAGGTCGAGGTCGTGGATCATCAGGTCGAAGATCACGTCGGTGTCGAGGCTGCGCGGCGAGAACGACGCGAGGCGCTCCACCTGTACGAACAGGACCTCGCCGATGTGACCCCGGACGGCCCAGTACGCCGGGTTGAACCGCTCGATCATGGCCGCGTGCAGCAGCTTCGCGTACGCGGGATCGTCGAGGAAGGCGCGGTCGGCCCCCTCCGGCGCCGCGGACAGGGGCTTCTCCAGCAGCACCGGCACGCCACGCGAGACCAGGGCGCGGGCCACGTCCACGTGGGCCTCGGTGCTCACGGCGACCACGGCGGCGTCGAGGTCGTCGGGGAGGTCGGCCGCGTCCGAGATCGTGCGGGGGCAGCCCACCTCGTGGGCCAGCTTCGCGGCGCGGTCGCCGTCGCGGTCCCACACGGCCGCGAGCGCCGCGTCGTCGCGCGCGGCGAGCTTGCGTGCGTGCACGCTGCCCCAGCTTCCGGCTCCAGCGAGCAACAGCTTCAGCGCCATGGGATCACAGACAATACCCGCGATCGGAGGGACCGAAGAAGGCCTTGAACTCGCGCACCCACTCGTCGTCCTCGGGGATGGACTCGAGCTTCTCGGCGAGCACGCCGCCGCGCCGGCACAGCACGCGGACGGCCCGCTTGAGGGCGGTCCGGGAGGCGGCGGGCACGCCCGCGCGCCTCAGGCCGATCACGTTGAGGGTCTTGAGCCTGGCACGGTCCCCCTGGACGATACAAAATGGCGGCACGTCCTTGTTGGCCATGCCCGCCGCCGCGACCATGGCCAGGCGGCCGATGCGCACGAACTGGTGCACGCCCACCAACGCGGCGATGATGGCCTCGCGCTGCACCAGGACGTGCCCGCCCAGGTTCGCGCTGTTGGCCATCACCACGCCATCCTCGATCACGCAGTCGTGGGCCACGTGGGTGTAGTGCATGAACAGGCAGCCGTTGCCGATGCGGGTGACGCCGCCGCCGTGCTCGGTGCCGCGGCTGATGGTGCAGAACGACCGGAAGTCGTTGCCGTCGCCCACCTCCAGCAGGGTGTCGCCGCCGCGGTACTTGAGGTCCTGCGGGTCGCCGCCGAGGTGGCACAGGGCGCCGATCTCGTTGCCGGAGCCGAACACCGCGGGCCCCTCGATCACGGCGTTGGGGCCCACGATGCAGCCGTCACCGAGCACCACGTTGGCGCCGATCCGGACGCCGGGGCCGATGGACACGGCCTCGCCGAGCTCCGCGCTCGGGGCCACGGTCGCCGTGGGGTGCACACCCGGGGTCGCCAGTGCGTCGGTCACTTCTCCTCCAGCGTGAACATCGCCAGGATCTCCGCTTCGGCCGCCTTCTCGCCGTCCACCGTCGCCACGCCCTTGATCCGCCAGATGTTGCGCCGCTTCTTCAGCAGCTGCACCTCCATGCGCAGCGTATCGCCGGGCACGACCAGCCGGCGAAAGCGTACCTTGTCCAGGCCCATGAGGAGAACTCCGCCGTCCTCGATGTACTCCGGCGCCGTCTCCATGCCCAGCACCGCTGCCGTCTGCGCCAGCGCCTCGACCTGCATCACCCCCGGCATCACCGGGTTGTCCGGGAAGTGGCCCGCGAAGTAGGGCTCGTTGAACGTCACGTTCTTGATCCCCACCGCCCTCTCGCCCTTCACGAGCTCCACGACCTTGTCCACCATCAGGAACGGGTAGCGGTGCGGCAGCACCTCGAGCACGCGCTTGTGATCAATCATCATCTCGCTCCGATCGCAGCCGCTGGACCTCGCGCTCCAGCGTCCGCACCCGCTTGATCAGATCCGGCAGCCGGACAAAGGCGGTGACGGACCGCCGCCAGCCGGCGTGGTCGAAGGCAGGGGCACCCGACTGGGTCTGGCCGGCGGGGATGTCCTTGCGCACGCCCGATCCGGCGCCGATGCGGGCGCCGTCACCGATCTTGAGGTGCCCGACCAGGCCGACCTGGCCGCCGATCTGCACCCCCTCCCCCACCTCGGTGGAGCCGGACACGCCGGACTGGGCGACGATCACCGTGCCCTTGCCCAGGACCACGTTGTGGCCCACGTGCACCAGGTTGTCGAGCTTGACCCCCTGGCCCACGAGCGTCCGGCCCAGGGTGGCGCGATCCACGGTGGTGTTGGCGCCGACCTCCACGTCGTCTTCGAGCACCACCACGCCCACCTGGGGGATGGCCTGCCAGCCGTCCGGCGTCGGCGCATAGCCGAACCCGGCGGAGCCCACCACGGCGCCGGGGCCGATGCGGCAACGGGCGCCGCAGCGCGTACCGGCGACCACCACGGCCCCGGCCTCGAGCCGCGTGTATGCCCCCAGCTGCACGTCGCGGCCCACCACACAGCCGGGCCCGACGAGGACCCCCTCGCCCACCTGGGCGCCGGACTGGATCACGGCGCCGGCCTCGACACAGGCCGAGGGGTGGACCACGGCGTCCCCGTCCACGTGGGCGCCGGCGGCCACGCCAGGGCTCACGGGCGCGTCGGGGTACATGTGGCGCATCAGGGCGGTGAACGCGATGTACGGCGCCTCGTGCTCCACGAGCGCGGCGTCCCCCACGTCCGTCCCCGGCGCGGCGATCACCGCGCCCGCGCGGCTATCTGCGATCAGGGATCGGTAGCGGGGATGGGCCAGGAAGGAGATCTCGTCCGGACCGGCGGTCTCCAGCGGCGCCAGGCCGCGGATCTCCAGCGAGCGGTCGCCTCGGACCGTCCCCCCGATGCGGTCCGCGAGATCTCCGAGGGTGGGCACTACTTGGTGGCGTCGTACCGGGAGACCACCTTGGAGGTGATGTCCATTTCCGGCGTGTAGGAGTAGACCACGGCGGCGTCCATCACCAGGTCGTAGCCCTCCTCCTGGGCGATGGCCTTGCAGACCCGCTCCATCTTCTCGAGGATGTCGCCGAACAGCTGCTGGTTCAGCGCCATGATCTGCTGCTCGGTCTCGTAGACGTACATCTGGCCCTCGGTGACCAGCCGGTACAGCTCCTCCTCCTTCTGGGCCAGCGCGGCGGGATCCAGCATCACCGCCTGGGCGTCGAGCTGCTCCTGCTTGGAGTTGATGTCCGCCTGGCGGCGATCGCGCTCGGCGAGGTACTCGTCCCGCTTCGACTCCAGGGTCGTGCGGGCGCGACGGCCCTCGTCCACCTCGTACATGGCGGTCTCCATGTCCACCACGGCGACCTTCAGCGAGGTCTGGGCGAACGCCGGCAGGGCCAGCGCAGAGGTCAACAGCAGGGTGATCAGGTGAATCCGGATGCTCATGGGTCTTCTCTCCCGCTCGGGTTGCGGTGGGCCGATTCGCCGGCGCGCCACCACCTCAGGATTGCTGCACTTTACGCAATGGACGTGTCAGATCAACGTTTGATTCCCGCAAAACTCCTCGAACCTATTCGAGCTCGGCGATCCGCCCCCGCGCCACGGCCACGCGCAGGCGCTTGAGCGCCCCGACCGTGGCCCGGTGGAACGCCTTGGACTTGACCGGCTTGTGCTGGATCTCCGGCACCTCCACCTCGTAGAGGGCGTCGTAGGTCTGAAGCGGCTCGCCGCTGGCGCCGTCGTACACCACCAGCTGCAGGTCCACGGCCAGCACGACGATGTTCTGCATGTACATCCGGCCCTGGCGGGACCACCGGGGGATCTGCTCCACCGAGTAGGCCAGCTCCGCGTAGCGGAACACCGCCACGTAGGCCGCGCCCTGCGCCTCTTCGGGGATGCTCGGCAGGGCCGACGCGAGCTCACCGCTGGGGTCCGAGGTCTCCACCGCGCGGTAGAACTGGGTCTCGGGCCGGATCACGCTCGCGTCCCAGCGAGTGGGGCCCCGCCCGAGCATCTTGCCCGCGAGTTCGCCGAACAGATCGGGGTACGTGCGCGTGTCGAACCCCTCGAGGGGCCGGTGCTTGATGTGGGCCTTGGACTCGCCGCGGATGTGGATGTTGTCCGGCGGCACCACGGCCACGGACGCGCGACGCATCTGCTTGGCCAGCTCGCGCTCCTCGGAGGCGGCCATGGCCGACCAGGGCACGAGCAGCGCCGCGATCACCGCCAGCGCGATCCAGCGCCCGTCCCGTATCGCAACCATGTCCCGGTTTCCTAGAAGAAAGACCCGATGGTGAACTCGAACACCTGGCCGCGCTCGTGGGGCCGGCGGTTGATGGGGAAGCCCCACTCGAACCGCAGCGGGCCCATGGGCGAATGCCAGCGGATGCCGAAGCCGGCGGACAGGCGCAGGTTCTCGGGATCCAGCGGGTCCGATCCGTAGACGCCGCCGAACGCGTCGCCCGCGTCGAAGAAGACCACACCCTTGACGCCCGCCGGGGGCACGATGGGGAACTCGATCTCCAGGTTGGTGATGATGCTCGCGGTCCCGCCCAGCACGATCCCCTTGGCCGAGTGCACCGGATCGTCGTTGGTCATCCAGCGGAAGTACGGCCCCACCGAAAACGGCAGGTAACCGCGCAGCGAGTTGATGCCGCCGGCGCGGAAGCGGATGGTGTAGGGCACCACCGAGCCGTCGAGGGACTTGACGTACCCCGCGGTGAAGTTCCAGCGGAAGACCACCAGGTCCGTGCCCAGGGGCACGTAGGTGCGGAAGTTGCCGCGCAGCTTGAGGAAGCGGAAGTCGCCGCCGAGCAGGCTGACCACCTCGTCCTCGTTGGTGCGGAACCCGCCGGCGAACTCGGCCGCCGCGCTGGTGTAGAAGCCGCGGGTGGGCGTGATGCGGTTGTTGCGCTTGTCCAGGATGAACGACGCCTGCAGCGAGCTGGTCATGCCGCTGCGGTAGAACTGCCCGCCCAGGAAGTTCTGCTGGTACTCGCGCAGCGACGTCACGCCCTGATCCTGCAGGCTGTAGTCGATGCTGAACCGCGCGTCGTCGTCCTTGCCGATGTAGTGGCCCACGGCCAGGGTGAAGCCCCGGCTGTACTCGCGCAGGCCGTAGTCCATCACGCGGGTGAACGCGGCGATGCGGAAGTTGAAGCGCGTGTCGAGGAAGTACGGATCGTAGAAGTCCACCGACAGCATCTGCCGGGAGTTCTCGCCGTAGAAGAAGCCGCGCTCGGCCAGGTTGCTGCCCAGGCTGAGGTTGGCCGCGAAGTTGATGTAGTAGCCCAGCCCCAGGAAGTTGGCGCGGCTGATGTTGGCGGTGAAGATGAACCGCTCCACCGAGCTGATGCCGGCGCCGATGGAGAAGGTGCCGGTGGGCTGCTCGGTGACGTCGATCACCATGTCGAGGGTGTCGGGCTCCTCCCCTCGCGGGGTGGTGATCTTGACCTCCTCGAAGTACCCCAGCCGCTCCAGGCGGTAGCGGGCGCGGGCCAGCTCGCTGCCGCGCCACTGCTCGCCCTCGTCGATGCCGAGCTCCCGGCGGATGACCTTGTCCCAGGTCTTGTCGTTGCCGGTGATGCGGATGCGGTCGAGGGTGACGAGGTTCCCCTTCTGGATGACGTAGCGGATGTCCGCCACCTTGCGGTCGGGGTCGGTGGCCGGCAGGGGCACGACGTTGACGAAGGCGTAGCCGTCGTCGGCGTAGCGGTCGGTCAGGGCCTGCTGGTCCGCCATGATGCGGCTGCGGCGCCACGGCTCGCCCGGGTTGACCGAGATCAGGTCGTACAGCTCGTCCTCGGGGAAGATGATGTCCCCGTCGATGGTCACCTCGCCGATGGCGTACTGCTCCCCCTCGTCGATGGCGACGGTGATGTACACCCAGCGCTTGTTGGGGCTCAGGGTCACCTCAGGGGTGCCCACGCGGACGTTGAGGTAGCCGAACTCCACGTAGAAGGCGGTGAGCTGCTCGGCGTCCGCCAGCAGGGTGTCCTCCTTGTAGGTGCCCTGCTTGCCCGCGCCGGGGAAGATGCCCGCCTCCTTGGTCTCCATGAACGCCTTGAGGCGGGCGTCGGAGAACGACGCGTTGCCCACCAGGTCGATCTGCTTGATCAGGACCTTGCGGTTCTCGGCGATGTCGAAGATGACGTTGACCTCGTTGCCGTCGAGCTCCTGGATCTCGTAGGACACCTCGGCGAGGTAGAAGCCCTTGTCCAGGTACACGTCCTCGATGCGGTGGGTGTTGGTCAGCACCTTGGACTCGTCCAGCAGGGTGAACGGCTGGATGGTCACCGCCTCCTTGATGTCGTCGAGCTGGACCTTTTCGTTGCCCTGGAAGATCACCTCGCGGATGGACGGCTTCTCGGTGACCAGGAAGATCAGCACCACAGCGGCGCCGTCCTGCTCGCCGCCGACCTCGATGTCGTGGAAGTGGCCGAGGCGGTAGATGTCGCGGATGGCCTGCTGCACGGCCGCGGGGCGGAAGACGTCGCCCACCTTGACGTCCATGTTGGCGCGGACCGCGGCCTCCTCGACCTTGACGTTGCCCTCGATGCGGATCTCGGAGATGACGCCGCGCAGCTCGGCCCTGGCCGTTCCGGCGAGCACCAGGGTGATCAGGAGGGCGAGGGTGCCAAGGCGCAAGGTCATGGTCTCACAGCAGCAAGCAGCAGGTTCACACACGCGCGCGTAATCAACCGAACCGGCGCAGTATCGGGGCCCACCACGGCGCTGTCAACGTGCGGCCTCATTTCCGGTCCACCAGCCGGCCGTCGCGCAACAGCATCCGGCGCGGCATCCGGTCCGCCAGCTCCGGGTCATGGGTGACCAGCACGAGGATCGCGTCGCGCTGCTTCGCCGCCTCGATCAGCATCTCGTACACCGACGTGCCGGTGCGGCGGTCGAGGTTGCCCGTGGGCTCGTCCGCGAGCACCAACAGGGGCCGGTGGGCCAGGGCGCGGGCGATGGCCACCCGCTGCTGCTCGCCGCCGGACAGCTCGCCGGGGCGGTGGTCCAGGCGCTCGGTCAGCCCCACCTCCCCCAGCACCTCGTGGGCGGCGCGGCGCGCCACGTCGAAGGCCGTGCCGGCGATCACCATCGGCATCATCACGTTCTCCAGCGCCGTGAACTCCGGCAGCAGGTGGTGGAACTGGAACACGAACCCCACCTGGTGGCTGCGCATGCCCGACGCGTCGCGGTCGTCCATGGACGCCAGGTCCTGGTCGCCGATGTGGACGGTCCCGACCGTGGGCCGATCCAGGCCGCCGAGGATGTGCAGCAGGGTGGACTTGCCGGCGCCGGAGCGCCCCATGATGGAGATCTGGTCCCCCTGGAGCAGCTCCAGGTCGATGTCCTGCAGCACGTCGATGGTGCGGCCGCCCTTGGCGAAGGACTTGCTCAGCCCCGCCAGCCGCACCGAGAACGGGGTGTCACTCATAGCGCAACCCCTCCACCGGATCCAGCTCGGCGCCGTACCACGACGGGTACAGCGTGGCGAGGAAGCTGATGGTGATGGCGAATGCCGCCACCCACAGGAACGTCCACGGGCTGATGGCCACGGGGAGCGAGTCCAGGTAGTACACGTCCGTGTCCAGCGGGATGAAGCGGAACCGATCGAGGGCAAGGCAGGTGGCGAACCCCAGGACCGTGCCGATGGTGGTGCCCACGAAGCCGATGATCAGGCCCTCGATCATGAAGGCCTTCATCAGTTGAGTCTTGGTTGAGCCCATGGCCCGTAAGATCGCGATTTCCTTCTGCTTCTCCATCACCACCATGATCAGTACGACGATGATGTTCAGCGCCGCGCCGACGTAGATGAACGACAGGATCACCGCCATGACCACCTTCTCGAGCTTCAACGCCGCGAAGAGGTTGCGGTTCATCGCCATCCAGTCCCGGGCCCAGAAGGGGTAGCCCAGCTCCCGCTCCACGCTCCGGGCCACGTCGTCCGCGGCGTAGAGGTCGTCCACGATGATCTCGAGGCCGGTGACCTCGTCGTCGAACCTCAAGAAGCGCTGCGCCGCGGGGATCGACACGTACAGGAACTTGGTGTCGTACTCGTACATCCCCGAGTAGAAGATCCCCTTGACCCGGAACTTCTGCATGGTCGTGACCATGGTGCCGAAGGGGCCCGGCTCGCCAAACGGTGAGGTGACCAGCACGATGTCGCCCACCGCCGCCCGCAGCACCAGGGACATCTCCTCGCCGATGAAGATGCCGGGCAGGTCGGCCTCGGGATCGGCGATGTAGCGGTCCTGGGCCTGGGGGATGGGGTCGTCGATGGACGCGAGCAGGGCCTGCTTGTCGGCGAGCTCGGTCAACGTCCCGTTGGGCCCCTTCTTCAGGGTGCTCACCAGATCGGTGACGTCGCCCACGGTCTCGGGGTCCACCCCCTTGAAGATGGCGCCGGTGACGTGGTCGTTGTGCTTGACCATCAGCTCCGTGTAGACGAACGGCGTCACCGCGACGACGTCGTCCACCTCGGCCAGCTTGTCCATGGCGTCTTGATAGTCGGGGAAGGTGCCGACGTAGTTGAGCACCACCACGTGGGAGTTGGTGCCGAGGATCTTGTTGCGCAGGTCCACCTCGAACCCGCTCATCACGCTCAGCACCACCGTGAGCGTCCAAACCCCCATGGCCACGGCCAGGATGGACAGCACGGTGATCACCGACACGAACCGCTGGTCCCGCTTGCCCTTCATGTAGCGCAGGCCCACGAAGGACGAGAAGCGGTTGGGCCGCGCCATGGACAGCAGGCCGCCCTTGCGCACGCGGTGGGCCATGTCCGGCAGCAGCATCCGCCCGAAGATGCGGTCCACCAGCCAGGTGAAGGCCAGCACGGGGAACCACACCGGCAGCAGCAGCACCGACAGCGACCCGCGGATCAACGCCACGACGTTGCCCAGCACGCTGGAGGGCTCCCACGCATCGAACAGCGACCGCTGGAAGGGCTTGCGGACGGCCACCAGCAGCAGCGCCACGCCGATGCCGACGCCCGCCCCGACGGCCGGGATGATCAGCAGCCAGGACGCGGGCAGGTCCGTACCCCGGCCGAACAGCCACAGGGACAGGGCCATGCCCACGGCGGTGCTCGATCCGATCACGGTCAGGGCCTTGAGCAACCACGCGAGGCGCTGCAACAGCGTGTTGACCAGCGTCAGCCAGATCGCCTGCGCCAGGGTGAACCCGCACAGCAGCCAGAACGCAGACCCCGGCAGCCATGTGCCGCAGGCCCACGCCACGAACCCGGCCGCGGCGACCAGCAGCCCGTCCACCACCAGGAACAGGGGCCAGCGCCCCGCGGACAGCAAGAACAGCCCGGTGACGTCCACGGTGGACAGGGCCGGGAAGAGCACCAGCGACGGCAGCGCGATGACGATGCGGCCGAACCGCCCCACATTCAGGGGACGCCGCAGGTATCCCTCGAGCTGGAACAGCAGCCCGTCGGTGCACAGCCCGCACAGGCCCGCCAGCAGGTACACGGGTACCCAGACGGGCGCGAGAACCACGAGCGCGATGGTGGTGAGCACCTTGGGCATGGTCGAGCCGTACAACCCCGCACGCGAGCGGGGATTCCCTCCCGTCCGCGGTTGCGGAGCTACTGTTCGTCCTCGGCGGCCTCTTTCTCCCCGGCGAGCACCGCCAGGTAGGCCTCGATGAACTCGGTGATGTCTCCGTCCAGGACGCGGTCCACGTCGCCCTTGGTCGCGCCGGTGCGGTGGTCCTTGATCATGCGGTAGGGCTGGAGCACGTAGCTGCGGATCTGGCTGCCCCACTCCACCTTCTTCTTGGTGGCCTGCTGGGCGGCGAGCTTCTCCTCGCGCTCCCGCAGCTCCTTCTCGTACAGGCGCGCCTTGAGCACCTTCATGGCCTGGGACTTGTTCTTGTGCTGGCTGCGCTCGTTCTGGCACTGCACCACGATGTTGGTGGGCAGGTGGGTGATGCGCACGGCCGAGTCGGTGACGTTGACGTGCTGGCCGCCGGCGCCGGACGAGCGGTAGGTGTCGATGCGGCAGTCGGACTCGTTGACCTCGATCTCGATGTCGTCCTGGATGTCCGGGTACACGTCCACCGCGGCGAAGCTGGTGTGGCGCCGCGCCGAGGCGTCGAAGGGGGAGATGCGCACCAGCCGGTGCACGCCGGCCTCGCACTTGAGCTGGCCGTAGGCGAAGGGGCCGTCCACGGAGATGGTCGCGGCCTTGAGCCCCCCCTCCTCCGCGGGCAGCAGGTCGATGATCTTCACCCGGAAGCCCGACTTCTCGCCCCACATGGTGTACATGCGCAGCAGCATCTCCGACCAGTCCTGGGCGTCGAGGCCGCCGGCGCCCGGGTGGATCTCCAAGATGGCGGCGTTCTCGTCGCCCTCCCGACCCAGCAGGCGCTTGACGTCCATCTCGCGGACGATGTCACGCAGCTTCGCCAGCTGCGACCGCACCTCGTCGGCGGTGTCCGAGTCCTGCTCCTCCTCGGCGAGCTCCAGCATCAGGCCGGCCTCGTCCACCTCGGAGTCCAGGGACTCCCAGCCGGTGATGGTCTTGTCGACGCTGGTCTTTTCCTTGAGGAGTTTCTGGGCGCGCTGCTGGTCGTTCCACAGATCGGGATCTTCGATCTGTCGGGTCAGTTCTTCGAGACGTGCGCGCCGGGTTGCGAGGTCAAAGATGCCTCCCGAGCCGGTCCACGTGTTCGCGCAGCGCAGCTACCTCATCCTTGGTCTCTTCGAACATCGCTACCTCCGAAATGGCCAACCAGGATAAGGGCTCGTTTCTTGAATAGGAAGCAGATCCACGCACACGGATGACGCCCGCGCGCTCGATCGTGGGTTACAATGTAAGCAATGGCCCGAAGATGGGCCTCGCTGAAGTTCGGTAGGAGAAGCATGCGCTGCAACCATGAAGGTGGGTCGGCTCGGGTCGAGGTGGGCGAACCCCGAGTGCTGTCGTGGGGGCTGCTCGTCGCACTGGTGTTGCTGCCCCTCGTCCCCTCCCCCCACGCCGAGGCCGCCGAGCTCGAAGGCCTCGACGTCCAGCTCTTCGTCCCCAACGCCGACGGCCTGGGGTACTTCACCGCCGAGTCCGCCCGCACCGGGCAGCTGGGCAAGGTCATCTTCAGCACCCACGCCAACTACGCCACCGGCCTGGTGGGCCTGTGGAACGGCGACGAGCTCCAGTCCTGGGCCGTGCGCCGGCGCCTGGGTGTGGACCTGAACCTCGGCCTGGGCTTCCAGGTGGCCGACCTGGTGATGCGTATCCCGTTCACGCCCTACCAGGAGGGCAGCGGGGTCTCGGGGCACGAGTTCAGCATGCACACGTTCGGCGACGTGTCCGTGCACCCCAAGGTCCAGATCCTCAACCCCGACGTGCGCACCGTCGGCCTGGCCGTGGCCATGCCCATCAGCTTCCCGTCGGGCAACCCCTCGGCCCTGTCGGGCAACCCCGGCGTCACGGTGACGCCCACGGCCATCGCCGAGGTCAAGGTGGGTGTGCTCAACGCCGCGGTGAACCTCGGCGTGCTGGGGCGCAAGACCACCAGCCTGCAGGGCCTGGACGTGCCGGCGCAGTTCGTCTACCGCCTCGCGGTGCGGGTCCATCCCCTGCCGGCGCTGGGCGTGCAGGCGGAGCTGTGGGGCCACGCTGGCGGCGGCAACGTGGCGGCGAGCCCGGCCAACTGGCTCGCCGGCGTGAACGTGTCCACCCCCAAGGGCTTCATCTTCCGGGCCGGCGTGGGCACCGGCATCGGCGCGGGCTACGGCGCGCCCAAGGTGCGGCTCGTGCTGGGGATCGGCGCGTGCACCCCCGCCCAGACGCTGTTCGACGCCGACGGCGACGGGATCAAGGACGAGGACGACCTGTGCCCGGACGACGCCGAGGACCTCGACTCGTACGAGGACGACGACGGCTGCCCCGATCCGGACAACGAGGGCGACGGCATACCCGACGTGAGCGACGAGTGCCCCGACGAGTGGGAGACCGAGAACGGCTTCGAGGACGACGACGGCTGCCCGGACGAGGCGCCCGACTGGGACGGGGACGGCGTCACCGACGACCGGGACGACTGCCCCATGGATCCCGAGGACGAGGACGGCTTCGAGGACGACGACGGCTGCCCCGACGGCGACGACGACGGCGACGGCATCGTCGAGCCCGACGACGACTGCCCGGACGAGCCCGAGACCGTCAACGGCATCGACGACGAGGACGGCTGCCCCGACCACGCCCTGGTGAGCCTGGACTGGGACTTCGGCGTCATCGCCCTCGAGCGGCCCATCCTGTTCGGCCCCGGCGGCGCGAGCCCGGACGCGGACGCCTTTGCCGTGCTCAACGCCGTGGCCGACCTGCTGCAGCGCCGTAAGGACCTGCCATTGGTGGAGATCCAGGCCCACTGCAGCGAGCGCGACAGCTCCACGAGCAACCAGGTGCTGAGCCAGCGCCGCGGCGACGTGATCTCCGCCTACCTGGTCAACCTGGGCGTGGAGGCCGACCGCCTCCGCGTGGTGGGGTACGGAAACACCAGACCGGACGACGACAGCAGCCAGCGTATCGAGCTGCACATCGTCGAGTCCGGAGATTGAGAGGCGCCCGATGACATCGCGACGCTTCACCCCGACCGCATGCCTGGCCGCCCTGGGGCTGTGGATCGTCGGCTGCGGCGACCCGCCCGTGATCCAGGGGGCATTCGCCATCGACCCCGAGGTCGTCGAGATGGCCGGGCTGGCGCCGCTGGCGGCCCAGACCGAGCACGTGGAGATCCTCAACCAGGGCGAGGGGCGGCTGGACATCCAGTCGATCCACGCCGTGGACACGGGCGACGGCCTGTTCGAGGTGGTCGTCACCGACGCCCTGCCCTTCACCATCGAGCCCGGCGAGAACTTCTACTTCGGCGTGGGCTTCTACGGTGCCCCCAACGGCACCTACGACGCGTCCGTGGAGGTCACCTACGACCTCAAACCCGAGTACATGGGCGGCGGGCGCCCCGCAGCGGGCGTCGACCAGGGCGCGGGCGTGCACGTCTATCCCCTGGCCATCCAGGCGGTGGTGGGCGTGGCCTCGGTGGATCAGGACGGCGACGGGTACGGCGAGGCGGACGGCGACTGCGACGACTTCGACGCCAACGTGCACCCCGGCGCCGAGGAGCAGTGCAACGGCAACGACGACGACTGTGACGGCGGCCTGCCCGACGACGAGATCGACGCCGACGCGGACGGCTGGATGGTCTGCGACGGCGACTGCGACGACGCCAGCGCCGACAGCTACCCCGGCGCCGCCGAGATCTGCGACGGCCTCGACA
>CAZLEO010000195.1:11354-18615 GCA_964558555.1 uncultured Rickettsiales bacterium | reverse complement strand
GCGGGTGGCCGCCCCCTTGCGAACTCGCCCTTGACGCGGGCGAGCACCATGGCACCCTGCCCAGCGACGGGTGGAGCCCATCCCCGGCCCCCCTTCCCCCCTCACTGCGGCGGCAACGCCACGTGCTGCTGCCCCGCCCCGCTCTCGATCGCGGTCCTCAACGCCGAGTTCGCCGTCTCGACCGTCGCCGAGCCGTAGAAATCCGTCCAGTCGAACACGGCCCCCGAATTGTTCTCGTCGATGTCGGCGCCGTTGAGGGCCCAGTCGTTCTCGGAGCGCACGTAGCCGTGGTCGGGATCGTCGCCGACGATGGTGATGATGGCGTCGTCGTCGTCGTCCGGTCCATCCCGGTCGTCTCCGCCACAGCCGCAGATGACCCAGTGCAGGGCGAGTGCAACGAGGTACGCCAGGATTCGCATCGACCGCATGACCGCTCCTTCGCCCGTGCTCGGTGGCGCCCGCGTGAACATTCACCCGGCGCTTCGCGCCGTTCCTTGCCACCCTCGCCCGCGCCCTGTAATAAGTACCACTCCAGCAGGAAACCGATCTCGAGAGGACATGGCGCGCCCATGAGCGAGAGACGAATCGAGACGTTGCTTGGCAACCTCGTGCTGGCCCGCGGGCTGGTGGAGGCGGGGTGTCAGGCGGCCTACTCCTACCCCGGTACCCCCAGCAGTGAGATCCTCCCGGCCATCCCGCGGTTTGCGGAGACGGAAGGGGTCAACGTCTACGCCGAGTGGTCGGTCAACGAGAAGGTGGCCTTCGACAACGCGCTGGCCGCGTCGTGGACCGGCAAGCGGTCAGCGGTGGTCATGAAGCAGGTGGGCCTGAACGTGGCCGCGGACTCGCTGCTGAGCGCCGCGTACATGGGGCTGACCGGCGGCATGGTGATCGTGTCCGCAGACGACCCGGGGCCCCACTCGTCCCAGACCGAGCAGGACACCCGGCTGTTCGCGCACTTCGCCAAGGTGCCGGTGTACGACCCGTCCGACCCGGACGAGGGCCGCGACATGATCGCGGCGGCGTACGAGCTGAGCGAGAAGCACCGCATCCCGGTGATCCTCCGCCCGGCGATCCGGGTGTGCCACGCGGTGCAGTCCATCGAGTTCCGCGAGGTCGAGTCGGACTACCCCGACGCCAACTTCGTGCGAGATCCGGAACGCTGGGCCGCCACGCCGCGGTTCCGCCGTGTGCTGCACGGAGAGCTCAACGACAAGCTCGCGGCCATGGCCGAGGAGCTGTCGGACTACGAGCCCTTCAACCGCCTCGAGAACCTGCAGCCCGCGCCGCTGGGGGTCATCGCCGGGGGCGTGCCCTACGCCAACCTGGTGGAGTGGCTCGACGAGGTGGGCCTGCGCGAGCAGGTGCCGGTGCTGAAGCTCGGCGTGCCCTTCCCGTTCCCCGACAAGCTGGTGGCGCGCTTCACCGAGCAGGTGGATCGCGTGCTGGTGCTCGAGGAGCCCGACGCGCTGATCGAGACGCTGATCCCGGACCGAACGAACGTCATCGGTCGGCTCACCGGCCACGTGCCCAACTTCGGCGAGCTGACACCGGAGCGTCAGGCCGAGGCGATCGCGCCGATGTTCCGGGACGCCGGCCTGGACGTGACGGTGACCCCGCGGACCGCGGCCGAGCAGACCATGGGGCAGCTGGGCCTCGAGGTGCGGCCTCCCACCCTGTGCCCGGGCTGCGGGCACCGCGCCGCGTTCCACGCCATCCGCAAGGTGTTCAAGGGCCGCAAGTCCATCTACACCAGCGACATCGGCTGCTACACCCTGGGTACGAACCTCGAGGCGGTGGACACCTGCGTGGACATGGGCGCCGGCATCACCATGGCCAGCGGCTTCTGGCAGGCCTACGCGCTGGACGGCAAGCACCAGCCGGTGGTCGGCACCATGGGGGACTCGACCTTCTACCACGCCGGCCCCGCGGGCCTGCTCAACGCCGTGTACAACCGCGCCCCCATCGTGCTGGTGCTGCTGGACAACGACATCACCGCCATGACGGGCATGCAGCCCACGCCGGGCACCGGCGGCACGGCCAGCGGCCGGCCCGGCACGAAGATCCCGCTGGAGCGGGTGGTCAAGGGCTGCGGCGTGGAGTTCCTCGAGGTGGTGGACCCCTACGACTACGAGGCGTTCACCGCGGCGCTGCGGGACGCCGACGCCTACACCCGGGCCGAGGACGGCGGCGTGGCCGTGATCATCGCGCGGCACCCCTGCGCGCTGTACTCGCGCCAGAAGCCCATGTTCCGCATGGAGCTCGACCGGGAACAGTGCAACGGCTGCTACCTGTGCGTGACCCACTTCGAGTGCCCGGCCATCGTGCCGCGCAACGCCGACGCGCCCAAGAAGAAGGACCGCTACGTGTCCATCGACAAGAGCCTGTGCGTGGAGTGCGGGACCTGTGTCCCGAGCTGTCCCAAGGCGGCCTTCGTCGCCGTGGAGGAGTACTAGCGATGACTGAGCGTCTCGGTCAGTTCCTCATCGCCGGCGTGGGCGGCCAGGGGGTGGTCACCGCCGCCTCGGTGCTCTCCCGCACCGCCAACGGCCTGGGCCTGCGCGTCATCGGCTCGGAGACCCACGGCATGAGCCAGCGGGGCGGGTCGGTGGTCTCCCACTGGAAGGTGGGCGAGTTCGCCGCGCCCCTGGTGCGCAAGGGCGCCGCGGACGTGCTGCTGGCGTTCAACGACGTCGAGGGCTACCGCAACCTGGACTTCGTCAGGCCCGGCGGCCGTGCCCTGTTCAACGCCCCGGACGCGCAGCTGCGGCCGGAGGTGGTGGCGTACTTCGAGGACCACGGCATCGAGTACCGGGTCATCGACGGCCTGGCCGAGGTGGCCACGAAGCGCTGGTACAAGTCGCTGAACCAGCTGATGCTGGGCCACGTCGCCGCCCTGGGGTGGCTGCCCTTCGGCGACGAGGATCTGGGGGCGACCGTGGCGGCGTTCGGCAAGCCGCAATTCCGTGAAGCCAACGTCTGGGCCTACGGCCGGGGCGTGGAGATGGCAAAAGGTTCGTGACTGGATAGATCCGCGGCCAGAAACGTGGAGCTATTCTGTCGCGAGCCATGAGGAGGAAGCGTGACGTTCACCTACCACCGACCCACCAGCCTCGACGAGGCGGTGTCCGCCCTGCAGCAGGGACCCCAACCGGCCGTGGTGCTTGCCGGCGGGACCGACCTGCTGGTGCGCTACAAGCTCGAGGGTTCGCAGTTCGGCGCCGTGGTCAGCCTGCGCGACATCGAGGGGCTGGGCGAGATCGAGGCCGACGACGACGGCGTGACCCTGGGCGCGCGCGTGACCCTGGCCGAGGTGCTGGAGAGCGACCTGCTGGCGCAGCGCGTACCGCTGCTGGTGGACGCGGCGCGGCGCATGGCCAACACCAACATCCGCAACCGCGCCACCGTGCTGGGCAACATCTGCAACGCCTCGCCCGCCGCGGACACGGCCGGGCCGCTGCTGGTGCTGGGCGCCAAGGTGGCGGTGGTGGGCCCCGACGGCGAGCGATGGGTGGACGTGGCCGACTGGTTCACCGGGCCGCGGCAGTGCTGCCTGGCCGAGAACGAGATCGCCCGCTCCCTGGTCATCCCGAACCAGGCCGGCGCCGGCCGCTTCGAGCGCCTGGCCAACCGCCGCAACGCGGACCTGGCCCTGGCGTCGAGCTGCCTGCTGCTGACCCTGGCCGACGACGGTACGGTCACCGACGCGCGGATCTCCCTGGGGGCCGTGGCCGCCACGCCGCTGCGCAGCGCCGCCGCCGAGGCGGTGCTGGTCGGCGCGAAGCTGGATGCCGACACCATCGCCGCGGCCGCCAAGGCCGCCGCGAGCGACGCCAGGCCCATCGACGACGTGCGGGCCACCGCCTGGTACCGCACCGAGATGGTGCACAACCTCACGCGGCGCGGCCTCGAGGCGCTGGCGGGAGGTGCCGCATGAAGATCAGCATGACCGTCAACGGCACGGCCCACACCCTGGAGGTGCCGCCCCAGAGCATGCTGCTGAAGGTGCTGCGCGACGACCTGGGGCTCACCGGCACCAAGTACGGCTGTGGCACCGGCGACTGCGGATCGTGCGTGGTCGAGGTGGACGGCCGCTCCGTCAACTCCTGCCTGATGCTCGCCGCCGAGGCCGACGGGTGCGAGATCACCACCGTCGAGGGCCTCGCCGAGGGCGTGCTGCCCGAGCAGCTGGATGTGATCCAGCGGGCCTTCATCGACGCCGGCGCCATCCAGTGCGGCTACTGCACGCCCGGCTTCCTGATGACCGCCCGGGCCTTCCTGCGCACCCACCCCGACCCGTCGGACGCGGAGATCTCCGAGACCTTCGAGGGCAACCTCTGCCGCTGCACCGGGTACGTGAAGATCAAGCAGGCCATCCACGACGCGGCGCGCATGCTGCGAGAGGGGGTGGCGTCATGAGCACCGAACGCAACTTCGTCAACGTGGGCAAGTCCACCGTCAAGAAGGACGTGCTGCCCAAGGCCACGGGCGCGGCCCAGTACCTGCAGGACCTGACCCAGCCCCACCTGCTGCACGGCGCGGTCCTGCGGTCGGGCGTCTCCCGGGCGAAGATCCTCTCCATCGACACCGCCAGGGCCGAGGCCTCCCCGGGGGTCAAGGCCGTGCTCACCGGCGCGGACGCCGAGGGGGTCGTGTTCGGCTTCGGCAAGGACAACGCCCCGCTGAAGAAGGATAGGGTCCGCTGCCACTTCGACGAGGTGGCCGCCGTGGCCGCCGAGACCGAGGAGCAGGCCCGCGCCGCGTGCAAGCTCATCGAGGTCGAGTACGAGGAGCTGCCCGGCGTGTTCACCGCCGCGGACTCCCTGGCCGAGGGCGCGCCCGTGCTGCACGAGGGCCGGCGCAACCTGTTCACCAAGTACGACTACCAGCACGGGGACGTGGAGGAGGGCTTTGCCGCCAGCGACGAGATCGTCGAGATGGACATCCGGCTGCCCTTCCACTCGCCCGGGCAGATGGCGCCCAGCGGCTGCATGGCCGCGTGGGACCACGAGGGCCGCCTGACCGTCTGGACGCCCAACCAGGTGCCGTTCCTGATGGCCAAGGACCTTGCCGACGCCTTCAAGATCCCCGGCAGCAAGGTCCGCGTGATCCAGCCGACCATCGGCGGCAGCTTCGGCAAGGGCCTGGACACCCACACCCTGGACATGATCACCGTGCTGCTGGCGCAGAAGACCGGCCGGCCGGTGAAGGTCACCAACACACGCCAGGAGGAGCTGCGGGTCTGCACGACGCGGCAGCCGTCCGTCGTCCACGCGCGCATGGGCGTGACCGGCGACGGGAAGATCCTGGCCGTGGAGGTGGACTACCTGTGCGACATCGGCGCCTACGTCTCGTGGGGCGTGGGCACCCCGGTGGTCAAGCTCGAGACCATCGCCTCGCTGTACCGCGTGCCCAGCGCCAAGATGCGGGCGCGGATGGTGTACACCAACAACCCGTACAGCGGCGCCATCCGCGGCTACGGCAACCCCCAGTCCACGTTCATCCTCGAGTCGATGCTCGACGAGCTCGCCGAGCGTATCGGCATGGACAAGCTCGAGATCCGGCTGCTCAACGCCAACGATCCCGACACCGAGACCCCGCAGGGCCTCAAGATCAGCTCCTGCGGCCACAAGGACTGCCTGACCAAGGCTGCCGAGGCCATCGGCTGGGGCCGCGAGCTGCCCGCCAACCACGGCATCGGCATCGCCTCGACCATCAACGTCGGCGGCGGCGCCCGCATCTACCGCAGCGACGGCTGCGGCTCCATCGTCAAGGTGGACGACTTCGGCAAGGTGACCCTGATCACCGGCACCACCGAGATCGGCCAGGGATCGGAGACGGCCATGTCGCTGATCGTGGCCGAGGAGCTCGGCGTGCGGCACGAGGACGTCTCGGTGGTCAACACCGACACCGACGTCAAGCCGTGGGACGTGGGCTGCCACGCCAGCCGCACCACCTTCATCGGCGGCAACTCGGCGATCATGGCCGCGAAGGAAGCCAAGACCAAGATCCTGGACTTCGCCGCCGGCCTGCTCGAGGCCGACGCCTCGGACCTGGACATCCGCGACCGCCAGGTGTTCGTCGTGGCCGATCCAGACAAGGCGGTGCCCATCTCCACGTGCGTGCGCAAGATGCACTTCCGCCCCGGCGGCAACGCCGTGGTGGGCGAGGCCTTCTACGATCCGCCCAACCAGATGATGGACCGCCGCTACTACGGCAACATCTCGGTCACCTACGGCTTCGGCGCCCAGGCGGCGGAGGTGAAGGTGGACCCGGACACGGGCGAGGTCACGGTGGTCAAGCTCGTGGCCGTGCACGACGCCGGCCAGGTCATCAACCCCCTGGCGGCCACCGGCCAGATCGAGGGCGGCGCGGCCATGGGGCTGGGCTACGGCCTCACCGAGGAGCTGCTGCTGGACCAGGGCAAGCTGCTCAACACCACCTTCCTCGACTACCGCATGCCCACCACGCTGGAGATGCCCGACACCGAGGTGCACTTCGTGGACACCTACGATCCCCACGGCCCGTTCGGCGCCAAGGGCATCGGCGAGATGGGCCTGGTGCCCACCATGTCGGCCCTGGCCAACGCGGTGAAGCAGGCCGCTGGTGTGCGCATGACGCGGCTGCCCATGACCCGCGAGCGGGTGTACCGGGCGATGAAGGGGATCGGCGATCCCGACTGAGCAAACAACGGGCTGCTGCAGCCCGGGAGGTAAACATGGCCTACGAGTTCCAGGGAATGTTCTTCGAGGACTGGGAAGAGGGGTACGAGCTGTGGACGGCGTCTCGGACGATCACCGAGGCGGACATCATGGCGTTCGCCGGCGTCTCCGGTGACTTCAACCCCCTGCACACCAACGAGGTCTTCGCGTCCACCACGCCCATGAGGGGGCGGATCGCCCACGGCATGCTCGGCGTCGCCATCGCCACCGGCCTGGCCAACCAGACCCGGACGATGGAGGGCACCACCATGGCGCTGATGAGCCAGACGCTGAACTACAAGGCCCCCATCTTCCCCGGCGACACGGTCACGCTGTGCCTGACCGTTCTCAAGCGCAAGATGTCGTCCAAGGGCGGCAAGGGTGTGGTGTGGTTGAAGATGGAGCTGTTCAACCAGCGCGACGAGGTCACCACCGACGGCGAGTGGGTCCTGCTGATGAAGGCCCGCGACTAGCAAAAACAGGTGTCAGGCACTGTCAAATTTTAATTTAAGAAAATAAAAAATAAAATGCCGGACACCAAAAAAAATAAGAGTAAAAAA
>CAZLEO010000195.1:0-11344 GCA_964558555.1 uncultured Rickettsiales bacterium | reverse complement strand
GGGCCGGGCCGGGTCATTTCTCATTCCCCCAAACCAAAAGTGACAGTGCCTGACACCTACAGATATAGGAGTAAAATCATGCGTTTGAATGAAAAGGTCGCCATCATCACCGGAGCAGGTTCCGGCATCGGCGCGGCCACGGCCAAGCTGTTCGCCGCCGAGGGCGCGTCCGTGGTCGTGGCCGACGTGGCCGACGAGCAGGCCGCCGAGGTGGTCGCCGAGATCGAGGCCGCCGGCGGCAAGGCCATCGCGGCCCACTGCAACGTGGCCGACAAGGGCGAGGTCGAGGCCATGGTCGCCAAGGCCGTCGAGGCCTTCGGCACCGTGCATGTGCTGGTCAACAACGCCGGCATCACCCGCGACGGGTTCGCCAAGAAGCTCAAGGAGGAGTTCTGGGACCTGACCCTGGACGTGAACCTCAAGGGCGCGTTCCTGTGCGCCCAGGCCGTGTTCCCGCTCATGGCCGAGGGCAACTGGGGCCGGATCATCTCCACGTCGTCCATCGGCGCGGACGGCAACATCGGTCAGAGCGCGTATGCCGCGTCCAAGGCCGGCATCGTCGGCATGACCCGCACCCTGGCGCTGGAGGGCGCCCGCAACAACATCCTGGCCAACTGCATCTCCCCCGGAGCCACCGAGACCGCCATGTTCGCGGGCGTGCCCGAGAAGGTCGTGAAGTGGATGCTCGGCCGCATCCCCCTGGGCCGCCTGGCCGACCCGGCCGAGATCGCCAAGGTGCACCTGTTCCTGGCCAGTGATGACTCGAGCTACGTCACCGGTCAGAATATCACCGTGGACGGCGGCGCCCTGATCGGCATCTGACGGGCTGATCGCCGCCCCGAACGGCACCACCCATGGACAAACCCCCCATCTCCGTTGTCGTCCCCGTCTACAACGGGGTCGATACCCTCGGGCCCTGCCTGGAGGCGCTGGCCGCGGCCCTGCCGCGCGGGGGGGAGATCCTGGTGGTGGACGACGGGTCGGACGACGGCACCCCCGAACTGGCCGAACGCCACGACGTCACCGTGATCCGTCACGGAGACAACCGCGGTACCTCGGCCGCCCGCAACACGGGGTGGCGCGCGGCTCGGGCGGACCGGATCGCCTTCGTGGACGCCGACGTCGTGGTCCACCCGCGCTCCCTGGAGCGGATGATGGCCTGGCTGGACGCCGAGCCCGGGCGGATGGGGATCAACGGCATCCTGGGCCTCGAGATCTCCACCCCCGGCCTGGTCACGGCCTTTGCCAACACGTCGATCCACTACCAGCACCGCCGCCACGGCACCTTCGTGGCCAGCGCGTTCACGTCCGTGTGTCTGATGCGGCGCGAGGCCCTGGAGCGGATGGGCGGGTGGGACGAGCGCTGGTTCTCGCGCTACGGCGACGACATCGCCACGCGCTTCTCGCTGCCCGCCGACGCCATCCGCATGGATCCCGCGGTGAAGTGCGAGCACCTCAAGGCCGTGCCCCTGAGCGGCCTGCTCAAGCACCGCTTCAACGTGGGCTACTTCTTCCTGCGCATCTGCCGCAGCAACGCGCCGGTGGTCCGCAAGAGCCCGGGCATCGCGGTGCTGCACCGGCGCTACCCCCTCAACACGGCCGCGGCGGCGGCCGCGCTGGGGTGTGCCGGCGCGACCCTGGTCGCCGGTCCCCTGGCCCTGCCCCTGTGGGCGGTACCGGTGGGCCTGACCGGCGCGGCCAACGCGCGCTTCTTCTGGTTCACCCTCAACAAGCGCGGCACGGCCGAAGCCCTGGCCTCGGTCCCCCTGTCGGCGGCCGAGGGATTCGCCTTCCTCGCCGGCATGGGCCTGTCCGCGCTGCAGCGCGCGCGGGGCCGCAAGTGAGCCCAGGACCGTCCTACGCGCTGCGGTACCTGGCCGAGGGCGCCGTGGGCAAGGCCCTGCGCCGTCCCATGTTCCTCACCCTGTTCGTCACCGCGCGCTGCCCGCTGAGCTGCGGCCACTGCTTCTACCGGGACGAGGCCATGGCGGCTCGGGCCGACGAGGAGCTCACCCTGGACGAGATCCAGCTCCTGGCGAGCCGGCTGCCCTCCATCCCCAAGCTCATCGTCACCGGCGGCGAGCCGTTCCTGCGCGACGACCTGGCCGAGATCACCCTGGCCATGGCCGGAGGGCGGGCCCGCTGTCGACAGATCACCGTGCCCACGGCCGGCGTGTACCCCGACCGGGTCGCGGAGTACGCCCGCCGCGTGCTCGAGGCCGTGCCCGACCTGGCGCTCGAGATCCAGCTGTCCATCGACGGCGTGGGTGAGCAGCACGACGCCATCCGCGGCCCGGGTGTGTTCGACAAGCTGATGGCCACCTACGAAGCCCTGAAGCCCATCGCCGAGCAGCACCCAGGCCTCGCCATCCGTTTCAACTTCACCTTCTCGCCGGTCACCCAGCACCACTTCGACGAGACCCTGCGCTACGTCACCGAGGACCTGGGCCACCCCCAGCTCGACATGGTCCTGATCCGCAAGACCACGGCCGACGACTCCTTCTGGGGACAGGTGGACCTCGACGCCTACCGTCGCGCCGCGGCGAAGCTCCAGGATCTCGAGCTGCAGCGCGCCGGCGACTCCCGCATCCGCCGCGCCCTCGCTCGCCGCGTCGAGCTCGAGCGCCACATCATCGCCGACCACCATCGCGGCCGCCGCCGCCTCGACCGCTGCGTCGCCGGCACCCTCACCGCGGTCATCTCCGAGACCGGCACCGTCTATCCCTGCGAGATCCTCGACCGACCGCTGGGTGATCTTCGCGCCAGCGGCTTCGATTTCGACGCCATCTGGCACGGCCGCGCCGCCGACGAGACCCGCCGCCGCGTGCGCGACACCCGCTGCTACTGCACGTTCGAGACGGGCGTTCGGACGACGCTGTCGTTTCAGCCGAGGTGGATTCTGCAGGGACTCCGGGACCTCGTGTAAGAACCCAACTCCGCCCCGTGTAGACCTCCCCCAAAGGAGGTCGAGATGAACCCTTTCCGCTTCGCCCAAGGTCTGTTGCTGTCCGCCCTGCTCGCCGCTCCCGTGGCGGCATCGGCGTTCCCCCTCTTCGAGACGGGCGATCGGGAGTCCGATCCCGACGTGGCGTTCGTGCCTGCGGCCGCGCCGGGCGCCAGCGGGACCTACCTGTTGACCTGGGAGAGGGAGGTGGGCTGGGGCGAACAGGACATCTTCGCGGCGCTGCTGGACGAGAGCGGCAACCAGATCGGCTCGGACATCCATCTCGCCAGCGACCTGAGCTGGGAGGCCGGCCCCGTGGTGGCCAGCAACGGGTACGACGAGTTCCTGGTCGTCTACGAGCGGGAAGACAGCGTCAGCGACCAGAACATCTACGGTCAGCGGGTGTCCAGCGGCGGTGTCCTGCAGGGCAGTGCGTTCAAGATCTCCACCGACTCACGATTCGAGTGCCGTCCGTCGGTGGCCTACGACACGACCCACGGCGTCTACGTGGTCGTGTGGGAGCATGACTACTCCGTCAGCGACCGCGACATACGCGGTCGGGTGGTCAGCGGCGCCAGCGTGCCGGGGCAGGAGTTCGTGGTGGCCTACTCGGAGAAGGACGACATGATCCCCTTCATCGCCGCGGACATCAGCAGCTCCGGGTTCCTGGTGATCTACGAACACACGTATTCCTATAACGACTTCGACCTGCACGCGCGCTCTCTCACCGTGGACGCCAGCGGGTCGGTGACGCAGGGCACGGCGTACGCGGTGGCGAACACCGCCGACTGGGAGTACCTCGCTTCCGTCGCCGGTAGTTACGGTGGCGAGTACTTCGTGGCCTATCAGTCCGCCAACCCTTGGTGGAATCGGGTTCACGGGCAGCGGGCCAATGCCAGCGGGATGCTGGGCGCGGTCGAGACGCTGCACACGACCACCGCCAAGTGGAGAACCAAGGTCGACGTGATGGCCCATGGAACCGGGGGGTGGCTGGTGGTGTGGGACGGGGAGGTCGTCACAAACGACATCACCGCGCAGGAGATCTCGGTCTACGGCCTGGTCGACGGGCAGGGGACCACCCTGTCCACCAGCACGAAATCGCAACAGACCCCGGCCCTGCCCGCCATCGCCACCGTCAGCAATCCCCTCGTGGTCTGGACCCACGGGTACTCCAGCACGGATCTCGACATCCACGGGGCACTGGTCCCCTGAGGGACCGCACTGGCCCCGGCTGCAGCGGCGGTCGAAAAAAAGGCACTCACCCCTGTAAGAACCTCCACCCACCCCGTGTATGCCCCCCCCAAAGGAGGTCGAGATGAATCCTGTACGTTTTGCCAGTGGTCTTGTGCTGTCCGCCCTGCTCGTCGTTCCCGCGGCGGCCGGAGCTTTCACCCTCTTCGATACCGACGATCCCGAGGCCAATCCCGACGTGGCCTTCGTCCCGGCGGCGACGCCGGGCGCTTCCGGGGTCTACCTGTTGACCTGGGAGAGGCAACTCAGCGGGTCCAACACGGACATCTTCGCGGCGCTACTCGACGAGGCCGGCACCCAGACCGGATCGGACATCCATCTCTCGAGCGACCCGGCCTGGGAGCGCCGGCCTGCGGTGGCCAGCAACGGCTACGACGAGTTCCTGGTGGTCTTCGAGCGCGACGACGGCTCGAGCAATCACGACATCTACGGCCAGCGGGTGTCCAGTTCCGGCGTCCTGCAGGGGAGCGCGTTCCAGATCTCCACCGACTCGCGGGACGAGACCCAGCCGTCGGTGGCGTACGACAACACCTACGGCGAGTACGTGGTCGTGTGGGAGCACGCCTACTCCGCCACCGACCACGACATCCGGGGGCGCGTGGTCAGCGGCGTCGGTGTACCCGGGGACGCGTTCGTGGTGGCCTACACGGAGAAGACCGAGGGCATGCCCGTCATCGCCGCGGACGTCAACAGCTCCGGATTCCTGGTGACCTACGACCACCAGTACTCGGCCAGCGACTGCGACGTGCACGCGCGCCCGCTCACCGTGGACGCCAGCCTGTCGGTGGCGCTGGGTACGACGTTCGTCGTCGCCAACACCGGCCACGACGAGCAGTCGGCGTCCGTGGCGGGCAGCTACGGCGGCGAGTACTACGTGGCCTACCACTTCGACGACGGCACGTATGACCAGATCCGCGGGCAGCGGGCGAATGCCAGCGGGATGCTGGGGTCGAACGTGCGGCTCCGCCAGGCCTCCCTCAACTCGAACCCCTACCCCGACGTGATGGCCCACGGGACCGGGGGATGGCTCGTGGTGTGGGAGGACGACCTCATCCTGTCCGACATCGTCGCGCAGGAGATCTCGGTCTACGGACTGGTCGACGGTATGGAGACCACCCTGTCCTGGAACATGAAGAGGCAGATCACCCCGGCCGTGCCGGCCATCGCCACGGTCACCCATCCCCTGGTGGTCTGGTCCCGGTTGTACACCTACTCGGATCCCGATCTCCACGGGGCCCTCGTGCCCTGAAGCCCTACGTGCCCCCTGGCCGCCGCGGCCGCTCGCGGAAGTACCACAGGTGAGCCGCGCAGCCACAGTCCGTGCTGCCGAACCCCGGCACCGACGCGCAGGCGGGTGTCTCGCGGGACGTGGAGGACCAGCGCGTAGGTTCCGGGGCGGCGGTCAGCCCAGGTCTGCGACACAGCGGAAGCCGATGTCCGGGGCCTGGAGCCACCACTCGTTGGCGCGCACGTCGGCGGGGATCATGTCCTCGTAGGCGTTGGCGTAGCCGCCGGACTTGACCATGGCGCGGCCGTCGTGGACCAGGTCGGAGCACCACTCGCGGGCGTTGCCGGCCATGTCGAGGAGGCCTTCGGGGGTGGCGCCGGCGGGGAAGGAGCCGACCGGTGCGCGGAAGGTGTGGCCGTCGTCGTGGTCGGGGGTGCCCCAGGGGTGCTCGCACGAGGCGTCGCAGAAGTTGGCGCGGGTGCCGTCGGGGTAGGTCTCGCCCCAGGGGAAGCGGCGTGAGTCGGGGCCGCGGGCGGCGAACTCCCACTCGTCGGCGGTGGGGAGGCGGCGGCCGACCCAGCGGCAGTAGTTGGTGGCGTCCTTGACGCTGACCCAGGTCACGGGCCAGTCGCCGGTCTGGTCGGCGGCGACGGACTTTGCGTGGGCGGGGTAGCCGGTGGCCTCGACGAAGGCGCGCCACTGGTCCACGGTGACCTCGGTGCGCTCGATGGCGAAGGGGGCGACCTGGACGGGGCGCTGGATCTCGTCGATGTAGCGGTCGCGGGTGCCCGGGCCGATGTGCTCGGCCACGTAGCGGTTGAAGTACTCGACGCGCTCGTCGATCTCCGCGTCGGTGGAGCCGACCCAGTACAGACCCTCTCGCATCGGGACCATGGGCGTGCCCTGGGCGGCGCCGGCGCCGGGCACGACGCCGTCGGTGGGGCCGTTGACGTCGGCGCTCAGCGACGCGATGACGCGCTCGCGGCCCACGCGGTGGCGGTAGGCCTCGCGCTCGCTGGGGGGGCGGATGGTGGGGGGGTACTCCATCATGCGGCGCACCACGGCGGTGCCCCAGCCGGTCTCCATCAGCGCGCACTTGGTGTCGTTCTCGGACATCTCGGTGAGCACCTCGCGGTAGGGCGAGGTGAGGTTGCCGTAGTACAGGAACCCCAGATCCACGTAGTGCGGGCCCGCCGGCGCCACGTGGGGGTGGAACTCGGGCAGCGACTCCTGCGTGAAGTCGTCGGCCTCGCAGCGCTTGAGGGCCGCCTGGGGATCCCAGGGACCGCTCTCGGGGCGGAACAGCGCGGCGACGCGCATCTCCGCGGGCAGCTCGATGCGCTCGTCGTCGGCCGGGGTCAGGCCCGGGAGCGTGGGCGGGGGCGGCCCGTCGGGTTCGGTGGCGCCGGGGGGGCGGTGCGCGGGCTTCCAGTTGCCGACCTTCTCCTGGGAGCGGGCGCCGTCGGACGGGATCGCGAGCAGGCCGGCGGCCAGCAACAGCGCAGCAACGGCGGCTCCGCGGGCGACTGGGGTCGGTCTCGTCGAAGAGGCTGGCACCTCGTCATTATGCCTCGGGTGGGCGTGTCGGGGCGTCCTGCCGGGCTCACCACCCGTGTCCGGGATACGTCTCTGCGTCGCGGTCGTCGCAGTCTTCGTCCGCCGTTCAGCCCCCCTCGGCCTGCCCACCAGACCAGCCCCGAACTTGCGCTCAGCGCAAGAAACTCGCCGGTCTACCCACCAGACTCGACTCCAATTTGCGCTGAGCGCAAGTTGGAGGCTGGTCTACCCGCCAGGCGGGCGAACGCGGTTGGGGAAGTGGAGGTGGAGGGGGAAGTGGAGGTGAGGGGGAAGTGGACGTGGAAGTGGGCGTGGAAGTGGAGGTGGAGGGGGGAGCGGGTGGAACTGGCCTCCGGAAGCGTTACAGTAGAGCCGTGGCCCGCTCCTACCCACCCCCCGACGAGACGCGCGTCCCGTACACGCCGTGGACGTGGCTGCTGAGCCGGCCCCTGTGGTGGACGCCGGCGGTGTTCCTGCCGGCGATGGCGGTGCTGCCTGGGGGCAGCGTGCTGCTGTACGCGCGGTATGTGGAGCCGCGGCGGATCGGTGTGCGGGAGGTGGACCTGACAGTGCCGGGCTGGCCGGCGGAGCACCGCGCGAGCCTGGTGCACCTGTCGGACTTCCACTTCGTGGGGGACGACCGTCGGACGCGGCGCGTGCTGCGGGCGGTTCAGCGGGCGGGGGTGGAGGAGCACGCGGCGGGCGTGATCACCGGCGACTTCGTCTACAAGGGCGTTCGCACGGCAGAGGTGGTCGAGGCGCTGCGCCGCCTGCCGCAGCCGCGGGGTGGGTGGTTCGCGGTGCGGGGCGGGTGGGAGAACTCGTGCGGCATCGTGCGCGCGCGGTTCGAGGAGTTCTGCCGCGACGCGGGGATCACGCCGCTGATCAACGAGTCGGTCCGGGTGGATCTGGGCGGTCGGTCGATCACCCTGGCAGGGCTGGACGATCCCGAGGGCGGTCACCCGGATCTGGACGAGGCCCTCGCCGGGGCGGACCCGGACCGGCCCGTGGTGGTCCTGGTCCACCGGCCGGACCTGTTCGACGCCCTGGCCGGGCGGGTGGCCCTGGTGCTGGCCGGTCACAGCCACGGCGGCCAGATCCGCCTGCCGGGCATCGGCCCGCTGTGGTTGCCCCATGGCTGCCGGAGGTACATCGACGGTGTGTACCGCAAGGACGGCTCGACGCTGTTCGTGAACCGTGGGCTGGGCACCACCGTGGCGCCGCTCCGCCTGTTCACGCCGCCGGAGATCGCCATCCTGAACTTGCGAGGGGACCCGTCGCCGGTCAAGATGCGGTCGGCAGCGCTTCCGGGTGACGAGAGATGAGCCGACGAACACTCACCATGGCCGTGGTCCTGGGTATCGGCGCCCTGGTGTGCCTGGTGGCCGTGACCGTGGTCCAGCTGGTGGGGCCGCGTGAGGGCGCACCCCCCGCAGATCCGCCGCCTGCGGACGACTCCGACGCGTCGCTGGTCCGCATCGGCTACTCGTCGCTGACCCCGCTGCACTGTGCCCTGGGCGAGGTGATGCGCAACACCGACGTGCTGGCCCGGCACGGCCTGGCCGGCGAGCTGACGTACTTCCCCCACGGCAAGGACCAGCACGAGGCGTGCAGCCGCGGGGTCATCGACGCCACGTTCACCTGCGAGGTCCCGGCCATGGTCCACCTGGACCGGCTGCCGGGCCTGACGCTGACCGCCAGCCCCGGCGAGCTGGGCGAGATCGCCCTGGTGGTGCCCGCGGACTCGGACGTCCAGGCGCTGGCCGACCTGCGCGGCAAGTCCGTGGCGGTGCTGGGCGGCGCCTCGTCCGAGATGGTGCTGGACCAGTGGCTGGCCAGCGCGCAGATGACGCGCGGGACCGACATCCAGACCGACCGCCACGGTGGCATCGGTGAATCCGCGATCGAGGCGGTCACCACGGGAGTCGCGGACGCGGCCGTGCTGTGGGATCCGTGGCTGAGCAAGGCCCAGCAGGACCACGGCCTGCGCATCGTCCAGGCCAGCCCGTTCTGGTCCATGACCGCCCTGTACG
The DNA here is from genome assembly GCA_964558555.1 of uncultured Rickettsiales bacterium. GTDB lineage: Bacteria > Myxococcota_A > UBA796 > UBA9615 > CAYRNR01 > CAYRNR01. Next base: position 2,331 of record CAZLEO010000195.1, on the reverse strand, counting down.
ACGGCCGCGTCACGGACGAGGCGGCCTACCACGCGGCCCTGGCCGACGCCGTGGCGCACGTGGCCGCGAACACCGACGAGGTGGCGGGCTGGGTCGAGCAGCGCAGCGGCATCCCCGCCGAGGTGGTGGTGACGGTGCTGCGCAAGAACCGGTTCGTGAGCGGCCGGGCCGAGGTGGACCTGCGGGTCCCAGAGGACACCCTGCGCCGGCTCGACCAGTGCGAGGACCACGCCCTGCAGACGTCGCGCGTGGGCCCGACGTTCCAGTTGGACGAGAGGATGAGGTTGATCCAGTGAAGTTGGCGACTGTGATCCTGCTGATCGCCGCGGTCGGCGCCCTGCCCGGCTGCCGCAAGGGCTCCAACACCCCCAAGGAGGAGATGATCCTGATCCCCGGGGGCACCTACCAGCTGGGGGCCGTGGACATCGACAGCGAGGCGCGGATCTGCGAGCGCCCCCGCCACCAGGTCTCGGTCTCGTCGTTCCAGATGGACAAGTACGAGGTCACCCTGGCCCAGTACGAGGAGGCGGTGGCGGCGGGCATCGTGCCCGAGGCGAGCTGCCCCACCCGCTACCCCGACGAGGAGCCCCTGTGCAACTGGGGCAAGGCCGATCGCAAGACCCACCCGGTCAACGGCGTGAGCTGGGCCGAGGCGGACGCCTACTGCCGCCACAAGGGCAAGCGCCTGCCCACCGAGGCGGAGTTCGAGTACGTGCTGCGCGACGGCAACCACGACGCCATCTACCCCTGGGGCGACGACCGCATGCCGCCACCACGCTACGCCAACGTGGTCGGCGACGAGACCCAGGAGGCCTACGGCCGCTGGGAGCACATCCCCGGCTACACCGACGACCACATCGGCACGTCGCCCGTGGGTGCGTACGAGGCCAACTCCTACGGCCTGTACGACATCAGCGGCAACGTCTGGGAGTGGTGCTCGGACTGGTACGGCGTCCAGTCCTACCCCCCCACCCCCGAGACCGATCCCACTGGCCCGCCCACCGGGGAGCACAAGATCCTCCGCGGCGGCGGCTTCCACTGCGTGCTCGCCGAGCTGCGCAGCGCCGAGCGCCACCACAAGCCGGTGGAGAACGACTCGTTCTATTCGGGGTTCAGGTGCGCCAGGGACGCACCCTAGGGATCGATCCCCCCCGCGGCCCTGGAGTCACGACGCTGGGGTGCCCCCGCCGCAGGTGATAGAGTCCGACAGACACAGGTGTCCAGGTGTCGGTCGGTTCGCCAGGGGGCGACCATGGCAACGCGGTGGAAGCGGGGTGCGCTCGCGTCGGCGGCGATCGTCGGGATCTTCCTGACGGTCGTGGCTTCCCCGGCCTGGTGCGGCACCGTGTGCATCGACGCCGGCCACGGGGGGAGCGACCCGGGCGCGGTGGGCAACGGCCTGGAGGAGGCCGACCTCAACCTCACCGCCGCGCTGGCATTCCGCGACTGGCTCGACCAGGACTCGTCGGACGGCGGTGGGGGCGGCAGCTGGACCGTCTACATGACCCGCGACACCGATGTGTACGTGTCCCTGTCCGCGCGCACCGACTACGCCAACAGCCTGGGCGTGGACGTCTTCATGAGCATCCACACCAACGCCGGCGGTGGGAACGGGACGGAGACCTACGCCTACTCCGCCGGGACCACGTCCGACGACCTGGCGCACCGCGTGCAAGAGGAGGTGATCGACCACCTGGGGACCTACGACCGGGGCAACAAGTACGCGGGGTTCTACGTGCTGGTGAACACGGCCATGCCCGCGGAGCTCCACGAGATGGCCTTCATCGACGTGTGGTCGGGCAACGCGGAGCTGCTGGCCGATCCCGCCAACCTCGACGAGGTGGGGCTGGCTCACCTGCACGCCATCCAGCGGCACAACGGGCTGGCCGCTTACACGCCGGGCGGGTGCGTGGGAGTTGCCGAGAGCTGCAACGGCGTGGACGACGACTGCGACGGGCTCGTGGACGAGGATCAGAACGCCGCGGGCTGCGTGCACTACTTCCTCGATGCCGACGGGGACGGGTACGGCCTGACCGGCGCGAGCGAGTGCTGGTGTGGTCCCAACGGCGACTACCAGGTCACGGTCGCGGGCGACTGCGACGACGCCAACGCCGCGGTCCACCCCGGCGCGTCCGAGGTCTGCGACGGGGTGCTGGACAACAACTGCGACGGCGCGAACGACCCCCAGGAGATCGACGACGACGGCGACGGGTACAGCGAGTGCGGCGGCGACTGCGATGACACCGATCCGACCCGGTTCCCCGGCAACCCCGAGGTCTGCGACCACCTCGACAACGACTGCGACGACATCGCCGACGAGGGGCTGCCCAT
>CAZLEO010000194.1:0-18756 GCA_964558555.1 uncultured Rickettsiales bacterium | reverse complement strand
GACGACGACGTGTCCGACGACGACGACGACGCATCCACGGACGACGACGACTCCGCGCCCGGCGGCGAGGTGGACGGCCCGGGTGATTGCGAGTGCCGCACCGGCGCGGGATCGCGTGGCCCGTCTGCGGTGCTGCTGCTGGCCGTCCTGGGGTGGCTGCGCCGCCGCTGAGTCCTCCTTCACGGCCGCTGGCCTTGCCTTCGACACCGGACAGCGCATAGAACGGAACGCGGCTGGACTGCGGAGGCTTGCAGATGACGACGCGTTGGCTCGGTCTGGTGTTCCTCGGATTGACCCTGATCCCCACGACAGCGTACGGCGCCCGGCCTTATTGCGGCGACGGTAAGGTGCGCGGCGGCGAGGAGTGCGACGGCGGCGACCTCGCCGGGCAGACCTGCGAGTCCCTCGGGCTGGGCAGCGGCACCCTCGCCTGTGCGGGGGACTGCACCTTCGACACCTCGGGCTGCGGTGGCGGCCCGGCCCAGTGCGGCGACGGTGTGGCCGAGGGCTACGAGGAGTGTGACGGCGCGGACGACGCGGCCGGCCCGGGCGCGGGCGCCGGCCACTGGGCCTGGCCGGCCGGGGCCCCCGGCGACCGCGAGATCCACGCCATCGACGTGGGCCAGGGCGACTCCATCCTCGTCATCTCCCCGGATGGCTTCGTCATGCTCATCGACGCGGGCACGTCCGGCCAGCCCCCGAACATCGCGTCGTACCTGGGCTCCCTGGGCATCACCGAGATCGACTACACGCTGGTCTCGCACTTCCACGCCGATCACGTGGGCGGCATGGACGGTGTCCTTGGGGACTATCCCGCCGTGGCGGCCTGCTTCGACCACGGCGGCAGCTACGCGTCGTCCGAGTACGACAGCTACGTGGCGGCCACGGACGGGCGCCGCGTCACCGTGGGGCCGAGCGATCTGATCGACCTCGGCCCCTCCACGGTGGTCGAGGTGCTCCACGGAGACATCGGCTCTGCCGAGGAGAACAACAACTCCGTCGTCATCCGCCTGGCCCACGACGACCTGGCGTTCCTGTTCGGAGGGGACTGCGAGGCCTCCTGCGAGGCGTCCTTCGATCCGGGCTACGTCAACGTGTACAAGGTCCACCACCACGGCGCCGACGACTCCACCTCCGCGGCCCTGCTGGACGTCATGGACCCGTACACGGCGTTGATCTCCGTGGGCAACGGCAATCCCTACGATCACCCCGACCAGATCGTCCTGGACCGCCTGACCGACTACCAGGCCACCATCTACCGCACCGACCTCGACGGGGACCTGGCCATCCTCGCCGACGGCATCGCCTACACCGTCAACGGCGACGCCGTGTGTACGGCGGGCCAGACGCGCGTCTGTGGCGACACGGACGTGGGCGCTTGCGAGTCCGGCGCGCGCCCCTGCACCGCCGGCATGTGGGACACCTGCCAGGGCGCGGTCTACCCCGTGGACGAGGTCTGCGACAACGGCATCGACGACGACTGCGACGGCGCCACCGACGGCGACGATCCCCAGTGTGGCGGCGGCGCCGCAGACGTGGTGATCGCCCAGGTGGGCTACGACACGCCGGGCGACGACGCCCTCGAGGAGTTCGTCGATCTGTTCAACCCCACGGCAGCGGCCGTGCCCCTGGACGGCTGGACCCTCACGGACAACGCCGGCACGTGGAGCATCCCCGCGGGCACGGTGATCGAGGCGGACGCGTACCTCAGCATCGCCCGTAACGCCTCCGGCTTCGCCGGTCTGTACGGTCTGGACCCCGACGTGAGCGGGCTGTCCCTGGGATTGAACAACGACGGCGACTCCCTCAGCCTCTCCGACGGCGCGGTCGAGGTGGACTTCGTCGCCTGGGAAGGTTTCGTGCCCGGCTGGAACGTGGCCGCCGGCATCGGCGACTCCATCGAGCGCGCCGATCCCTACGTGGACACCGACACCGACGCCGACCTCTCCGTCACCTCCCCCGCCTCACCCCGCGGCGGCACCATCTCCCTGTGCGGCAACGGCACCTGCGACGCCGGCGAGGACTGCTACTCCTGCGAGGCCGACTGCCCGGGCCGCACCGGCGGCAAGCCCACCTTGCGCTACTGCTGCGGCAACGGCACCTGCGAGCCCGTCGGCGAGAGCGCCGCCAACTGCCCGATCGACTGTTCCTGATTCTTCGGACGGTCGCGGTCGGCTGACCGCCTCGCGGGCAGGATCCCGCGTTGTTGATCACCACGGTGTGGCCGAGGGGGTGGATCGACAGCTTGTCCGACGCCGACGAGGCCTGAGCCGTCAGCAGCCGCGCCCGGGGTGCACCGTCGCATCGAGATCGTCGCAGTCCCAGCCCTGCCCCGGGTACGTGCCGTGGTCGTATTCCCCGGGCTGCCACCACAGCGGATAGCCGTCGCCGTCGAGGTCCCAGCCGCCGGCGGCCGGTCCGCCCAGGACGCCGATGTCGCTGTCGCTCCCGTCGGGATCGAGATACAGCGCCGAGCCTCCATCGAGCAGCGGCGAGTTCACCCTCAGGTGGAGATCCCAGGCCGCGGGATCGGGATCGGTGGTGTCCATGAACCGCGGATTCTCGGCCAGGTTGCCATCGGTGCCCGTGGGATCGGTCATGCCGAGGTAGTCCTCGGGGAGGTTCCCCCAGACGTCGCTGTAGGCGAGCAAGGGCGGGCCCGGATCCGCGTAGATGCCGCCCCCAGAGTCGGTGGCCTCGTTGCCGGTGACGACGACGTTGGTCAGCGACGGTGACGCTGAACCGCTCACGTAGATGCCCGCTCCCCAGGTGGCCTGGTTGGCCGCCACCACGACCTGGGTCATCTCTGCGCCCGTGGCGTACAGGTACAGTCCCCCGCCGGCATCGCCAGCCGTGTTCCCGAGGACGGCCACGTGGGTCATCACGGGTTCGGCTCCCATCACCGTGAGGATGCCGCCACCGCCGCCGCTGGCCTGGTTCCCGACGATGGCCACGTGTTCGAGGACCGGATACGCCTCGTACAGGTACAGTCCCGCGCCGTCCAGGGCCGTGTTGCCGGCCACGGTCACCTGGGTCATCGTCGGCGACGATCCCTCGTTGGCGTACACCGCGCCGCCGGCGTAGGCGTCGTTGCTCAGCAGGGCCCCCCCGGTCATCACCGGCGACGAGCCGTACAGGGTCATCCCACCGCCGAACATCGTGCTGGTGTTCCCGGTGATGACGACGTTCTCGAGCACGGGATCGGACGACGTCAGGTCCATCCCACCCCCCATCAGGCCCGCCGAGCAGCCCGTGATGACGACGTCGATGAGGGTGGGAGACGCGTGGCTGAGGTAGACGCCCCCGCCATAGGTGGCGCTGCCCCCGGTCAGGGTGAAGCCCTGCAGGATCGTGTCCGCCTCCTCGCCCTCGCTGAACTGCACCACCGACCCGCTGCCGCCGGCGTCGATCACGGTCTGTTCGGGGCCCCCCAGCCCCAGCACGTGGATGGCACGGCCCTCGAACGGGATCTCGTCGAGGTACGTCCCCGGGTCGACGCAGATCACGTCGTGATCGTCCGCCTCCTCCATGGCCTCGGCCACGCTCGGGTAGTCGGCGGGGACACGGCGGTCGCACGCGACGCAGTCCTCGTCCACGGAGCCGTCGCAGTCGTTGTCGACGCCATCGCAGAGCTCGGCGGCCGCCGGGCCGATCAAGGCGTCGCTGTCATCGCAGTCGCCCTCGCACAGGGACGCCCCGTCCCCGTCGTCGTCGGTGATCTCCACCGTGGAGGGATCGCAGTCGTTGTCCTGGCCGTCGCAGAGCTCCAAGGCTCCGGGGTACACCCACGGATCGGCGTCGTCACAGTCCCCGTCGGCGACGGTCCACCCATCGCCGTCGGCGTCCTCCGGTGGGGTGGTGTCGTCGTCGTCACCCGTTCCGGTGTCGTCGTCGTCGCCCGGCCCGGTGTCGTCGTCGTCGCCCGGCCCGGTGTCGTCGTCATCGTCGCTGGTGTCGTCGTCGGCCACATCGTCGTCGGCCGCGTCGTCGTCGTCACCCGCGCCCGAATCGTCGTCGTCCTCGATGCCCTCGTCGCAATCCGGTGCGCCGAAACAGTCGGGGTCGTCGCAGTCGTAATAGCCGTCCTGGTCGTTGTCCGCGCCATCGGAGCACTCGCCCGGGTTGTCCCCCTCGATCACCGCGCAGGCGGAGAGGATCAACGGAGCGACGAACGTGAGGAACAGATATCGCATGAGGAAAACTCCCCTTTCGCACGAAGCGTATCAGAGAAGCCCACTCGGCCCCCTCCGATCACTCCGTCTCGATATCCAGATACCGCGCCTGCGGCAACGTGTCCCGGATCTGCTTCTCGATCGCGTCCACCTCGTCGCCGAGCTGTTCGACCACGTCGTCGGCGAACACGGCGGCGAACTTGCGGAAGTCCTCGTAGGTCTCGATCTCCTCCCAGGCCTTCTCCAGGCTGGGCTCGAGCTTCTTTGCGAGCACCTCGCCCTCGAACTCCAGGTCGGCGGCGACGCGGTAGGTGTGGGGATCGAGCACGCGCGTGCGCAGGTGGACGATCTTCTCCACGGCCGGGTTGCGCTCGAGGATGGCCTCGATGCGCTGGCGTGCGTCCTTGGGGATGGCCGGGCCCACCAGCAGGTCCTTGTTGCGGGCGATGAGCCAGATGGCCACGGCGCCGAGCAGCACGCCGATGGTGATGGACGCGATGGCGTCCCACATGGCCACGCCGGTCAACTTGGTCAGCAAGATGCCGGTGGCGGCGATGAGGATACCCAGACAGGCGGCGGCGTCCTCCATGATCACGGCGACGCCCGTGGGATCGGCCTCGGCGCGTAGGTAGCGCAGGAACGGCTTGCCGTCGGCCTCCTTGCGCACGTTCTTGATGGCCACGTAGAGGATGTAACCCTCGATGACGAAGGAGACGGCGAGCACGCCGAAGGCCCAGCCGAGCTCCTCGATGTGGTGCGGGTGCAGCAGGCTGGAGATGCCGTGGTAGACGGTGACGCCGGCGCCGAGGAAGAAGATGCCGACGGCGGACATGAGCGCCCAGACCGCTCGCTCGGCGCCGTAGCCGAACGGGAAGCGGCGGTCGGCGTCGCGCGAGGATCGCACGATGCCCACCATGAGCAGGATCTGGTTGAGGGTGTCGGCCAGCGAATGCAGCGCCTCGGACAGCATGGCGGCCGAGCCGGTGACCAGGAAGGCGACGAACTTTGCGGTCATCACCGCGGAGTTGCCGGCGATGGCGGCGCCCACGGCGACCTTGGAACCGGAAGCCATACGATTGTCCTTCAGCGTGGTTGGATCGTTGTGCGCGGATCGGGCGGGACGACGCGGGGTAGCGGCGGGGGGGCGGCGCCGTGCTGGACCTTCTCCACCGGCACGAGTAGTTCGCCGGAGAACGAGCCGCTGATGGCAGACCCGGAGACGGCGGTGGCCTCGTCCAGCACCAGGTCCCCGTCCGCCACATAGGCCTGGAACTGGAAGTCGGTCTGCGTCTCCATGTCGAGGGTCATGTAGTAGCCCACGCGCATCCCCAGGTCGATGAAGTAGGTGTCGGGGGTCATGGCCGACAGCTCGAAGAGGATGGCGCCCTCGACGACCTCGGTGTCCGAGGCCATGCCCAGCGTCGCGACCAGCGCCTGGCCGGAGTACTCCCCGGCGATGGCGCCTCCCGCCACGGGCGGCAGGTCACCGCCGTACCAGGTGCCCTGGATCGTGCCGCTGCCCGTACCCAGCGGGTCCGGCGTCTCCAGCGTGCCCCAGGTGGTGTCGAACGTGACGTCGAGCTCGCCCACGTCCACCATGCACGGCGGTCCTGGCAGCTCCAGCTCCCACTCGGGGCCCTCGTCCAGCGAGGCCTCGATGGTCTCCCGTCGCGTCAGCACGAACTCGCGCAGCTCCTCGACCGAGCCCTCGAACCAGGGATCGTACAGGGCGTCCGCGGCCACCACCGTCTCCATGCGGTCGATCTCGTCGAGCAGCGCGTCCTCGTCCCAGACCTCGTCCAGCAGCGCGTCGAGGCGCTGGAGGTAGGCCGCCTGCAGGTCGTCGTGGAAGAACAGGCGGTTGGTCAGGTTGCCGTTGGCCAGCACCGCGTCGGCGGTGTCGAAGCCCCAGACCTCCCAGTGGTGGAAGATGGCGTCGATGCCCCACGGCAGGAAGGTGAGCAGGTCCGTGTCCGGGTCGTGGTAGACGAAGTAGTTGTTGGTGTTGCCCGCGTAGCCGTCCAGGTGGGCGACCAGCACCTCCATGGCCCAGAACGTCAGGAACGCGTCCACGTCCAGCAGCGGCTCGAGCGCCGCCTCGAGCTCACCGTCGGGCGAGTCCAGGGCCTCCACCACCTCGTGCAGGCATTCGTGATCCGGGTCCGTGTCCGAGGTCTTGGGCTCGAAGGTGCCGACCCAGCCGTCGCGGAAGTCGCTCAGGGTGCCCTCGTACAGATCGCCGTCCTCGTCGTCGTAGTGGCGCCGCAGGAAGTCCTTCTTCACCGGCTCCACGTTGACGTAGATCCCCAGGTCGAACTCGTTGACGGTCACGTGGGCGAAGTTGCAGCGCGGCGACGCGATCCCTGCGTCGTCGAACAGGGCGTAGCCCAGGCACTGCCGCATCAGCGACGGGTCGGAGATGCTGTTGTTCAGCGTCATCCGCTCCACCCCGTGCAGGAGCTGGCCGTCGACCCACTTGTCGAACTTGAGCTTGATGCCGGGCTTGGTCTCGCTCAGCGAGCCGATCAGGCCCTTCTTGCGGATGCCCACGTCCTCGACGAGGGTGCCGTCCACGGTCACGTCGCAGGTGAACCAGGTGTACTGGGCGCCCAGCGGCGCGTCGAGGCAGTCCTCCCCCACGACCAGATCGAGGATGGACGTCGTCTCGGCGGCCAGGGAAGCCGCGTCGTCGGGGTCGATCTCCACGTGGACCTGCACCACGTGGTCGGGATCGAACAGCTCGTGGGTGTAGTCCACGGCCGTGTCGTCGTCGTCGCCGATGACGTCGTCGTCGTCGCCGATGACGTCATCGTCCTGGGGGTCCCCGGTGTCGTCGCAGCCGGTGATCCACAGCAGCGCCATCAGCGCCGGGACCAGCAGCCTCAGCGGCCCCGTCATGTGTCCTCCTCGCTCCGGTCCAGCCGGAACCGATCGAGCAGCTCGGGGTTCTTCGCCACGTTCTCCACCGCCACGAGCAGGCCCAGGGCCACCCCGAAGAACGCCCAGAACGGCTTGTCGATGAGGTGGAACTCCACCAGGGAGTGGGCCCAGTAGCCCACCACGGCGGCGGCCATGCCGATGAGCCAGAACTCCAGCTGCGTGCCCCGGACCGCCTTGACCGCGGCGTGGTATCGCTTGGCCACGACCACGCCGATGGCCACGAGCAGGCCGAAGCCCACGGCGCCCCAGTGGGCCAGCACCTCCCAGCCGATGCCGTGTGGGTAGGCGCTGTCGCTGAGCAGCAGGCGCTCGTTGAACCGCGGCAGGACGGCGGTGTACCCACCGGTGCCTATGCCCAGTCCGAACGTCTCGGTGAACATGCCGACACAGGCCGCCCAGTTGGAGAACCGCGTGTTGCCCTGCCAGAAGGTGTCGATGCCGCGGGTCAGCACCCGGTAGAACGCCGAGGTCAGCGGTCCGGCGCCGATGAGCAGGCCCGCGACGAACACCAGGGCGATGATCACCCAGTAGCGGATCAGGAAGCGCCGCAGCGCCCGGCTGTTCAGCGCCAGGAACAGGCTGCCGACCCCAGTCCCCCAGACCGCGCCGCGGCTGCCGGTGCTCATGGCCGCGATCAGCAACGTCAGGGCGATGCCCAGCAGCAGCAGGCGTCGCCAGCGGTTGCGCTCGGCGTAGGCCATGGCGAACGCCGGGTTGATGCCGAAGGCCATGGACATGCCGAACCAGTTGGGGTGCTGGCCGAGGCCGCCGTACCGACCCCCGGCGCTCATGGACTGGAACGCCACGTCCCCGTAGATGGCCGACGCGCCGCCGACGGTGCCCGCGAAGATCCCGGCCACGCCGAGCACCGAGCCCACCAGCAGCCACGTCCAGATGGCCCCCTGGAACCGCTCGGGCGTGCGCAGCATGCTCGCCAGCAGCCACACCAGCCCCACCTCGTAGGTGATGCGGATCAGCACGACGATCCCCTCGCCGGTGTTCGACGACCAGGTCAGACCGATGGCGATCCACACCACCAGCCCGGCCATCAGTTGCCAGGCGGGGAAGGGCTGCAGCAGGTTCTTGCGCGACTGCACCGTGCGCAACAGGATGGCGATGAAGGCCATGACGTACAGGGGCTCGAAGATCCCCAGGAACATCGGCCCCACCTTGAGCGAGAGGGACCGGTTGGCCGCCAGGCGGGCCGCCATCACCGCGACCGCGGCGACGACCGGATAGCGCAGCGCCAGCACGAAGCCGAGGATGCCCAGGACCAGGGCCAGCGCCAGCATCGGTTCGATGAGCAGCAGGGCGACGAACAGGGCCTGGAGAAGGGCAATCCCCAGCCACAGGAGCGCTCTTTGGCCCTCGTCGAGGAATCCCAGCGAGGGGAGGAGGCCTGCCAGACGGTGCACAGGGCGATGGTTCCGCCCGTCCAGGGGTGGTGTCAAGTGGAACGCGCGTATGGGAGTGGGGAAAGGGTCGACGGTTGACAGTCGACGGTTGACGGTTTGGGTCGACGGCTGGGCGGTCGACGGTTCTTCGGACGAGGAAGCGCCGACCAGAACCGTCGACCAGCAAACCGTCGACCAGAACCGTTGACAGTCGACCGTCGACCGTCGACTACTGCCTCACAACGTCCTCGGCCCAGCGGAAGCGATCGGCGAGCCCCGAGGACACGAAGATCCGGCGCTCCTCGCTGCCTTTGGCAGCGGCCCCGACGATCACGGCTTCGAGGTCGGTGCGCGACTCAACCAGGGCCGAACCCGCGTCGAAGCCCAGCACGAAGATGCCGGTGGCCAGGGCGTCGGCCTCGGTGCCGCTGGGGGCGAGGACGGTCACCGACTGCATACCCTCGACAGGGGCGCCGGTGCGCGGATCGACGATGTGGCAGATGTGGCGGTCGCCCACGGCAAAGAAGCGTTCGTAGTCGCCGCTGGTGACCACGGCACCGCCGGGCACGGTCAGCACCCCCATCAGGCCCTCGCCCCAGGGGTTGCGGATGCCCACCTCGAACTCGCGCGTGTCCTCGGCGCGCCAGGTGACCAGATCCGCGCCGATGTCTGCGATGCAGCGGGTGGCGCCGGCCCCTCGCAGGCGGCGGATGGCCACGTCGCCGAAGTACCCCTTGGCGATGCCCCCGAGGTCGATGGAGACGCCGGGGCGGGTGATGCGGACGCGGTCCTCCTCGATCTCGACGCTGCGCCAGCTGACGAGCTTCAGCGCCTCGGCGATCTCCTCGTCCGTGGCCAGCCGCCCCTCCTTCGCGGCGCGCTTCCACGCCTGCAGCAGCGGCCGCACGGTGATGTCGAAGCCCCCGTCGGTGGCCTCCGACGCCGCCGCGGCCATGCGCAGCACCTCGGCCAGCTCCCGCGGGCAGGGGCCGCCGTCGATGCCGCCGCGATTGATGGTCGCCACCGTGCCCTCGGCCGTGTGGGCGCTCATCATCCGCTCCAGCGCCTGGATCTCCCCGGCGAACCCCCGCACCACCGCGTCGAAGCGGTCGCACGGCAGGCCCGACGCGCTCAGCAGGATGGGGATACCCCCCATGGCCGTCAGCTCGGCGCGGCAGGTCTCGTCCGGGACCGGGGCCTCGGCAGCCGCAGGTGCGGCCGCGAGCCAGAGCAGCGCGGCCATCGGTAGGAGGCGAGTCACGGCAGCGTGGTGATCAGCCGCCCAGGCCGGCGAAGCCCATGAACCCCATGGCCAGGATGCCCGCCGTGATCAGCGCGATGGGCACACCCTTGAAGTCCTCGGGGATGTCGTACAGCTCCATGTGCTCGCGCAGCCCGGCGAAGATGACCAGCGCCATGGTGAAGCCCAGCGCCGAGGCGAAGCCGTACAGCAGCGCCATGAGGTAGTTGGAGCCCGGCAGGGACTCGGTCAGCGAGAGGATCGCCACACCCAGGATGGCGCAGTTCGTGGTGATCAGCGGCAGGAAGATGCCCAGGGCGTCGAACAGGTTCTTGGCCAGCTTCTTCATCACGATCTCCACCAGCTGGACCAGCGAGGCGATGATCAGGATGAAGGCGATGGTGCGCAGGTAACCGAGCCCCAGCGGCTCGAGCACCAGGCGCTGCAGCGGCCAGGTGACCGCCACGGCCAGGGTCATGACGAACACCACCGCGCCGCTCATGCCCAGGGCGGTGTCGATCTTGGTGGAGACACCGAGGTAAGGGCAGATGCCCAGGAAGCGCGCGAACACCACGTTGTTGACGAGGATCGCGCCCAGGACCATCAGGAAGATCGCGCCAGCACTCATCGGGCTGCCCTCCTTCGGTCGATCCGCACCTGAAGTGCGATGAAGTACCCCAGCGTGAGGAACGCCCCTGGAGGCAGGATCATCACGATCAGCGGCGCGAAGTTCTCGCCGAACAGCGAGATCCCGAACACCGAGCCGTTCCCCAGCAGCTCCCGCACGCAGCCCATGGCCGCCAGCGTCAGGGTGAAGCCCACGCCCACGCCGATGCCGTCGAGCACGGCCTTCCAGGTGGGGTTCTTGGACGCGAACGCCTCGGCGCGGCCGAGGATGACGCAGTTGACCACGATCAGGGGGATGAACAGCCCCAGGCTCTTGGACAACGAGTAGGCGAAGCCCTGGACGAACAGGTCCACGATGGTCACGAACGAGGCGATGACCACGATGAAGCACGGCAGCCGCATGCGCGACGGGATGACCTTGCGCAGCAGCGACACCACCGTGTTGGAGCACACCAGCACGAAGGTGGTGCACGCGCCCATGCCCAGGCCGTCCATGGCCGTGGTGGTCACGGCCAGCGCCGGGCACAGGCCCAGCAGGTGCTTCAGGACCGGGTTCTCGGACCACAGCCCGCGGGTGATGATCGTGCCGACACTCTCGGTGGCCATCACTCACCCCCCTTCTCGGCCGCGGCAGGCTCGGCCGGTGCAGCTTCCTCGACGGTCGCCGGTGGTGGATTCATGCCCTTGAACGACTTCTCGTACTCCTCCAGCCCCTGGGTGATACACAGGCTCACCGCGCGGCTGGTGATGGTGGCGCCGGAGATGGCCTCCACCTGGCCGCCGTCCTTGAGGACGCGGAAGTCGAAGTCGTCCAGGCCCTTGCCCACGTACTGCTCGATGTAGTCGGCGTCGCCGACCTTGGTGCCCAGCCCCGGCGTCTCGCGCATCTCCAGCATGCGCATGCCCTGGACCTTGCCGTCGGCGTCGATGCCGAACACCAGCGACAGCAGGCCGGAGTAGCCCGTCTCGGTGCCCGACTCGATGCCCCAGCCGGTGATGCCCTCGGACGCATCGCGGCCGGCGTAGAACACCAGCGGCTGGCCGCCGGCTTCCTTGGTGTGCAGGTCGGTGGTCGGGTCGTTGTCGAACTTGGGCATCACCTCGGTCAGCGCGTTGGCCTTCTCGGCCTTCTTCGAAGCCGCGATGGGGCCCGCGGTGACCGCGTTGACGAACGCCAGCGCGACACCGGCGAACATGGTGATCAGCACCACCGGAACGATGAGCAGCGGGCTGATGCTGGAGGGTCCCTGGTTTGCAGGTTCAGCCATTGGCCTTGGCCTCCTTCCTGCTGGCGCGTGTCTCGCCGAACTTCAGTGGTCGGGTCTTGCGTTCGATGAGCGGGACGACGCCGTTCATCACCAGGATGGCGAAGCTGACGCCCTCGGGGAACGACCCGAAGAGGCGGATGGCCACGGTGATCACACCGCAGCCCACCGCGAAGATGAGCATGCCGCGCGCCGTCACCGGCGAGGTGACCATGTCCGTGGCCATGAAGAAGGCGCCCAGCATCAGGCCGCCTGACACCAGGTGGAACACCGGCGAGGCGTAGGCCGAGGGATCGATGAGCCACATGATGCCCGTCAATGCCCCCACCACGACGATGTAGGTCACCGGGATGTGCCAGGTGATGACCCTGCGGATCAGCAGGTACACGCCGCCGAGCAGCAGCGCGACGACGCTGACCTCGCCCAGCGACCCGCCGCAGTTGCCCAGCAGCAGCTGCAGCCAGTTCACCCCCTGCTCCTGCAGGGCGGCCACGCCGTCGGTGGTCAGGATGCCCAGCGGGGTGGCCGCGGTCACCGCGTCCAGCTGCAGGAAGCGGTCCACCGGGATCTCCCAGGTGGTCATGTGGGCCGGGAAGCTCAGCAGCAGGAACACGCGAGCGACCAGCGCGGGGTTGAACGGGTTCTGGCCCAGCCCGCCGAACGTCTGCTTGCCCAGCACGATGGCCACGATGCAACCCACCACCACCAGCCACCACGGGGCGGTGGAGGGCAGGTTCAGGGCCAGCAGGATGCCGGTGATGATCGCCGAACCGTCGGTGGCGCTGCGCCACGCCTCGGCGGGCGGCCGCCGCAGGCACAGGATGCCGAACTCGAGGCCGACACACAGGGCCGTGCAGCCCAGGATGATCAGCAGGGCCTTGATGCCGAAGAACCAGCACGCCGCCGCGGACGCGGGCAGCAGCGCGACGATCACCGTGTACATGATCTTCGGCACCGAGTCGGTGCCCATCTTGTGTGGCGAGGACTTCAGCAGGGCCCGCTCGACGCGTTTGGCGTCCTCGTCGACCACGGGCTCCTTCTTCTTCTTCGGTTTGGGCTTGGGTTTCGACTTGGGTGGGGCGGCCTCCCGCTTCTCCTCGGCCGGAGGCTTCTCCTCGGCCGCCGGTTCCTCGGCCGCCGGTTCCTCGGCCGCCGGTTCCTCGGGAGCCGGCGCGTCCTCGGTGACTTTCTTCAGATCGTCGTCCGACACGGCTTCCTCCCTATCCCGCGGCCTTCTTGAGCTGTTCACGTCGCCGCTGGCGTCCGATCTCCCACTTGGCGAGCCGGAAGCGGTGCACCAGGCGGCGGTTGGACGGGCAGGTGTAGCTACAGCAGCCACATTCGACGCAGTCCATGGCGTCCACGGCCTCCTCGAACCGTCCCCGGCCGACCAGCTTCTCCAGGTGACACGGCACCAGGTCCATGGGGCAGGCCGAGACGCAGCGGCCGCAGCGCAGGCACGGGTCCTCGGCCATGGCCGGGATCTCGTCGGCGGTCAGCAGCAGGATGCCGGACGTGCCCTTGGTGATCGGGCTGTCCAGGTCGGTGGTGGTGCGGCCCATCATCGGGCCCCCCAGCACCAGCGCCGCCACGTCCTGGCTGATGCCGCCGCAGTGGGTGATCAGCTGGCGCGCCGTCGCGCCGATGGGCGCGAGCACGTTGCCGGGGTTCTTCACGGCGCGTCCGCTGACCGTGACGAGCCGCCGCGCCAGGGGACGGTCGTGGACCACGGCCTCGTACATGGCCGCCGCGGTGCCCACGTTCTGCACCAGGCAGCCCACCGAGAAGGGCAGCTGTCCCGGCGCCACGCGGCGCTTCGTGCACGCCTCGATGAGCTGCTTCTCCGACCCCTGCGGGTACTGGGTGCGCAGCATGACCACGTCGATGTCCGGGTAGGCCTCGGCCGCCTTGGTCATGGCCTCGCCGGCCAGCGGCTTGTTGTCCTCGATGCCGACGTAGCCCTTCGTGGCCCCCAGGGCCTTCATCGCGATGCGGGTGCCCTCGACGATGGCGCGCGGGTGGTTGCGCATCAGGCAGTCGTCGGCGGTGAGGTACGGCTCGCACTCGGCGCCGTTGATCAGCACCACGTCCACGCTCACGTCCTTGGGGGGCGACAGCTTGACGTGGGTGGGGAAGGTCGCGCCGCCCATGCCGACGATGCCGGCGGTCTTGACCTTCTCGATGAGCGCGGCCGGGTCCGCCGAATCCAGGTCCAGCGGATCCGGGTCGCGGTCGAGCTCCCACAGGGCCGCTTCCTTGTCGGTGGCCACGTTGACCACGTCGCACAGAAGAGCGCCCATGGCCACGCGCCCCGGCGGTTTGACCGTGCCGGCCATCGGCGTGTGGATGAAGGTGGAGACGAAACCCGCGGGCTCGCCGATCACGTCGCCGGCCTCGAGCGCCTGCTTCTTCTTCACCGTGATCTTGGCGGGCGCCCCCAGGTGCTGCGCCATGGGGATGGAGAGCAGGTCCGGCACGGGCAGCACGCTGTAGCTGTCCGAGGGAGCCAGCTCCTTGTGGGTGGGCGGATGGACCCCGCCGCTGCGGAAGGTAAGACGGCTCATGCGACGCTCACCTCCCGGCTACCCTGCTTGGCGGGGAGCTCTTCGTTGACGTGGATGATGGTGTCGGTGCGGCACATGTCCACACACTCCCAGCACTGCGTGCACTTCTCGTGGTCGATGACGGCCACCCCGTTGGTGAAGGCGATGGCGTCCTCGGGGCAGCCGCGGACCTTCTCCTTGACCACCTTGTGGATGCACGCCTTGCACGACACGCAGCCCACCTTGCAGTACCCCTTGACCATCTTGGCCCCGTCCGGGGACTTGCAGGCCACCAGCACCTGGTGCCCCTCGGGGATGAGCTCGAACAGCTCCCGCGGGCAGGCCTCGAGGCAGTTGCCGCAGCCGGTGCACTTGTGCTCGTCCACGGTGATGATGCCGTCGTCCTTGCGGATGGCGTCGAAGGGGCAGGCCTCGATGCACGTGCCCAGCCCCATGCAGCCGTGGGGACAGGTCTTCTCGGCCAGGCCCAGCAGGTGGGCGGCCCGGCAGTCCTCCAGCCCCTCGTACATGCCTCGGTGGGCCGCGACGTCGTCGCGACCCGCGCACAGGAGCACGGCCTTGAGCGGGGTGCCCGCCTCCAGCTGCTTGCCCAGCACCTTGCCGATGTCGGCCATCACGTCCGCGCCGGCCGCCGGACACGCCGCCTCCGAACCCTGGAGCACCAGGGCCTCGGAGTAGGCCTTGCAGCCCGGCAGCCCACAGGCGCCGCAGTTGGCCCCCGGGAGCAGGTCTTCGATCTGGGCGATGCGTGGGTCTTCGAAGACGTAGAACTTGCGCGCCGCGACCAGCAGCATCCCCGAGGTGAGCAGGCCCAGGCCCGCCATCACCGCTGCTGCCACGACCACTGCCATTGCGATTCCATCCATTTTGGCTCCGCTCGGTCTCGTCGTTCTAGCGGGCGGCATCCTACTCTTGTGCGCGCGCGGGCGAAAGGCCCTTCTCGCTTCGCGATCGCCGAGTCGTTTGATAGGGTTCCATGAAGAGGGTTGGAGTAGGGGTCGTGTCCGGAGACGACGAACGCCGATGGGTGCTCGTTCAGCCACGCTGGCGCTTGCGCTTCCACAAGTGGCTCGGGGTGATGTACGGCCCGATCCCCATCGGGATCATCGCCGTGCTCATCCTGATCGCTGCGGTCGTGCTGCTGCGTCCGTTCTGACCGTCCTCGCCCTGATTTCCGGCTGCACCGACGACCGCGATCCCATCGAGCACGAGGGCGGCCCCTACACGCCGGTCAGCGAGTTCATCACCGATCCCGGGTCTGCGGCCGCCTTTGCCGTGGACTGCGCCGACTTCTGGACCGCGGCCCGCGACGACGAGTACGGCGGGTTCCACAGCTTCGTGGAGGTGGACGGGAGCGTCGGCGACGAGACCGCCAAGTCCCTCGTGGGTCAGTCTCGCGATGCCTATGGCTTCGCCCGGGCGTTCATGCTCACCGGCGACGAGGCCTACCTGGATCACGCCGAGCACGCGCTGCAGTTCCTCGTCGAGCACGGCTGGGACCACGAGAACGGCGGCTGGCTGTTCGCCGTGGACGAGCTCGGCGATCCCGTCGTCCTGTACGAGGATTGGGACCCCAACACCTTCAAGTGGTCCTTCGCCCAGCACTACGCGTTGCTCGGGCTCGCCGCCACCTGCGAGGCGACCCGCGACGAGTCGTGGTGCGGCTGGCTCGATGACGGCCGCGACGCCATCGACGACGAGCTGTGGGATCCGAACTCCGGCGGGTACTTCGACGAGGCCGACCTCGACTGGTCGAACCCCACTGGCAAGGGCTTCACGCCCACCGTGGACGCGTTCACCACCCATGGGCTGGCGCTGGCCTTGATGGGCGACGAACCGGCCCACCGCGAGCGCGCCCTGGAGCTCGCCGACCAGATGGCCGAACACCTCGCCGGCGGCCTCGACGCCGCTCAGCTCGGCTTCCCCGAGGTCCTCGACGACGACTGGGCGCCCATCCCCTCGTACGCCACCGGCCAGCCCGGGCACGTGCTCAAGACCGCGTGGTGCCTCGGCCGCGCCCACCGCCTCGAGCCCGACGACACCTACCTCGACGCGGCCGTCGCCCTGTTCCGCGACACCCTGGACCACGGCGGCTACGACGACGATTTCGGCGGTCCCCTGTACGAGTGCGACTGGTCCACCGGCCAGATCACGTCCCACGAGAAGGTCTACTGGGTGCTCGAGCAGGGCGCCATGGCCGGCCTGACCCTCCATCCCCTGGTCGCCGACGAGTCCCTCCAGGCCGACCTGCTCCGCGTCGCCGACGAGTCCCTCGGGTTCCACGCCGCCCACCTGGCCGAACCGCAATACGGCGAGACCTTCTCCCGGACCAGCCGCGACGGCCTCGCCGTCACCGACCCCACCAAGGGCGACGCCTTCAAGGCCGGCTACCACAGCGTCGAGCTGGGGTACTACACCTACCTCTACGCCAGCCTCTACCTCCACGACGCTCCGGTGACCCTGTTCTATCGATTCGATGCGACGGACCAGGTCCGCGAGGTCCACCTTCGCCCGCTGCCCGGCGACCTGTCGCTCACGTCCGTCCTCCTCGACGGCCAGCCCCACGATGCGTTCGACGCCACCGGCCTCACCCTGAACCTCCCCGCCGGCACCGGCGGCGTCTTCGAGGCGACCTTCAGCGGCAGCTGATCTCGGAACATCGCCGCGCCATCGCGGGTTCCCCCTACAGCGCCCGTCGGAAACACCATGGACCCGGTCGATCGCCGCCGCTTCATGCGGAACGTCGGCGTGATCCTCGTCTCGGCCCCGCTGGCCGGCCTCCTCGGCCGCGCCGCCCAGCCCGCCTCCCTGCGCTGGCGCCGGCTGCGTCGCTGCTGGGATCGCCTCTCCGAGCTCGACACGCCCTACAGCAGCGCCTCCCTCGCCGGAGGCCGTCCCCCCTACTTCCTCGCCGAATCCTGCACGCACGCGCTGCACCAGAGATTGATCCTCCGGCATCGGTACGTGGCCGACGACCTCGTGCTCAGCGGCCTGGTGACGCCGACGGTCGCCGGGGCCCTCCACCAGGCCTACGACGGCGCCGTGTATCAGCTCTGGCGTTCCCGGTACCGCCCCGGGTGCTACGCCATCTCGGTCTCCACCATGGTCGCGAACCAGAGCGCCCATGACCTGGTGCTGCAGCTCCAGGCGCTGGAGAAGATGGGGGGTGCCTCGGATGTTCCCCCCGAGACGCTCGACCAGATCCGCGCAGCCATCGAGCTGGACCTGATCACGTGGTCGGACGACGACGACGGTATGGAGGCGAACTTCGCTGCCGCTGCCCGCGCCCTCGCCGGCGCAGACGTGGAGCCCCGCGACCCCGGCGACCCCGCCGCCCTCGCCGCCGACCTCCTCATCCAGCTCTACCGGGGGACCCTGTGAGCCCCCTCGGCTGGCGTCGCTTCGTGCCGATCCCCATCGGCCTCCTCCTCGGCGTGGGCGCGGGAGCCCTGCTGGATCACTGGCACGTGGGCGACGGCTGGATCTCCGCGTCCGCCGCCTTCTTCGTATTCGCCCACGCCCTCGTCCTGTGCTTCGTCCCCCCGTTCCGCGAGGGCCGCCACCGCCTCCTCGACTACGGTTTCCGCCGCAGCCTGTGGTTCTACGCCCTGCCCCTGCCCATCGTCGCCATCGCCGTCCTCTGGACCTTCCTCGGCCTCTTCGAGGGCAGCATCCGCCTCGAAGAAGGCACCCACGCCCTGACCTTCGCCGCCCCCTTCCTCGGCGCGGCCTGGGCCGTCGACCACACCTCCCGCCACCTCGCCACCCGCTTCGGCACCGGCTGGCTCCGCACCCCCCTGCAGGTCCTCGCCTGCTGGCTCCTCGCCCTCTCCGCCGCCCTCGTCCTCACCATCGCCGCCCCCAAGCTCGCCCACTACCCCATGTACGGCACCCAGTGGCTCGACGCCTCCCTCGGCCGAAGCTTCGAGTGGCCCTGGATCGTCACCCGCCTGATGATCCTCTCCGGCATCCACTGCACCACCCTCGCCATCCTCGTACCCTTCACCGAGGCCCTCTGGCGCCACCCCCCCCCACCCCCGACCATCCGTCACCCATCCGCTCTCTACGCGGTCTTCCCGGCCGCACTCCTCCAGCTCGCCTGGATGGCGATCGCCTGGTTCTGGCTCTGAGGAGCTTCCGACTCAGCAGCGTATGGGTTTTTCCATCCAGAACGGCGCCGGCCGTTCGTCGTCCCCGTACCTGAAGACCATCTTCCCGCGCTTGAACTTCAGTCTCGGGGCCTTCGGACGGACGAACACGTGTTCGTCTCTGGGGGGTGGTTTGACGAACACGTGTTCGTCTTTTCTGGCTCTCGCCTCCTCGGCCACGTCCTTTCCGAAGTACCCCTCGATGCAGAACCACTCTCCCGGTCCGCCCTTGAACGCATCGAGGTAGTACGACTCGATGGGCGCCCGGTCGCGCCAGATGGACAGGACGAGGCCGAGGTCGTCACGTGGACCTCGATCGACCTCGATGGCTCCGTCCTTCTTCCGTTTGAGCCGGATGACGCCCTTGTGGACCATGGAGTGGTGGGCCCAGCACAGGGTGACGAGG
>CAZLEO010000193.1:15535-19092 GCA_964558555.1 uncultured Rickettsiales bacterium | reverse complement strand
CCGCCATGGGCACCCTGTTCGCCGCCTCGTCCAACGCCTTCGAGCCCGCCGCGGGCCTCGAGGGTGAGTACGTGACGGTGCCGATCTGGGTCTTCGGCTACAGCGCCTAGTAGACTCGGTTCGATAGTCCTCAAAAGAGCCGGGGCGGAGTCTTCCGTCCCGGCTCTTTTTTTGTGTATAACCCCTCCATGACCGACAGCTCCGAACCCAAGAAGAGCCGCCGTCGGGACAGCTACAGCCCCGAGGCCGTGAACCGCGTCTTCGGCCTCATCGAGTGGCTCCACCGCCACCACCTCGCCAACGCGCTGTACTACCCCGTCGCCGCGGCCATGATCCCCTCCTACGCCACGCTGGTGTTCGGGCTCAACCGCACGAAGATCCACCACAAGGACAGGCTGCCCCCGCGGGGCACCGGCTTCTTCCTGCTGAGCAACCACATCTCCATGCTCGACGGCCAGGTCATCGGCACGATCACCTACCCCCGCACCTACTGGTTCCCCTCCAAGGCCGCGTTCTACAAGAACACCGCCCAGGGCCTGGCCTACACCGCCTTGACCGCCTTCAAGAGCTTCCCCGTACGCCGCGGTGAGCGCGACATGCGCGCCATCAGCCTCATCGAGGAGCTCCTCCGCAGCGGCGACAGCGTCCTGCTGTTCCCCGAAGGCACCCGCTCCAAGGACGGCACGCTGGGCAAGGGCAAGGTCGGCGTCGGCCGCCTCGTCCACGACGCCCAGCCCATGGTCGTCCCCGTCTACCTCGAAGGCTTCGACAAGATCCTGCTGCGCCGCAAGCCCTTCCTCAGGGCCGGCCAGGAGGCACACATCGTCTTCGGCGAGCCGATCCCCATGGACGACCTCTTCGACCAGGAAGGCTCCAAGGAGACCTGTCAGGCGATCGTGGACCGGGTCATGGAAGCGATCGCGGGGTTACGCGACGAGCTGCACGCGGAGATCCGAGCGGGGAATTGAAACCGCAGATGAACGCGAGGGAACGCTCTTCCTCGGCGCTTTGCGCCGATCCGGACATCAGCCCTGGACCCGTCACGCTCGACCAGGCACCCGGAATGTCTTTGGGAGGTCTTGGGGTCGTTGATAGCATCGGATCGGGGAGAGACCGAATCCGTGACCAGGAACAGAACCCAGCGCCGTCTGACGTGGTTGGCGGCCGGACTCGCGTTGGCGGCGGCCACGTGCACCTCGTCGTGCCTGTTCCGGGGGGATCGCTGCGGCTGGGAGCCCGACGACGACGACGACGACTACGTCGCCCCCGACCAGGACGGCGACGGCTGGCCGGAAGACCTCGACTGCGACGACACCGATCCCGAACTCAACTGGTCGGACTTCGACGGGGACCATTGTCCGACCTGCGAGGGAGACTGCGACGACCACGATCCGACCGTGGAGACCCTGGACCAGGACAACGACGGCTGGTCGACCTGCGACGGGGACTGCGATGACAGGAACGGACCCGTCAACCCGGGCAACGAAGAGCTGTGCAACGGCCACGACGACAACTGCGACGGCGAGCTGCTCCCAGGTGGGGTGGAGGAGGATGGGGACATGGACGGCAGTCCGATCTGTGAGGACTGCGACGACACCGACCCTGACCTCGAGGGCCTCGATCGCGACTGCGACGGCGCCTCCGTATGCGATGGAGACTGCGACGACGAGGATCCAGTCCTGAACCTGCGCGATTTCGATGGCGACGGTTCCTCCACGTGTGACGGTGACTGTGATGATTTCGACGAGAGCGTCGAGGTCCTCGACCTCGATGGAGACGGCCAGTCCACCTGTGATGGCGACTGTGACGACACCGACGCCACGGTCTATCTGTGGGCCACGGAGCGATACGACTTGCTCGACAACGACTGCGACGGAGCGATCGACGAAGGGACGTCGATGGCGGGGACCGTGATCATCACCGAGATCATGAAGGATCCCTACGTCTCAGAGGAGACCGACGGCGAGTGGTTCGAGGTCATGAACACCTCCGTGATCCTGGCCAACCTCAACGGGATGACGTTCTCGGATCTCGGCAGCAACCAGTTCGTCGTCGATTCCGACGTATCGATCGAGCCCGGTGGTCTGGCCGTGCTCGCCCGAAACGGCGATCCGGCCCTGAACGGCGGCATCACCCCGGACTTCGTCTACGACTCCCTCTTCCTGGACAACACCGCCGACGAGATCGTGGTCACCTTCGACGGGATCGAGCTGGACCGCGTCGAGTACCAGGACCCCGACTGGCCGGACACCACCGGCGCCTCCATGTCCCTGTCGTTCACCGCCTTGGACCACCTGTCGAACGACGATCCTGCCCACTGGTGCGCCTCGTCCGTGCCCTTCGGTTCAGGAGATCGCGGCAGCCCGGGACAGCCCAATCCCGAGGTCTGTCCCTAGCACCATCACGCACCTCCGCACCGAGAACCAAGACGCCCTCGAGTTCCCCGTCACGGAACGTCGAGCCTTCTTGGTCGACCAAGACGGGCTGACGTTCCCGCTGGAGGAAACTCAAGCGGTCTTGGTTCCAGGTGAGTGAGGCTCCCCCCGGCGTCGCGCCGTGGCCTCGTAGCGTCGTTGCGTGATCTCCCCCTCTTCCTCTCCCTCTTCCTCTCCCTCTTCCTCCTTCTTCCTCCGTGCCTCCGTGCCTCCGTGGTGATTCCCCCCGCTACCCCACCACCTCCACCTCATCCCGGCTCACCGTCTCGATCACGTCCTTGAGCCTGCGCAGCATCACCTCGTCCTCGGCGAGCTTGTAGACGTCGCGGAGCTGACCGGCGAGGTCCTTGGCGCGGCGGAAGCCGTTGACGAGGATGCCGGCGACGTCGGAGCTGGTGTCGAGCAGGTCGAGGATGTCGATGAGCGACTTGCCGTCGTACCAGTCGGCGCCGATGGGGAGCATCTCGGGACAGAAAGTGGCGGCCTCGGACTGCTCGCGCTCGCCGCGCAGGACGGGGTCGGAGCGGCGGATGTGGGCGATTTCGCGCTCGAGGCGGCGCAGGGGGCCGGCGGGTCGGGGGAGGCGGACGGAGGGGCCGGGGTCGCAGACCATGGAGACCAGCGTGGCGAAGAGGTGGGGCTCGGGGAGGCCCTCGAGGAGGCCGGACAGCACCATCTCGGTGGCGAAGATCTCCTCGATCTGGATGTGCTGCAGGGCGGCGGCGCCGGCGTGGAAGGTGGCGTCGTCGTCGAGGTAGCCGATCTCCTGGAGCAGGGCCTTCTTGCGCAAGAAGGCGTTCCAGACCTCGTCGCCGCGCTTTTTCTTGCGGCGGCGGGAGAGCTGGTAGCTGAGGAATGAGCGGCCGAGGAGATCGCGCAGCGTGGGCTCGTCGTAGGCGGCGAGGAGGTTGACCACGGAGTTGAACGAGAGGTTGAACGACGAGCGGACGGGCTCGGGATCGCCGGCGAGGAGGCGCTCGAGCAGGGGGCGCTGGGAGCGGAAGTCGTCGAACTCGAGGCGGACCACGGCGTGGCCGTTGTTGTCGATGCCGCGGCGGGCCGCGCGGCCCGCCAAAAGCAAGAAAAAGCCCACCGTCAGCGGCGGGTAGGCGCGCCCCACGT
>CAZLEO010000193.1:0-15525 GCA_964558555.1 uncultured Rickettsiales bacterium | reverse complement strand
GGGCGGGGGGGGGGGGCGCGGACGCCGTCGACCTCGCGGCGCCCCCGGGGGTGGGGGGGGGCGGCGCGGCGGCGGCGACCGGCGCGGCCGGCCATCTGCATGAACTCGCGCACGGTCAGCGGCGAGTAGCCGCGCCCGTCGTACCGCTGGGTGTCGTTGAACACCACGGTGCGGGCCGGCATGTTGATGCCCAGGGCGAAGGTGGTGGTGCAGTAGAGCACGTGGATCAGGCGCTGCTCGTAGAGGCCCTCGACCAGGCCCTTGAGGTGCACGTGAAGCCCTGCGTGGTGGAATGCGATGCCCCGCAGCAGGCCCTGGGCGAGGTCGGAGTGGAGCACCTGGGGGTGCAGCTCCTCGAACGCCTCGAGCTGGGCGAGCACCTCGGCGGACTCCTCCTCGGTCAGGTAGCCCTCCCGGCGGCGCGTCAGCTCGCGGGCGTACTGCTCGCAGGTTCGGCGGCTGTACACGAAGTACAGGCACGGCAGCAGATCCGGCTCGAGCCCGGCGATCAGCTCGTGGTGCTGGGTCGGCTTCTCGCGCTTGCCCTTCTTGGGCGGCTTGCGTCCCCGCCGTCGGTTGAAGTTCCGGCCCCGCTTGCCGCCCTTGCCACCGAAGCGGCGCGCGTGGTGCGACGCGAACTGCCGCAGATTGCTGGGGGGCACGTGCCGGTTGGCCAGGGCGATGCGCAGCGGCACGGCGCGCCGGTCCTCGTGGACGACGGCCACCTCGGCGTCGCGGACCGTGCCGAGCCAGTCGGCGAACTGGTCGAGGTTGGACAGGGTGGCGGACAGACCCAGGATCTGCACGTTCGTGGGCAGGTAGATCAGCACCTCCTCCCACACGGTGCCCCGCTCGGGGTCGTCGAGGAAGTGGATCTCGTCGATGACCACCGTGGCGAGGTGGTCCAGCCGCTCCCCCACCAGCAGCATGTTGCGCAGGATCTCCGTGGTCATGATGCGCAGGGGGGCCTCGTGCCGGATCACCTGATCGCCGGTGACCAGGCCCACCTTCTCCTCGCCGAACGCCGCCACGTAGTCGCGGTACTTCTGGTTGCTCAGCGCCTTGACCGGCGCCGTGTAGATCACCTCGCGGCCCGCCTTCAGCCGCTCCTCGATGATCATGTCCGCCACCAGCGTCTTGCCCGTCCCCGTGGGCGCCGACACCAGCACCGAATGCCCTCGCTTCAGGTAGTCGAACGCGTCCGCCTGGAAACGGTCCAGCTCCAGTCCGCGGTACTTCATGGGTGCCTTCGATTTCGTGAAAGGGTAGGGGGTTGCGAGCTCAGCGGACCAGGTCCAGGCCCAGCAGGGCCTCCTCGCCGAGCTCGCGGATGAGGTGGTCCTTGAGGCGCAGCTTCATGCGGGCCTCGATCTGGCGGGCGCGCTCGCGGCTGAAGCCGAAGATGTCGCCGACCTGGCCCAGCGTGAGGGGGTCCTCGGACATGATGCGCTGGTACCACAGGGTCTTCTCGCGCTCGTCGGTCAGGTCCTTGCCGAAGGCCTCGAGGATGACACCGAGGCGGGCTCGGTAGTCCTCGTCGGCGACCTCCTGGTCGGGCAGGGGGCCGTCGGACTGGAGCATGCCGCCGAGGGTGCGGGCCTCGTCGTCGCCGATGGGGGCGTCGAGGCTGGCCTCGCGGGCGGCGAGGCGCTCGGACATCTCCACCACCTCGCGCTCTTCCACGTTGAGGCGCTCGGCGATGAGCTTGGGGGTGGGGTCGAACCCCTGGTCGCGCAGCTTCTTGGTCTCCTTGGACAGGTTGTAGAAGAGCTTGCGCTGGGCCTGGGTGGTGCCCACCTTGACCAGCCGGTGGTTGGCCAGCAGGAAGTACATGATATAGGCGCGGATCCAGTAGCGAGCGTAGCTGCTGAGGCGCACGCCGCGGTGGGGATCGTACTTCTTCACGGCCTGCATGAGGCCGACGTTGCCCTCCTGGATGAGGTCCAGGACGTTCTTGTAGAAGCGCTGGTACTTGAACGCGATCTTCACCACGAGCCGCAGGTTCGAGGTGATCAGCTCGTAGGCCGCCTCCGGGTCCTCGGTCTCCACGTAGCGTACCGCGAGCTCCTTCTCCCGCTCCGGGGTGAGCAGGGGGTAGCGGCGGACGTCGGCCATGTAGGCGGCGAGGGGATCGTGCTTGGCAGGGAGCGTGGACGGCGAAGACGGCGGGGGCGGCGGCAGCAGGGTCGGGCGCTTGGGCTCGGCCGGCTCTTCAGGGGCGCTGTCCGTGGGGGTCGTCTCGCTCACGTGTGTCTCATTCCTTCGTCGGTCGGTAGTTGTAGCATCTTCCGTGCCAGATCTGTCAGACTTCCCCGGCAGCGGCACTGGCCGGAGACGCTGCGAGCGCCCAGTACGAACCGAGGTCGCCCATGACGCACCGAACGCTCCTGATCCCTTTCATCATCATTGCGGCTTTGGCAAGGCCCGTTCTGGCTCAAGAGGCGCCCGCAGATGTCCCACCCGCGCCCGAGAATGCCGATGTGCCCGAAGATGAGACACCCGAGCCCGAAGCCACCGAGGCCCCTGCGGTCGAGGGCCCGCTGTTCGTGATGGCCAGCGACGTGGAGGAGGCCGAGCAGGTTCACGAGATCTACCAGGAGAGCGAGAAGACCTTCCTGGGCTTCTTCTGGTTCTGGGTCGTCCTCATCGCCGCCCTCGCCGGAGTGGGCGGCCTGGCGTGGTGGATCTGGGGTAAACGCGAACCCAAGCGGATGGGTAAGCTCTAGTCCCTTTCAACCAACCGTTGCCGCGAGACAGCTTCTCGGCCAAGATCACCCGCGATGCCTGAGAGCCCCCAGACCCTCGTCATCTCACCGACGTTCAACGAGGCGGCCAACGTGGACGCCCTTGCGGACGGCGTGCTCGCGCTGGACCCCTCCATCCACCTGATGGTGGTGGACGACAGCTCCCCCGACGGTACGGCAGAGCGGGTGCGGCAGCGCGCCGAGGCCGATCCCCGCGTCCACCTGCTGCTGCGTGCCCACCGCGAGGGCTACGGCCGCGCCGTGGCGGCCGGTCTCGCCGCCGGCCTGGAGATGGGGGCACGGCGCGTACTGCAGATGGACGCGGACGGCTCCCACGACACCGCCGCCATCCCGCAGCTGATCGACGCCCTGGACGGCGGGGCGGACATGGTGATCGGCTCGCGTTACATCCCCGGCGGCGGCATCGGCCAGTGGCCGCTGCGGCGTCGGCTCCTCAGCCGCGGCGCCAACGTGTACGTGGATCGGGTGCTCGGGCTGCCGGTGCGCGACTGCACGTCCGGGTTCCGCGGGTTCAACGCGTCGACGCTGCAACGCTGCAGCCCGGAACGGATCCGGGCCCAGGGGTACGCCTTCCTCATCGAGCACCTCTACCATGTGGTCCGCGCGGACCTGCAGGTCCGCGAGGTGCCCATCCTGTTCACGGACCGCGAGGCGGGCAGCTCGAACCTGTCCTTCAGGGTCTTTGCCGAGTCGGTGGTCAACCCATGGCGGATCCGCCTGTCCTACCGCGGGTGAACGCGCCGCTGTCGCGGATCGACCTGGCGGTCGGCGCCCTGCTGGTGCTGGCGGCCGCGGCGCTGGCCGATCGCTCGCGCATGGTCGACCCCGATCTGTTCATGAACCTGTTCTCGGCCCGCGACATCCTCGCCGCGGGCGGCCTCCCCGGCGTGGACACCCACAGCTTCGCCCGCGAGGCGCTGCCCTGGACCGACTACGAGTGGCTCGCCCGCGTCATCCAGCTCGCCGTGTACGAGGCGGGCGGCGGGCCGGGACTCGTCCTGCTGCGAGCCGGCCAGGCCGGGATCGCGGCGGCGGCCCTCTTCCTCGCCGCGCGCCGCGCTGGCGCCTCCACCGCCGCGGCCTCGGTCGCCCTGCTGGTGTGCTGGCCCGCGGTGGCGCACTTCATGTTGCTGCGGGCGCGGGCCTTCTCCTTCGTGATGCTCGTGCTGGTGATCCTCGCGGTGGTGGAGCACCGCCGCGGCAACCGGTTCGCCGCGTGGGCGCTGGTGCCGCTGATGCTGATCTGGGTGAACATGCACGGGGCGTGGCTGCTGGGGCTCGGCGTCGGCGTGCTCGCGCTGATCGACGCGTTCCAGCCCTGGTCGTCGGCGAAGCAGGGGAGGGGACGGCTCGCCCTGGCGCTGGTGCTGGCCGTCGGCACGACGTTCGTCCACCCCGCCGGCGGCGGCCTGCTCGAGGCGGTGTTTCGCACCGTCACCGGCACGGCCGGCCAGTCCATCTCCGAGTGGCAGCCCCTGTGGGAACACCCGCTGCGCTCCACCATCACCTACGTGGCGCTGATCCCGCTGGCCCTGGCGGTGGGGATCTGGCGGGGGGTACGCCGGGACCTGCTGTGGTCGCTGCTGTGCTTCGCCATGATCTACGAGACGGTGGTGCACGTGCGCTTCGGCGCGCTGCTGGGGCTGTGCCTCGTGGTGCCCCTCGCCGTCGCCCTCGACCTGGGGCTGCGGCGTGTACCCCGCCGCGGCGCGATCGCTGCGGCCGCCGCGCTGCCCGGTCTCGTGGCCGTGGTCACCCTGGCGGCCTCGGGCCACCGCGACCTGCACATGCGCATGGCGCCGTACTGGACCCCCGTGGCCGCCGTGCGCTTCATGGAAGCCAACGACGTCGCCGGCCGGGTGATGGCCGAGTTCGACTGGGGCTCGTACCTGATCTGGGAGGTCCCGGGCGTGCAGGTGTTCATCGACGGTCGCTGGGACACCGTGTATCCGCCCGAGGTGGACGGCGAGTGGATCCACTTCTCGCGGTTCCAGCCCGGCTGGGAGGCGGTCCTGGCGGGGAGCGGGGCCACGGCCGTGCTCCTGCGGCGGGAGCGCGGCGCCGATCCCCACATCACGGCCCTGCCCGGCTGGCACGCGGTGTACTCGGACGACGTCGCCGATCTCTACCTGCGCGAGTGCCCGGCCAACGCCCCGTTCGGCCGCCGTCTCGCCAGCGGCGAGGTCGCCGTTCCACCCCCTGTGACGGACGCCGACCTGATCCTGCGCTGAATCTCCCCTTTTGCCCGACGACCCGATACCATGAGGCCGCCCTACGGGCGGAGGACAGATGCTGAGCTACGACATGCAGGGCCTGTGGCGCGAGATGCCGCTGGCATTCCTCGACCTGGAGACCACGGGCCTCTCCACACAGGAGGACCGCATCGTGGAGGTGGGGATCGTCACGTACGTGGACGGTCGAATCGTGGACCGCTGGGGCGCGCTGACGAATCCCGGCATCCCGATCCCCGAGGCCTCCAGCCAGATCACCCACATCACCGACGACATGGTGGCGGGGGAGCCGCCCTTCCGGGACCTGGTGTGGGACGTGTACCGGCGCCTGCGGGACCGCGTGCTCGTGGCCTACAACGGCATCTCCTTCGACGTACCGCTACTCGCCGCCGAGATGGAGCGCTGCGGCCTGACCCCGCCGGAGACGCCCGTGCTGGACCCGATGATGTGGGTCTTCAAGAAGATGCCGTCGCGCTCCGGCTGGCCCTTCGGCCTGGTCAAGGCGGCCGAGCGCCTGGGCGTGGATCAGCCCGAGGCCCACCGCGCCGTGGCCGACTGCGAGGCCATGGCCCAGGTGAGCTTCCGCCTCGCCGAGCACGTGCCGCCCCAGCTCGGCGACCTGCTCGCCCGGCAGAAGAAGTGGTACGACGAGTTCATGGTGCTCAAGGCCGAGCGCGACGCCCGCGACGCTGCGAAGAACGCAGCCGAGGAGCCCGAGGACGACGGTCAGGGGGGACTGTTCGGCGGTTGATCAGCCGCCGAAGCCGATGGTCACGTTCAACCACGGCGTGTAGCTCATCAGCATCTTGCCCTGGGAGTTCCAGTCCGGGGAGTTGTCCCCTTCGAAGCGTTCGGCGAGCCTGAGCCCGAGCTGCACGCCCACGCCGAAGGCCAGGAACAGGCCGGGGTCGCCGATGCGCACCGAGTAGCCCACCTCGGGCTGGACCACCAGGTTGAGCCGCCGGTAGTCCTGCACGCCGTGCGCCGTGCCGCCCCAGTAGGACAGGCCGAACTTGCCCGTGGCGTAGGCGCCCTCGAGCTTCTTGCCGGTGAAGCGATACCGCGGCCCGCCCGCGGCCATGATCTCGCCCATCTGGTGATTATCGCCCTCACCGATCTGGTACATGGTGATCTGAACGGTGCCGCAGAAACCCCATCGCTTCTGGATGTGGGCGTGGATCTCCACGGGGATGGGCAGGATGTAGGCCTCGTTCTCGTCGAACTGGCTGGCCATGAGGAAGACCAGCGGCTGCAGCGCGTTGACGCCGATGGAGAAGTCCACGTTGGACGATGAGCTGGAGCCGCCGCCGCCCCCGCTACCCTTGGCCTGAGCCCCGGCCGTCGCCAGCAGACCCACCGCCAGCACCACAGCAATCCACGTTCGTCGCATGCCGACCTCCGATTCCCCAACCACGTGCGCAGTCAGGATAACAAAGAGCGGCTCAGAACCGCACGGTGAGCATGGTCATGCCGCCGATCTGGGGGTCGGTGGCCTCGCGGTCGATGTGGTTGACCGCGGCGCCGGCGGCCCCGCCCGGGACGATGAGGCTGCCGATGAGGTGGAACTCGAGCACGTCGCGGTGGCGGAAGCACAGGTCGAGGTCGGTCTCCAGACCCACGAGGCCGTGACCCAGGGCGTTGGCGGGGCGCAGGGCGCCGGCCAGGCCGACGATCAGGGCGGGCTCGAACACGGGGCTGGTGGTCCACGCCACCTTCACGTCGCCCTGCAGCAGCCCCATGCGCATCAGGTGGTGGCCGCCCCGGGCCGTGCCGAGGCGCTCGTCGAGGTTGTTGGCCAGGTCCACCAGCTCGTTCTCGCTCAGCCACAGCGTGGAGCTGCGGGAGAAGCCGGAGTAGTAGAAGCCGGTGTTCAGGCCGTTGCCCTCGTCGGCGTCGTCCGGCGACAGGGCCATGACGTTTCCCGTCACGGTGACGGCCCCGATGCGGGCCGTGGTGTGGACCTGGGCGGCCCAGCCCATCTGCCGCTCCGCCGTGCCGTCGAGTGCGGCGGCGGTGTGGGTGCCGAACTGCCCGACCAGATCCACGGAGACCTGGAACCCAGGACGCTCGATGGACGTGCCCGGCAGGTGCACGGGGCCGTTGCCCAGCGCGACGTGCAGGTGGGGCGCCACCAGGGCCAGCGTGCGGTCCACCTCGCTGCGATCCACCAGCACGGTCGCGCCCGGGATCGCGGCGACGTGACGGCGCGGACCGAGCAGCCCCACGCCCACGCCGCCGAAGAAGATGTCGTGGGCGAAGTTGTTCTCGACGATCTCCCAGCCCTCGAAGTTCGCGTCGGGCAGCAGCCCGCCCACGACCATGATCTGGCCGTCCTTCCACCGCGCGCGGAACGAGGCCGCGCCGGTCCAGTGGGCGATCATCAGCCGCGTCGGATCGGACCAGCGGTCGTACCCGACCTTGAAGCCCAGCCGCCTGTCCGCGGTGTCGCCCTCGGCGTAGACCTGCTTGTGCACCAGCGCGAACACGTCGTCCGCGGTGGCGTCGTTCTGGTCGGCGTTGTTGCGGCTCCACAGGTTCAGGCCCACCTCGGCCTGGTAGCGGATGCGCAGCGTCGGCAGGATGTGGAAGGTGATGCCGGGGCGGAACAGCGTCCCGACCAGTCCCACGTGCTGGCCGTGGGCGTTGTACGCCGGCTCGGTCCGGTCGAAGTCGCCGTCGTTGAAGATCATCAGCGGCGTCAGCAGCTCGGCGTCGAGTTCGACGTGGGGCTTGTCGTCCTGGGCGGCCGCAGGGAGCGCCACCAGGGTCAGCCCGAAGACCAGAGCGAGGATGCGATGGGCGCTCATCGTCCGTTCACCATCCTCTCTGCCTGGAAGAAGTAGTCCCAGTCCGCCTGCACCTGCCCCTCCAGCGGCGGCAGCAGCCGCACCGTGTGGTTGACGCCGGGCGTGTCCTCGCCGGGGTAGTGGTACAGCAGGTGCTTGTCGGGGTCGTAGATGGCGCGCCCGTCGGACAGCCACACGTAGAAGCCGTCGGGGTAGTGCAGCGCCTCGGGCACGAAGATCTCGGTGGGCGCCGTGGTCTCGCGGCTGCCGTACTCGACGTAGAACTCGCGCTCGGGGTTGGGCGTGCCCTTGTCCGGGTCGAAGTAGTGCATCGGGCTGTAGAAGTGGGTGGCCACGGGCTTGCCGGCCAGGGCCCGGGCAAAGGGACGGCTGTAGGCCTGTTCACCGCGGGGATCGCCGTTGGGGTCGATGACCGAGAAGTCCTCGCCGTTCCACCAGTCGCCCTCGGTGTAGCTGTTGTCCGTGGTGAACACCCACTGCATGTGGCCCAGGAACATCTCCTCGTAGGACTCGTAGTAGTTGTCCAGGATGTGGGCGGAGACCTCGTAGTCCTCCTCGATGGACTGCTCGATGCCGTTGAAGTTGTAGTAGGTGCCGAACTCGCCGTACACCACCGGCACGTTGCCCAGGGACCAGTGGGCCTTCTCCATGGCCGTGCGCAGGCCCTCGGTGTAGTCGCGGTGCTGGATCTCGCTGACGGTGAAGTCGCGCGGCTCCTGGACCAGCCCGACCATCGGGTAGATGTCCGGATACCAGTGGGGGGCGTAGACCAGCTGGTCGATCCCCTCGGGGTGGACCATGTTCATCTCCATCACACCGCCGACCCCGCCGCCGGTGACCACCTCGAGGCCCATGGTGGACTCGATCCAGATCACGGCGCCGGGGTCCTCGTCCTGGATGGCCTGGCCCATCTTCGAGTAGAAGGGCTCGGTGTGGTTGGCGTCGAGGCCCATGTTGAGTCCGAGGATCGCCATCAGGTCGGCGTCGGCGAGCCCCCACTGCTCCAGCGTCTCGGGCTCGTTGTCCGGCGGGATCAGCATCAGCCCCTTGAACACGGTGGCGAAGTCCGGACCGAGCTCCTCGCCGAGCATGTCGACCAACATGCCCTCGATTCCGTCCATGACGCCGGTCTGGGCCACCAGCGCGCCCAGGGTGAGCGCGATGTAGATCCCGTTGGGCTCGTTCATGATGTCGTAGCCGATGACGTGCTCGTCGTCGGCCACCCGCATCGCCACCTGCCGCCACGCGCCCTCGTAGCCGTCCTGCAGGTAGTCCTGCACGTTCTGGCCGTCGATCTCGCGGATGGGGAAGCAGTCGCGGCCGGCGAAGAACGCGGCCCAGACCATCTCCTGGTCCAGGGACGTGCCGTTGTTGATGCCCCACATGCTCCACGGGAGCATGTTGGTGGTCTGGTCCATGGTGTAGGGCTCGTCGGGCAGCTCCTCGAGCAGGTACGTCACCCAGGGGAACTCCGCGGGCTCGCCGGTGTCGGCGGTCAGCACGTCCACGAGGGCGCCGACGGCGTCCAGGAACGTCAGCGGGTCCTCGGCCACGGGACCCCAGATGTGGGGCTCGCCGTAGTAGGGCGAGTCCAGGTCCTTGTGGGGCAGCGCCGCCTCGACCGCCCAGCGGGGTGCGCCGTCGCCGCGCCGGGTGTCGGTGTACGGCGGCAACATCGCCAGGATGTTCGCGGCGATGGCGTCGGTGTCGTCGTAGCCGTTGTCGCGCAGCGTCTCGTAGGGGTACTCGTTCATGCGCGTGTACAGGTGACGGCTGAACATGTCCTGGTGCATGTCCATGAGCACGTAGATGTCGTGCTCGCCGGCCTTGGCCACCATCTGGTCGATGAAGTCGAGGTACTCCTCGTCGTACTCGCCGCGGGCGTGGGGCTCGATCCCCTCCCAGTTGAGGATGAACCGCACGGCGTTGAAGCCCAGGTCGTTGATCACCGAGAACCAGTGGTCCGCCTCGTCCAGGGGGAACGGGCGGTTCACGTAGGTGAACTCGAGATCGGCGAAGTGGACCTGCTCGGGTTCCTCGTCGTAGGGCACGGTGAACGGGGTCTTGGTGGACCCGCCGAGGTTCACGCCGTGGATGTGCACGTACCGATCGTGGGCGTCCCGGAGGTACGTCAGGTCGGT
This sequence comes from uncultured Rickettsiales bacterium, assembly GCA_964558555.1. Taxonomy (GTDB): domain Bacteria; phylum Myxococcota_A; class UBA796; order UBA9615; family CAYRNR01; genus CAYRNR01. The sequence continues at coordinate 5,581 of CAZLEO010000193.1, read as the reverse complement.
CCGCACCTCGGACGTGGAGTCCGGCGGCGGAGGCAGGGGTTCGGTGCAGCCCAGCCCGAGGGCCAGGATCGCCAGCATGGACAGCGCGATCGCGCGCATCACTTCTCTCCCTTCGATGCCTTGCCGCGAGCGGCGAGCCTGGGCAGCCCCAGCAGGGCCGCACCCGAGACCAGCATCACGGCGCCCCACCAGAGGCTGGGGTTGAGGTGGGCGGTGACGGTCTGGGTCTCGGGGTAGTACACGTAGTACACGCCCAACCCCGTCAGCAGCACGCCGTACACGGCCACCAGGCCGCCGCACCAGGTCCAGATGGAGACCAGTTCTTCCTTGGAACCGCTCATGGGCTCTCCCTCGCCTACCAGAAGACCACGTTGAGGATGATCACGCAGACCAGGGCGACGGCCGCCCAGAAGGCGGGCCGCTTGAGCAGCGGCAGGTCCGTGTCCACCGTGGCCGGGGTCAGGCCCTTGACCAGACCCACGAGCTCGGCCTTGTCCTTGGGCGCCGTGAACAGGCTGATGACGACGGTGAGCACCAGGCACACCACCCACGCCCACCACGCCTGCCACAGGTTGCGCGCCATGTCGCTGGGATCGGGGCTCAGGGTGATGATCCTGGCCAGCCCCTCGCCGATCAGCCCCAGCCGGAAGCCCAGGAAGATACCGAACGACGTGGACATGCCCGCCAGCAGGCCCCAGAAGGCGCCCGCGGCCGTGCAGCGTACCCAGAACATGCCCAGCAGCATGGTGGCGAACAGCGGCGCGTTGACCCACGAGAAGATGGCCTGGATGTAGTCCATGATCGTGGGGAACGACCGCGCCCAGTACGCCGTGACGACCGCCAGCAGGATGCCGACGACGGTCGTGATCCGGCCCACCATCACCAGGTGGGCGTCCGACGCGTCCTTCTTGAACAGCACCTGGTACAGGTCGTAGGTCCACACCGTGTTGAAGGCGCTGATGTTGCCCGCCTGGCCGGCCATGAACCCCGCGAGCAGGGCGGTGAAGCCCAGCCCCAGCAGGCCGTGGGGGTAGTACCGCGCGATGAGCAGCGGCAGGGCCGAGTCGTAGTTCGGGTTGCCGGCCTCGTCGAGCATCAGCACCATCTCGCCCGACTGGGTCAGCTTCCACGCGACGATGCCGCAGACCACGACGATGAACGGCAGGACCATCTTGAAGAAGGCCGCCACGATGGGGGTCATGCGCGCCGACCGCAGGTCCTTGGCCGAGAACGCGCGCTGGACTATGAGGAAGTCGGTGGTCCAGTACCCGAACGACAGCACCCACCCGAGTCCAAGGATGAGCCCCAGCCAGGTGATGCCCATGGCGTTGTTCTCGGCGCTGCCGGCGGTGGACCACAGTGCGCTCATGCTCTCGGGCAGGCGGGCCATCACCTCGGTCGGCCCGCCGATGTCGATGATGCCGAGGATGGACACCAGGAACAGGCCGAACCAGATCAGGAAGAACTGCATGATCTCGGTGAAGATGGCCGACAGCAGCCCGCCCAGGGTCACGTAGCAGGCCACGGTCAGCGCCGAGACCCACATGCACACGTCCCAGTTCCAGCCCAGGATGGTGCGGAAGACCAGGGCCATGAGGTACAGGTTGATGCCCGACATCAGCAGGGTCATCACCGCGAACGACAGGGCGTTGAGCACCCGCGTCTTCTCGTCGAAGCGCAGCTTCAGGTAGCCCGGGATCGAGTGGATCTTGGAGCTGTAGTAGAACGGCATCATGTACAGCGCCAGGAACAGCATCGCCGGGATGGCGCCGATCCAGTAGAAGTGCGACACGAACATGCCGTACTTCATCGTGCCGCCGGTCCAGCCCAGGATCTCCAGGGCGCCGAGGTTGGCCGACAGGAACGCCAGCCCGGCGACCCAGGCGCTGTTGCGCCGGCCCGCCAGGAAGAAGTCGTCCCCCGTCTTCGCGTGCCGCTTGAGATACCAGCCGATGCCCAGGATCGCGGCGAAGTAGATCGCCAGCACCAGCCAGTCGACCAGCGTGAATTGGATGTGCGCCATACCCGACCCTTCCCTAGGTGCGGGCCAAGATAAGGGAAGAGGGGCGGAAAAGGCTACTGTTGTTCGTGCGCGCGAGGGGCGTCGTCGAGTGCGGGGGTCTCGTCCGGCGGTTCGTGGAAGCGCGACCCCAGCGCGCACGCGACCCCGGCGGCGATGATCAGGGGCACGAACAGGACCGTACACAGCACCGAACCCTCGATGCCGAACCCGCCACCGGTGAGCCAGTCGGGACCCCGCATCGAGGTGTCGAACAGCCCGACGAACTCCATCCCGCTCACCGGCACCGCCAGCACCGGCCCCAGCGTCAGGTTCCACGCCACGTGGAAGCCCGCGGCGAACCACAGCGCCCCGGTGCGGATCACCGTCAGGGCGAAGAACACGCCGATCAGCGCGATGTTGACCAGCCCGAGCACCGACAGGTGGGGATTGCCGGCGTGCAGCAGCGCGAAGGGAACGGAGGACAGCAGCACGGCGGCCACGTGCCCGCGCGCCGCGAACACGGTGCGCTGTACGTAGCCGCGCATGACGATCTCCTCCATGAACGCGGCGATGTAGAGGGGGATGACGAGCACCACCAGCTGCAGGAGCCCATCGGCGGTCGGCGTCCATACCAGGGCGGCGTGGCCCAGGTACCACAGCGCGAACACCACGGTCCCGACGGCCCCTGCGCCGAGCAGGACCCCGCAAGATTGCCCGAAGACCGCGTCGCGCAGGTTCAGCGGCGTACCCAGGCTGGCTGGGGAGCGGCGGTCCACGACGCGCCGGAATGCGTAGGTCCAGGCGATGACGAACGTGCCCAGGATCAGGCTCTGGACGCCCAGCATCACCACGATGTCTTCCATCACCGAGTCGTCCCACCCGAGCCCGAGGATCAGCCCCGCCAACAGCGCCGCGATGAGGACCGTGGGGATCACCGTCGCCCAGATCGTCGCGACGAGGTAGAGGAGGCAGCGCGCCCAGGGCAGGATGATCCGTCCGTCGGCGCCGGGCGCGTGGTAGACCCGCCATACGTACACGGGCAGGGCCACAGGCGGGAACAGCAGCGCACCCACGGCCCAGATCGCCGCCCAGCCTGCCGTGCCCCGCCGCCGCGCGTCGGCGTACACCGCCACCGCCGCCCCCGCCGACACGGCCAGCACCGCGCCCACGCCCAGCAACACCCCCCACAGCGTCAGCCCCGACTCCTCCATCGATTGGCCCGATCTGGTTGAAGGTTCAAGGTCGAATGTTGAAGGTTCTCCCTCCCCCTCCATTCAACCTTCAACCTTCAACCATCAACCCCTTCCGGAACCGTTCCCGACCGCGCCTGTCCAACGTGGAATAGGACACCGTCGATTGGTATTGTACTGACAACCCTTCGGGTGAGAGGCATCGCGATGGATTCCTTGTTATCTCCACCGGACGAGCTGCAGCGGTTGCTCGACCGCGTGGCCCGTCGGCTGCGCGTCCGCCACGCCGTGCGCGGAGCCGCGTTCGGCCTCTGGGCCGGGTGCGCGCTGGGCGTGCTGATCGTGCTCGCCTCCAAGTTCGTCTGGCTGGGCGTGCCCGCGTGGATCTTCGCTGCCGGTGCCGTGTGCCTGGGGTTGCTGGTCGGCCTGCTGGTCGGGCTGTCGCGCAAGGTGCTCACCGATACCGGGCTCGCGCTGCTGGTGGACCGCGGCCTGGGCACCCGCGAGCAGATCGTGTCGGCCCTCGAGGCCTCGCTGGTGGTCGGGGACGGCGAGGCCATGGAACTGGCCGACGACCTGGTGCGCCGCGGGCGCGAGCTGGCCCTGGAGCTGGACCCGGCCAAGGCGGTGCCGCTGGTGCGCAAGCCCGAGGCGCGCCCCTTCTACTTCCTGCCCCTGGGGTTGGCGCTGATCCCGGCGCTGATGTTCCTGCCGCCGTTTCGCGGCATCGCCGATCCCACGCGGCGCGGCATGGACGAGGAGGTGGTGGAGGAGGGCGCGGCCCTGGAGCAGCGCATCGAGGAGATGCAGCAGGAGATGGAGGCCGAGCTCCCCGAGGACATCCGCGAGGAGCTGGCCGAGCTCACCGAGGAGCTACAGACCGAGCAGCTCGACGCCGAGGAGGCCCTGGAGAAGCTCGAGGAGATGCAGGAGCAGCTGGAGGAGTTCCAGGAGGAGCTGGCCGAGAAGAGCCAGGCCGAGGAGCTGCAGGAGGCCGCGGAGCAGCTGTCCCAGAGCGAGCTGACCCAGGAGCTGGGCGAGGCCCTGGCCGAACCCGATCTGGAGAAGGCCGCCGAGGCCGCCGAGAAGCTGGCCGAGAAGGCCGGCGAGGCCAGCGCCGCCGAGCAGCAGGCCGCGGCCCAGGCCATGCAGCAGGCCGCCGACGCCCTGGCCGAGTCCAACCCGGAGCTGTCCCAGCAGATGCAACAGGCGGCCCAGCAGATGCAGCAGATGGCCGAGAACCAGCAGACGGGCGAGGGCAGCCAGGGTATGACCCCGGAGCAGCAGCAGGCCATGCAGCAGATGGCCGAGCAGCTCGAGCAGATGCAGCAGTCCGGGCTCTCCGAGCAGATGGCCCAGGACGAGGAGTTGATGGCCATGTCCCAGCGCCTGAACGGGGCGCTCGAATCCTCCACGTGAACGCTGGGCGGATCTTGCCAGTTGGCAAGCGGACAGCAGGGCGAGGGAGAGGGCACCGGGGCCATGGCCGGCGAGGGTCACACCTGGGAGGAAGCCGAGGGCTACCAGACCGAGGGCCACAACGACGGATACCGCATCTCCGATCGTACGTCGGAGTGGGAAGAGGAGTTCCAGAACCTGTACGACCCGGAGCGGTTGCGCGACGCCGAGAGCCTCATCACCGGCGTCGAGGGGCAGCTCGACACGGAGGGGCACATCGACACGCTGCCCATCCGGTTGCTGCCCGGCGACAACGAGCGGGTGGACCTGCCGACCCTGGACATGCCCGACGTGTACCGGGAGGCGGCCGCCGACGCCCTCGACGACGAGTCGATCCCGCCGGGCTACCGGCAGCAGGTCAAGGAGTACTTCGACTCGGTGGGCGGGGGACAGTAGGATCGTTCGGATGTTGGAACCCACGCTACGCGTGGGAGTGAGCACCCGGTGATCCGGATTTCAGTTTTCAGTTTTCAGATCTCGTGAGGCGGAGTGGATTTCGGGCAGGGAGTGAACCATGGATGAAAACGTCGCGTTCTTCTCGGATCGGTTCCAGCGTCTGCGGGACGCCATGGGCCAGGTCATCGTGGGGCAGGAGGAGGTGCTGGACAACATCCTGACCTGCCTGGTGGCCGACGGCCACGTGCTGCTCGAGGGCGTGCCCGGGCTGGGCAAGACGCTGATGGTGCGGACCCTGGCGTCGGCGCTGGGGCTCGACTTCGCGCGCATCCAGTTCACCCCCGACCTGATGCCGGCGGACATCATCGGCACGCACATCATCCACGAGGACGAGTCCGGCGGGCGGTCCCTGCGGTTCGAGTCGGGACCGATCTTCACGCAGATCCTGCTGGCCGACGAGATCAACCGCGCGACCCCCAAGACGCAGTCGGCCATGCTCGAGGCCATGCAGGAGCGGCAGGTGACCATCGGCGGC
>CAZLEO010000192.1:0-19163 GCA_964558555.1 uncultured Rickettsiales bacterium | reverse complement strand
GTCGCCGGAAAGGCCGAGATACTCAGCCAGGCCGGCGCCACGGTAACGCTTGACACCGCCGTTAACGCCGGCGCCCCCGCGGTGGGCCGCGGGCTGCTGGGGGCGGGGGGCGTGGGGGGCGACCGCGGTCGCCTGCTCGACGAGCCGCAAGAAGATCTCGTGGTTGTACCGATCGTGGCCCAGGAACAGGTGGTGGGCCTGGCTGAAGTCCCCATACGCGTGGTGACTGTGGCCGGTGAACAGCAGGACCCTGTCGGTGACGTCCACCCCCGTGGCCTCCTGGATCGCCTCCTCCAGGCCCACGACGAGGCCGTCGAAGGCGTAGGTCAGCTGGATGTTGACCAGCACGGCGTTCTGGTCCCCGGCCTGGAGCCAGACCACGTGCATCGGGATGCGCGTCTGGACCCCGTTGCTGGGCACGAACTCGACGGTATAGGGCGAGTCCCGGCCGTCCACCGGCTGGGCGCCGAAGAATCCCGCGCGCCCCGTGAACCCCGCCATCGGCAGCCCCACCGGCAGGTCGAGGGTGGCGTCCGCCGAGCCCGCGCTGAGTTGCGCTGCCTCGATGGGATCCAGCTGCTCGGACGAGCTGTCGTCGTCGTCTCCCACGGGTTCCTCGGTGTCGTCGCACCCCAGCGCGAGCAGGGCCGCGGCCAGGATGGCGAGCAGGTAGCGGTCGATCATCGTCTCCCCTCCAGCAGACCGGCGACCCGGTCGAGGATGTGGCCCGCCACCGACTCCTTGGACAGCAGCGGCAGCTCCTTGGCGGCGCCGTCGGGTGAGATCATCACCACCACGTTGGTGGGATGACCGAAGCCCGCCCCCTCCCGGGTGAGGTCGTTGGCCACCACCAGGTCGAGGTTCTTGGCCTCGAGCTTGGCCGACGCGCGCTGGATCAGGTCCTGCGTCTCCATGGCGAAGCCCACCAGCACCCGGTCGCCCTTGTCCTTGCCCAGCGTCGAGAGGATGTCCTGGGTGTGCTCCAGATCCATGCTCAGCGCCGCGTCCTTCTTGGAGATCTTGCCCTGCGCCGCGGCCGTCGGCCGGAAGTCCGAGACCGCCGCGGCCATGACCAGCGCGTCCGCGCCACCGAACTCCTCGGTGACCGCCGCGGCCATCTCCGCAGCGCTCTCCACCCGCGTCACCTCGGCGCCGGCGGGGGGCTCGTCGCGGCCGGGGCCGCACACCAGCTTCACGTCCGCGCCGCGCCGCAGGGCGATCCGCGCCACTGCGTAGCCCATGCGTCCGCTGCTGGGGTTGGAGATGAACCGCACGGCGTCGAGGCGCTCCCGGGTCGGCCCCGCCGTCACCAGGATCGTCCGCCCGGTGAGGTCCTTGGGCGACAGGGCCGCCAGCAGCGCCTCCATCGCGGTCTCGGGCTCGGGGAGCCGCCCCGGGCCGATCTCTCCGCTGGCCAGGACCCCCACCTCGGGCTCCACGACGACCGTGCCGGCCTGCCGCAGCATGTCGATGTTCCGCCGCGTCGCCGGGTTGGCCAGCATCCGGTGGTGCATGGCCGGATACAGGATCACCGGGCCGCGGCTCGCCATGGCCGCCAGCTCCAGCGCGTCGCTCGCCCGCCCCTGGGCCACACACGACAGGAAGTCCGCCGTGCAAGGGTAGACCACGGTCACGTCGGCCCAGTCCGTCAGCTCGATGTGGATCTCGCCACTGGATGTCTTCTCCAGGTCCCACAGATCCGTGATCACCGGGTGCCCCGACAGCGCGTGCAGGGTCGCCGGCGCCACCATCTTGGTGGCCGACTCCGTCATCACCACCTTCACGTCGAAGCCGCGCTCCTTCATCCGCCGCAACAGCAGACAGCTCTTGAATGCGCCGATGCTCCCCGTGACTCCCAGCAGGACCTTGGATGCGGACACGGCCGTTTCCTCCAGTGCCACCTTCATACCATGTTCCACGCCAGCGCACGGTCCAAACAACCCCGCACGCCCGTTGACCCCACCACTTGCCCCGCGGGATGATCCGACGCCATGGAAGCCTTCCTCACCCCGCTGCTGTTGCTGGTGCTGGCGCTTGGCGTGGGCTACGCCGTGGCGCTGGTCCTGCTGCACCGGACCCACGGCGCCACCCTGCCCTTCGACGAGACCCACCTCGTCCCCACGGGCGGCGGCTGGCAGGCCGCCCTGCACCGCCTGCGACCGCCCGCAGGGGCGCCGCCGCGGCACGCCCCGGTGATCCTCGGCCACGGCACGGCCATGTCCAGCCGCTGCTGGGACGCCACCGCGGACATGTCGCTGGCGCGGCACCTGCGCGACCGCGGCCACGACGTGTGGATCGCCGAGTATCGCGGCGCGGGCGAGAGCCGCCACGACGGCTCCCCCGGCGCCTGGGACTTTTCTCTGGAGCAGTACGCGCGCGAGGACGTCAAGGCCCTCGTGGACAGGGTCTGCGAGCTCTCCGGCAGCGAGACCGTCAGCTGGGTCGGCCACTCCCTCGGCGGCATCGTCGCCTACCGCTACGCGACCCTCTACGGGACGGACCGCCTGAGCCGCGTCGTCACCATCTCGTCGCCGTGCAAGGTCGGCGTCGCCCGCAACCCGCTGATCCGGATCGCCATCTTCACCTTCAGGTTCCTCGTCCCCGGCTGGCGGTTCCCCCTGCGCTTCATCGCCCGCGCCGGCCTCCCCTTCCCCGTGTACTTCCCCGCGATCTTCTTGCCGTTCTTCGTCAACCCCCGCTTCCAGCGCGCCAACGAGATCGCCACCGTGTTCACCCGCGGCGTCACCGACATGCCCAACCACCTGCTGGGCGAGTACGGCGTCTGGCTGAGGACGGCCCGCATGGAGCTCCGCGGGACGGACGCGCTCGTGGACGAGGCGCCCAAGGCCATCGACGTGCCCCTGCTGGTCCTCGGCGGAGCCGGCGACGCGCTGATCCCACCGCGGGCTTTCTCGCCGGCCTTCGAGGTCTCCCCCGCCGAACACAAGAAGCTGCGCGTGTTCGGCGGACCCGGCGATCCGGCGCCCGCATTCGGCCACCTGGACATCATCAGCTCGGTGGAGGCGGTGAGGTGGGTGTTTCCGGAGGTGCGTGAGTGGCTGGAGCGGGATTTCGGGGACGAGGACTAGATCTTCTTGTACTTCCCCAACCGCCGGTTCACCCGGATCCTCGCGATCTCCGCCAGCATCCGCCTGGTATCCCGTCCGGGGCTCACCCGCGAATCCGGATCATGGGTCCAGTCGATGGGCACCTCGACGATCCGCATCCCCGACCGCTGAGCCAGGAACAGCACCTCCACGTCGAACGCGAACCCGTCCAGGTGCGAGGCCCGGAACAGCCGCTCGGCGGCCTCGGCGGTGAACGCCTTGAACCCGCACTGGGTGTCCTGGATGCCGTGGACGGCCAGCGCCCGCACGATGCCGTTGAACACGCGCCCCATCACGTGTCGATGCGCCGGCTCGTCGATCCGGCGGGCTCCAGGTGCCTCCCGCGAAGCGATGGCGATGTCGGCCCCGCTGAAGAGTTTCTTGAGCAACCGCGGGACCATGTCCACCGGCATGGACATGTCGGCGTCGCACATGACCCGGTAGGGGGCGGTGGCGGCGAGCATGCCGGCGCGGACGGCGCCGCCCTTGCCCCGGTGGGGCTCGGCCTGGACGACGACGCGGGGATCGCCGGCGGCGAGGTCGCGGGCGACGGTCAGCGTTGCGTCTTCGCTGCCGTCGTCGACGAGGCGGACCTCCCAGTCGAGGCGGTGGCGGTCGAGGAAGGCGAGGATGTCCGGCAGCGTACGCGGAAGCCGGCCGGCCTCGCAGTACGCCGGAATGATCAAGGAGACGGCGGGGTTTCGGTGCCTGGACATGGCTTTACCGGGTTCCTGGGGTCCTCGTGGCTCGTCGGTCTGGTTGCCCTGCTGTGGCTTACGTCCTATTCTTTGCCGCGATCTGCGGCCAGGGTCGAGATCCTGGCCCGATTGTAGAGGAAAAGCGAGGTCTGAAAATGGCAGGTGGAAAGAACCAACCGCAGCCCGGGTTCCAGCTGAACCCCACCACCCTGGCGATGATGGGCATGACCCTGCTCGTGGGCATCATCATCGGCGTGATCATCGGCCGAGGCACCGGCGAGGACACCAGCGCGAGCACCTCGCGCCAGGAGCAGACGGCCCAGAAGGACACCAACCTCCCCACCAAGTCGACGCCGCGGGCGCAACAGAACCGGCCCCAGGCCAAGCCGGCCAAGGACTCGCCGTTCATGGACTCGACGGCCACGGCCAAGTTCGAGACGGACGAGACGGCCCTGTCGGACTACCGCCGCGCCGTGGACTTCGTGGACCGCCGCAACGCGCGCGCCGCCGGTCCCATCCTGGACCGCCTGGCCTCGGGTAACCCCGACGCCGCGTACCAGGAGGAGGTGAGCCTGCTGTCCGTGGCCAACCAGGTGAACCAGAACCTGCCCCAGCAGGCCATGGACTCCCTCGCCGACTGGCGCCACCGATACCCCGAGAGCCGTCTGGCACCCCAGGCGACGCTGGTGGAGGGCAAGGCCCACATGGCCACGGCGCGTGGGCTGTCCAAGAAGGGCCAGGATCCCCCGCCCGAGGCCAAGGCCGCCTACGAGAAGGCCGCTGCGGTGTTCCTGGACGTGCCCAAGCAGTTCGGCGACAACGAGGCCGCCTGCGGCGAGGCCCTGTTCAGCCTCGGCAGCGTGTACAACGCGCTGGGCGACAAGACCAAGTCGGTGGAGACCTACGACGAGCTGGTGTCCAAGTACCCGCAGCACCCCATGGCGGCGACGGCCCTGTACTCGGTGGCCAGCACGGCGTGGAGCGACGAGGACATCGACACGGCCAAGGCCTACTTCCAGCGGCTGGTGGACGACTACCCCCACCACTCGCGCACCAAGCGCGCGCGCAAGAACATCAATGCGCTGGGCATCATCGGCACCGACGCCAAGGAGCTGGCCGTGAGCCACTGGCTCAACGGCACCGGCGAGGGGATCGCCGACAACAAGGGCAAGGTGATCATGCTGGCGTTCTGGAACGAGTGGTGCCCCCACTGCCGACGCGAGCTGCCCCACCTTCAAGCGCTGAACGAGAAGTACGGGGATCAGGGCCTGGTCATCATCCCGGTGACCAAGCACACCAAGAGCCAGACCGACGGGGGGGTCGAGAAGCTCTTGGTGGACAACAACGTCGCCTTGCCGTGCGCCGTGGAATCGGCCGGCTACCAGTCCTCCAAGGACTACGGCGTCTCCGGCGTGCCCGCCGGCGTGGTCATCGGCCGCGACGGCAAGATCGCCTGGCGCAACCACCCCGCCCGCCTCAGCGACGAGCGCCTCGAAGAGATCCTCGCGCAGTAGCACTGAGAGGCTGTGAAAATATCCCACTCCCGTCGCCAGAGCCGCGATCCATCCCCGCTGGACCGGTCGCTTCGCTCCCTCATCGGGCTTCATCGGTCACAGGCCTCGGGCCTGCTCCCTCTTCAGCCCTCGCCAGCGGGGCGTCTCACGACTCTGGACTCGGTCCGGGGATAATTTCACAACCTCTGAGCGCTTGGCGACACCCCGTCGCGCAGTTACCTTAGCTACCTAGCTTCGACTGGAGCCTGCGATGCGTGTCGCCCTGATCAACACCACGCCCTACGACCTGTACGCCCCGGGCGTCCGCGCCCTGTCGGCATTCATGCGGGCCAACGGACACGAGACGCGGATGATCCTCGTGCCCGGCGAGACCAGCAAGTACAAGTACCGGGCCAACTACATCTACCAGCTGCCCCGCAGCATGATCGAGGACCTGATCCGCCTGGTCGGCGACTGCGATCTGGTGGGTGTGTCGTTCATGTCGTGCAACTTCGACCCGGCGCTGCAGCTGACGCGGGCGATCCAGCGCGCGTACCCCGACAAACCCCTGGTCTGGGGCGGCCACCACTGCACCGTGGCGCCGGACACGGCGCTGGACTACGTGGACATGGTCTGCGTGGGCGAGGGCGAGGGCGCCCTGCTGGAGCTGGCGGACACCCTCGAGGCGGGCGGTGACGTCACCGACATCCGCAACATCATGTGCAAGGTGGACGGCGAGAAGGTCCTCAACCCCCTGCGGCCGCTCATCGACGATCTGGACTCGCTGCCGTTCATCGACTACTCGTGCGAGGACCACTGGGTCTACGACGTGCCCCAGAAGCACCTGATCCCGCTGGACGGCGAGGGCCTGCGCGTCAACGCCGCGCAGTACCCCGACCGCGAGAAGGTGCTGCGGTACACCTACAAGGCGATGATCACCCGCGGCTGCCCGCACCACTGCGCCTACTGCGGGGCGGCCCACGACCACGAGCTGTACGCGGGGCAGAAGGTGCTGCGGCGCCGCAGCGTCGAGAACATGATGGCCGAGATGCGGGAGGTCCTGGACCGCTACCCCTTCTACGGCATGTTCCACATGCAGGACGACGTGTTCTTCGCCGCGCCCACCAAGGAGATCCAGAAGTTCGCCAGCGCCTACAGGTCGCAGATCGACCTGCCCATCCGCGCGCAGATGTCCCCCACGGTGATCAACGACGCCAAGTTCAAGGCCATGATCGACGCGGGCCAGTGCTTCACCGAGCTGGGGCTGCAGACGGGCAACCTCAACACCATGGCCCTGTACAACCGGGGCATGACCAACGACCACCTGCTCAAGGCCACCGAGATCATCACGCGCTACCGCGAGTACCTCAACGTGCCCGACTACCACGTCATCCTGGACTGCCCCTGGGAGACCCCCGACGACGTGGTGGACACGCTGCGCCTGATCTGGAAGCTGCCCAAGCCGTACAACCTGCTGCCGTCGTCGCTGGTGTTCTACCCGGGCACGGCGTTCTACGAGCGCGCCAAGGCCGAGGGGATCCTCACCGACGAGTACGCCGACGTGTACCGCAAGCACTTCACCACGCCCAAGGGCAGCTACGTGAACTTCCTGTTCTACCTGTCCATCTTCAACCGCTTCCCCAAGTCGGTGGTGGAGGCCATGGCGGCCAAGCCCCTGCTGGACACGCTGTCGCGCGAGGAGTTCAACAAGATGTTCGAGCTGCTCTACCGCGCGGGGGAGAACGGCCGCCGGTTCGGCCGGGTCGCCAAGTACGCGGCCGAGGGGAAGTTCTTCAACCTCCACAACATCAAGAACATCCGTAAAATCGCGGGGTACTGGAAGTAGTCCTCAGGGAACTTCGTAGAGATCGTCAGGGGCGGACGAACTCCAGCCGCAGCTGGATCGGGCTCTCCTCGGAACCCCACAGATCCTGGATGCCGTGCAGGAGCACGGACACCCCCTGTTGCAGCTGCTCGGTGCCCCCGCGCCACCGCGTGACCGTCTCCACCGGTGCGAGCCACACGTCCATGGGCTCCTCCAGGTACAGGCACAGCACCAGGTCGGCCTCGGTGTCGATGAGTTCGAGGTATCCCACCCGCTGCAGCTCCCGCGGTCCGGCGACCCGGCCTTCCACGTCCGACGCCGCGCACATGGCGCGGAACCTCGCGGGCGACGATCCCGATCCGAACAGGGCGAAGTTGGCCTCGATGCCGAACCACGCGGGCGCCGGCTCGAAGTAACGGTTGATCAGCCGGTACTCCACGCGCACACGCGGCATGGTGGTGGAGAACAGGAACTTCTTCTCCACGCGCACGAGGGAGCTGCCTGCCTCGGTCCGCACCGTGCCGTTGCGGCCCATCTGGAGCACACCCGTGTTCTCGGGCGGTTCGTCCCGCTGGCGGAGGATCTCGTAGGGCGCGTCGAGGAAGTCGCCCGCTTCGCGGTAGAGGTTGCGTGACCAGTTCTCCGCCGTGGTGCCCGGATCCAGGAAGTGGTCCATGAACGACAGGCGCGCGCGCCGGTCGAACCAGGGGCGGATCTCCTCCTCCTGGGGCACCGCCGGGATGCCCGGTTCGGTGGCCTCGTCCTCGTCCTCGAGGACCAGCTGGATGTCGGTGCAGCTGGCCTGGCCGTGGTAGGGCTCGGCGTGGCGGCGCATCACCGAGCCGAGCGCCACGTCGCGGTCCTTGAGCTCCAGGCTCATCAGCCCGCCGCCACGGTGAGGCGAGATGATGGCGCCGATCTCGCCGGAGTCCACCAGCAGCTCGCGGCGCCCGTCGCAGTCGAAGTCCACGGCGCGGATCTCGAAGGTTGGCGGCCCGTCGGTCCTGCCCTTGAGCAGCTCCGAGGCCAGCCGCTCCGCGGCGAGGATGTGGCCGTACGTGGCCTGGCGCTGACGGGCGTCGTACAGCCCGCGGTCCTCGCGGTGCCAGTACACCCGGTGGTTCTGGGCCTTCCACAGGTGGGTGCAGGCCTCCTGCACGCCGGTACGCAGCTGCGCCGCGGCCGGGGACTTGGGATCCTTGCGCGTCTTGGCCTGGACCTTCCGCCGCACGCGGTGCACGTGGTAGCTGGCCATGAGCATGCGCTTGTGCAGGAAGTTGACCTCCGGATAGGTGGTCAACGCCTGCTCCCAGTCCACCGGCCCCTCGCCGTTGCCCACGCACGGGGTCGCCGGGTAGGTGCGGCCCGCCGGCGGCGCGCTCTCCATGAACCCACCCAGGGTGTACGTCCGTATCCACTCGGCGTGGCCGCGCACGCGGTTGAGCACCGCGGCGATCCGGTCCACGTCGGGCTTGCCCTGTACGTCGTCCACCATGAGCACGGCCGTACGCTCCGCCTCCCCGGCCGCGTAGTCGAACAGGATGCGGTCCACGGCCGCCCCGTCGGCGAGGAGGCGCCGCTGCAGACGCCGGTGGATGGGGAACACGGCGACGGTGAATCCGTCGCTCTCGGCGATGTGGTAGCCGTCGAGAGACCGCCCGCACCGGCCGTCGAGGGCAGCCTCGTCCAGCAGCGTATGGGTGAACCCGCAGCGGTTGAGCATGGCCGGCAGGTTCGGGCGCCACGCGCTGCCGCGGAGCCACGCGCCGCGCGGCTGGTACCCGAGGGTCCGGGTCACCAGGCCGTTGAGCAGGTGGATCTGGCCGGTGGCGTCGTGCTCGGGGATGGCGCCCAGGAAGGGATCGTGGAATCCACCCCCCAGCAGCTCGATCCGTCCGGTCTTCAGCAGCGCGATGAGCGTCTTGAGGGTCCTCGGGTGGGCCTCGACCACGTGCTTGATCAGCGGCCCGCCGACGTGCAACGTCAGGCGGATCTGCGACCACTCGGCCAGACGCTGCAGCAGCGGGTCCAGCACGGAGATCACCCGCGCCTCGTGGTCCAGGCGGGCGGCAGGGGCCTGGAGATCCAGGCCGAAGAGGATGTTCAGGTTGCCCATCGGTGCTCGGCGCGCGCGTCCGGCTGCGCGGATGAACCCCACGCGCGTCGATCACAAATTCTACTCGCCGGCACCCGGAGCGTCCAACCCGCCGCCCCCCACTTCGCTCCCGCGAACGCTCCCTCCACCGCACTCGTGTAGCCAATTTTTTGCATTGCCGACGGCCATGCCGTAGTTTTTAGGCTGCCTTCTGAGTACGCTCGACACAGGAGGGGCGCACAGTACAGTGAATCGTCGGCTCATCCCAGCGACGGCCTTGATCGCGCTGATCCTCGCCGCCCCCCCTGCCCTGTCCCAACCGTCGGTGGAGTCCCTCGGTGAGCAGCGCCTCGCCGATGCCGAGCTCTTCCTGGCCGAGGGCGAGTGGGACGCGGCGCTCGCAGTGCTCGAGGAGGTCGCCTGGTACTTCCCCGACGGCGACCCCCACCTGGCCCAGGCCGAGGCCTCCAAGCGCCGCGCGCGGTTCGGCAAGCACCGCGACCAGGGCGACTCCGCGGCCTCGCGCGGGGATCACTCCGGTGCAGTGAGCGCGTACGAGAAGGCCCTGAACTACCAGAACGATGCCGACGTGCGGGCGGCGCTGGACCGCGAACGCGCGGCCGTGCAGGCGGCGGAGCCGGCCACTCCCGAGCCGGTCACCCCGGAAGAGATCACTCCCGAAGAGGTCACCCCGGAGGAGGTGACCCCAGAAGAGGTCACCCCAGAAGAGGTCACTCCGGAAGAGGTCACTCCCGAGGAGGCCACCCCAGAGGAGATCACCGACGGCGAGGCGGCCGCCGACGACGACGCCGAGGACGAGACGGGCACGGAAGACCCCACCGAGGACGTGGCATCGGACATCGAGATCGAGGAGGCCACGGCCGAGCCCGCCCCCCCCGACATCGAGATCGGCGACGCCGCCGACGCTGGCGACGCGGTGGCCGACGCGGAGATCACCGAGACCGCCGGCGCCGGGACCTCCAGCGACGTTCAGAAGAAGGGCGGCTTCCCCTGGTTCCTGCTGGTGGGCGTGGTCGTGCTCGTCGGGCTGGGGATCGTGGGCACCCGCCCGCAGGTCCTGGTCGTGGTCGCCGGCAGCCTCCGCCAGGTGGGCTGGAACGACGGCGCCCTGTCCATCTATCAGGTGCTGCGCCGCCGCTCCGGCGACGATCCGCTGCTCCGCATGGCGCACGCCGAGTGCCTCGTGGCCGGCGATCGTGTGGACGAAGAGGCCCGCCAGACCTACCAGGCCGTCCTCGACGACGAACCCTCCCCGGAGCTGGTCGTCGGCCTGGCCCGCCTCTACTGGGACCACGGCCTCACCGACGGCGAGGCCCCGTGGCTCTACCGCACGGCGGCCGGGTACGAGCCCAGCGATCCCGATCTCTGGGAGGCCGCCGAGGCCTGCCTGGGCGACGACGACGTGCTCGACCGGCTCGAGATCGCCAACAAGCTCATCGCCATGGGGTGCCCCAACCCCGAGCGACTGCTGCTGGTCGCCGAGCAGTACACCGGCGGCGAACCGGACGAGGTCCAGCGGGAGGTCTTCACGCGGGTGGCCGGCACGGTTCTCGCCGATCCCGCCGTGGAGGCCCGCCGCGTGGCCCTGCTCGAGCGCCTGCTGGAGGGCTACCAGGAGTTCGATCTCGTCGGCGACGACGCGGTGGCGATTCGCGAAGCCTTCCTGATGACCATCGACCGCCAGCAGCGCCCGTTCTCCAGCGGCGAGCGCATGGCCGGGCCGCGGGCCGCCAAGGCGCGCGTCGTCCTGGGCGAGCTGGCGCGCCTGCTGGCCGAAGGCGGCGACAGCGGGCGGCTCTTCGACGTGTACCTGTCGCTGCTGGAGCGCTTCCGCGGCGAACCCATGTTCCTCGACGGGCTGCTGCAGACCGCGGCGGACACCCGGGCGTACGACCGCGCCCTCGAGGCCATCCACCGGCTGTTCCCGCGCACCCCTGAGGCCACCGACCCCTCCCTGGCCATGCAGGTGGCGCTGGCGCTGATGGTGTCGGGCAGCCGCAACCTGCGGGAGCGGGCGCGCGGCAGCAGCATCGACTCCGCCGACTTCCCCGGGCTGACGTTCTTCGGCCTGGCGCGCAGCTACCTGGGGCTCATCGACCTCGAGCAGAGCTTCCGGCCGGACGTGCGCGAGCAGATCCAGCTCTTCCTGGAGCTCTACCGGCGCAACGAGCGGCACCTGTCCGTCCTCGACGCCGAGCTCGCCGGGCTGCTGTGGAAGGTGGGGGACTACCCCACCGCGGCGAGCATCTTCTTCTGGGCCTGCGGGTTCGAGCCGCACGTCTCCGACCACTCGCTGATGCTCATTCCAGGGGACGAGGCGCCCCCGTGCTCCGAGTTCTTCCCCGAGGACCGCTCCACCCTGGTGGACGTGATCGCGGACCGTCGGGTCACCGTCGCCGACGTGGACGGCATCGCCGCGCGCATCGGCAGCGGCTCCATGAACCGGCGGCTCGCCTTCATCCTGGCGGGCAAGACCATCCCCGAGGACGTCCGGCGCTACCGCACCGGCGCCGGGGCGCCGCCCGTGGTCCTGGTGCACTGGAAGGAGCTGGCCAGCGCCCTGGCCACCGGCCACACGCGCGAGACCTTCCAGCGGCTCGTGCAAGGGCTGCTGCGATACAGCGTGCCCCAGCGCAGCGAGAGCACCCTGGACCCGGCCAGGATGTTCGGCCGTCAGCCCCTCGCCGAGGAGCTGAGCCGTCGGCTCTCCGGCACGGTGGCGAGTCGCCCCCTGATCATCTCGGGCCTGCGCGGTGTGGGAAAGAGCACGCTGCTGCACCAGTGGGGTGACCTGCCCGGCTGCGAGGCCCTGGGCGTGGCCACCCCCGAAGGCGATCCGGACGTGTACGTGCCGAGCCTCTGGCGGTACCTGGTCGAGGAGGTCTTCGAGACCGCCCGCGCCACCGGCCTGATCCCTGCACCCACGCACTTCCCCACGGACTTCTCGGATCCGGCCCCCGGCGACCCGGCCGAGGCCTACATCGAGCGCCTGCAGCGTATCCTGTCGGCCATGCCGGCGGACCGCGACCGCAGCGGCGTGGTCCTGGCCATCGACCCCCTCGACGAGCTGTTCCCGGTGCTGGACCCCATCGATCCCGAGTCCGGCCTCGCCGATGGCGCCCTGCCGCTGCTCGAGGCCCTGCTCGCCGTGGCCGACCGTCGCCTGGCCAACGTGGCCCTGCTCACCCGGCAGGTGGGCCTCGCCACCACCCGGTCCCCCGGGAGCATGCAACGGCTGCTGCCCGAGGGCTGCGAGGAACTCGTGGTGGGGCTGCTGGCCGACCCGGACTGTCGCGCGTTCTTCGCCACCGTGGCCGACGACCTGGCCGTGGAGATCGAACACGCCGCCGTGGACCAGTTCGTGGAGGCCTCGGGCGGCCACCCCCGCGTGATGTGGCTGGTGGCCGACGCCATGTCCGCCTCGCGCGCCAAGAACTCGGGCGCCATCACGGCCGAGCACGCCGAGCCTATCCTCGGCGCGGTGTTGCGCAGCCCGGAGTTCGATGAGCTGGCGCGCAACCTGCTCGCCGACTTCTCCCCTGCAGAGCAAACCCTGGTCCGCGCCATGGCCCACGCTCCCGAGGGCCGCGTGAACCTGGGCCAGCTCTCCTCCGGGGCCCTGGCCGCGCTGGAACCCGATGAGGTGGAGGGGGTGCTCGACGGCCTGGCCCGCACCACCCTGGTCGCCCTGCTCTCCGCCGACGACTACCAGCTGCGGATCGGCCTGTTCCGCCGCCTGCTCGCCACCGAATACCCCAGCATCTGACACCGCCCGATGGCCCGCCGCAGCGTACCCCTCCAGGACCTCGCCCGCGCGCGAGAGATCCTGGCGGTGCTCATCCGCCACGGGTTCGGCAGCGCCCTGGGCCAGCTGCCCAAGCAGCTGCTACCCCGCAAGGACGAACCGGACCCGGATAGCGGCGAGACCGCCGGGGCCAGCGGCCCGGAGCGGGCCCTGCGCGTCATCGCCGAGCTCGGGCCCACGTTCGTCAAGCTGGGCCAGATCCTGTCCACGCGGCCCGACATCCTCCCCGCCGACTACGTGGACGCCCTGGCCAGCCTGCAGGACAACGTCCCCCCCTTCCCCGGAGCCGAGGCCGAGTTCATCGTCTCGCAGGAGCTACGCCAGCCCATCGAGGACCTGTTCGACGACTTCGACCCCGAGCCCGTCGCCTCCGCGTCCATCGCGCAGGTGCATCGCGCGCGCCTGCACGACGGCTCGGACGTGGCGGTCAAGGTCCAGCGGCCGGACATCGAGGAGCGCATCCGCAGCGACATCCACATCCTGTTCCGCCTCGCCGAGGCCCTCGAGGGCACCCTCGAGGACGTGGGCATGTACCCGCCCACCGCCATCATCCAGGAGTTCGAGCGAGCCGTGTCCAGCGAGCTGGACTTCCTGCAGGAGGCGCACAACGCCGAGGTCTTCCACCGCAACCTGGCGGTGGTGGAGGGGGTGGCCGTACCCAAGATCCACCGGCGGTTCAGCTCCCACCGGGTGCTGACGCTCCAGTGGCTCGACGGCGTGAAGCTCGCCGACGCCGAGGGGGTGGACTCGCAGGCGTTCATGGACCGCGTGGTCGAGGCCACGTACCAGCAGGTCTTCGTGGACGGCTTCTTCCACGCCGATCCACACCCCGGCAACCTGCTCGTGGATGCCGACGGCACCCTGTGCTACGTGGACTTCGGCCTGGTGGGCCAGCTCACGCGCAGCCAGCAGGAGCAGCTCATCGACCTGTTCGTGGCCATCATCTTCAAGGACGCCGAGACCGTGGCGCGCGTGTGCTACCGCGCCGGCGGCAGCTCCGAGCGCCTGGACCTGCGCCAGTTCGCGCGCGAGGCGGACGAGCTCTTCGCGCGGTACGCGGACCTGTCCATGGCCGAGCAGCCGATGGGCACCATCCTCACCGATCTGGTGCAGCTGACCGCGCGACACCGCCTGCGCCTGCCCGAGGAGTACGCCATGCTCGCCCGCGCGGGCGTGACCCTGGACGGGATCGCGCGCCTGCACGTGGCCGAATGGAACATGTTCGAGACGCTCAAGCCCTTCGCGCTGAAGCTGGCCACGCGGCGCCACGATCCGTCCAGGATGTCCGCGGACGCCCTTTCCCTGGCCAACCAGGCGATGATCGCGGCGCGGGATCTGCCCCTGCAGCTGGACCAGATCATGATGGATCTGGAGCGGGGCAAGCTGACCCTGGCGACCCGCAACGAGTCCATCGACGATCTCGTCCATGCGGTGCGCCGGATGGGCACGAGCCTCCTGCTGGCGGTGGGGGCCTCGGCGGCACTGGTGTCCGCCGCCGTGCTCACCGCCGGTACCGAGGCCAACGTCTTCGGTTTCGACTTCATGAAGTTCATCAGCGCCCTGGCCATCGTCACCTCCCTGGGGGTGGCTTCGGGGCTCGTGAGCACATTGATGTTCCACATGGTGCTGACCGGGCGGATCCGGTCGCGTGTGCTGAACAGGCTGGTCTCCCTGCTGCTGCGCAGGGGCAACAAGTAGGCGGAATGACAGGGGGTCCGTCCCTTGCCTTGACGCACGGTGACAGGTACCCTGTCGTTTGGTACTCTGCACCGCGAAAACTGGTGGAGAAGCAGTCTCTCTCGATTCGACAGAAGAAGCACAAGGACGTCTTAGCGAGGTGTTGCGGTGAGCCCACCCCCGGATTCGAACACGCCCACGGATAGCACCGAGCGGTTCGAGCTACCCAGCTATCAGCCTGGCGAAGTGATCGCGGAAAGTTACGTGGTCACCAAGAAGCTCGGTGAGGGCCTGCTAGGCGCGGTCTATCAGGTCACCACGCTCAAGGAGAAGCGCGAACTCGCGCTGAAGATCCTCCGGCCCAACCTCGTGGCCGAGGAGATCGACGAGAACCGCTTCACGCGCGAGCTCACCCAGGCCAAGCGCCTGCGCCACCCCGGCATCGTCGAGTACGACGACGTGGGTGAGCACGACGGCATCAAGTACTTCACCATGGAGCTGATCAAGGGCGCCTCCTTGCGTCAGAAGATGCAGGAGTACGCCCAGTCGGGCCGCGACTTCACGCCCCAGGAGATGTACGGATTCCTGATCCAGATCCTGGAGATCCTGAAGTACGCGCATCGGGTCACGTTGCACCGCAACCTCAAGCCCGAGAACATCCTGATGATGCAGGAGAAGGGCCCGGACGGCCGGGTCCGCATGCGCATCAAGGTCACCGACTTCGCCATCGCGCACGTCATCTCGCCGACCATCTTCGCCTCGAGCTTCGTCAGCCGCGAGGAGGCCCACTACCTCGCGCCCGAGCTGAGTCGCTTCCAGGACAAGGCCGGCCCCGAGTCCGACATCTACTCGGTGGGCGCCATCTTCTACGAGATGCTCACCGGGAAGCCCCCGCAGGGCCGCTACTTGCTGCCCAGTGAGGTCAACAGCCAGCTGTCCAAGAAGCTCGACGACCTCGTCGAGATCGCCCTGGCGCCGAACCCGGCGGATCGTTTCCAGACCGCCGACGACATGATCAACTCGGTCAAGCTGACCTTCGCCGACCTCTACGGCGGCACGCACGGCACCGTCTACCGCATCCTCGCCGTGCTCGCCGTGCTCGCCCTCGCGGGCGCGGCCGTGGGCACTTACTTCTACCTGCACGAAGGCCCCAGCGAGGAAGAGATCCTGCAGATGCAGGAGGACCACAAGGCGCTTGTGCGCGAGCAGGTCAAGGCCATGAATGCGGACATGGACGACCCGCCAACCCCCGATCTGATCGCGGCCAAGCAGGCCGAGCAGCCCGACATGGCCTACATCCCCAAGGGGTACTACCTGAAGGGGCGTTGGCGCTTCGACACCATGTCCGGCGCCTCCGAGGTCGAGGAGATCACCCGCTTCGTCGCCGGCTACTGGATCGACCGCCACGAGCAGCCCAACGAGATCGGCCGCGATCCCTCCAACCTCGTCACCTGGAACGAGGCGAACAACATCTGCCGCGGCCAGGGCAAGCAGCTGTGCACCGAGGACCAGTGGGAGAAGGCCTGCAAGGGCCCGGAGATGTGGGTCTACGCCTACGGCGACACCTTCGACGCCAACGCCTGCCCCTCCTCCGGCTACCTCGGCTCCAACAACTACACCCTCGGCGACCACCCCAACTGCCTGTCCGGCTACGACGTCTTCGACATGGGCGGCGGCTGCTGGGAGTGGACCTACACCAAGAAGGCCGAGCGCAAGATCACCAAGGGCGGCACCGCCCCCGGCCAGGAAGAGAACGGCACCCGCTGCGCCGCCCGCAAGGACGAGAAGCCGACCTTCGCGCACCAGAATCTCGCGTTCCGCTGCTGCCTCGAAGACGAATAGCAGACCCGGCCGGGAGCGGACCCGAGGGTCCAAAACAACCCCATACCGCCGCCCAAGACGAGTGATAGCCTCCGTGCATCAGGGGAGGTGGCCGGTGATCGGAGCTCGTGTCTGCGCTCTGGGCTTGTTCCTCGTCACGGGGCTGGCGGGCTGCAAAGGGGAGGCAATTCCGACCCCGGCCACCGTGCCCTGCGATGGCAGCTATTACATCGATCACCCAGAGGGACTCGCGGCCATCCTGGCATGCAGCACGATCAGCGGGGACCTGGAATTCCACGGCGGCGAGTTCGGGCGAATCGTCCTTCCTGGTCTGACCAAGATCGAGGGATCGCTGTTGATCCGTGTCGGCGGGACGCTGGATCGACTGGACATCACCCATCTGGAGTCCATTGGTCGGGATTTCTACCTCTCCGGAACGGGTAGTTTGGCGACCATCGAGGGGCTGTCCGGCATCCGAACCGTCGGCCACGACATGACGGTCTTCGAAACCGGATACCTGACCAGCCTCGACGGGTTGTCCTCCATGACGTCCGTGGGTGGTTGGTTGAGTATCGAGTGCAACCACGCCCTCCCCCAGGCGAACGCGGAGTCCTTCGCGGCTTCCATCGACGTCGGGGGTCCGATCCAGGTGGAGAACAACGGCGGCGACTGGTGGTCCGACTACATCTGCGACCACGGACCGATCAGTGACGACGACGACTACACCCCACCGGGCGACGACGACGACAGTGGGGATTGCTCCGGTGACCACGTCGACTGTGACGGAGATGGCTGGTACACGGGGGACGGCGACTGCGACGACTCCGATCCCGCCATCCACCCGGACGCCGTCGAGCTCTGCGACCACATCGACCAGGACTGCGACGGGGAACAAGACGGGGACTGCTGGGCAGACCTGTCGACGGGAAGCATGCACACGTGCGGTGTCCGCCAGA
The DNA here is from genome assembly GCA_964558555.1 of uncultured Rickettsiales bacterium. Lineage (GTDB taxonomy): Bacteria > Myxococcota_A > UBA796 > UBA9615 > CAYRNR01 > CAYRNR01. The sequence goes on along the minus strand of CAZLEO010000192.1, from coordinate 1,665 downwards.
CCGGGGACGTCGAGTGCTGGGGGGCCAGCTCCTCCGGGCAGACAGCGGTTCCCTCGGAGACCATGTTCACCGGGATCGCTGCAGGTACGATCCACTCCTGCGGTCTCGACTACTTCATGCCGGTCTGCTGGGGATGCGAGAGCTCGGATCCGTCGCTCGACCACGGCCAGTGCGACGATCCCGGCGACTTCCGCGAGGTCATCGCGGCTGGCGCCTTCCACACCTGTTCGCTCGACTGGAATGGGGCGGCCGGATGCTGGGGCTCGAACGCCCACGGCCAGAGCGAGCCTCCGGAGACGACCTTCGCTCAACTCTCGCTGGGCACCTATCACAGCTGCGGCATCGCCACGGACGGCGCCCTACATTGTTGGGGCTGCGCTGATCCCTACGGCGACCAGGGCCAGTGCATTCCTCCACCTGGCACCTACGTCCAGGTCGAAGCCGGCCTCGACTTCACCTGTGGCCTGCTGGCCGATGGCACCGCGACCTGTTGGGGTGCCGACAGCCACGGCCAGCTCACCGCTCCACCTGATCCGCTGTCGCAGATCTCCGTCGGCTCCAGCGGCCAGTTCGCCTGCGGTCTGAAGCTGGACGGCTCGGCCGTCTGCTGGGGAAATCCCATCGGCGACGTGACCTCGCCTCCTCCCACTCTCTTCTTCGCCTTGAGCGCCGGGACGGGACACGTGTGCGGGCGTACTGCAACGGGAGAACTCGAGTGCTGGGGATTGAACTGGGACGGGCAGTGCAACGTGCCCGGCAACTGAGCCTTCCGGCGTGGCGCCGTGGCGTCGTGGCGTCGTGGCGTGATTCTTCCTACTCCTCCGCCGCCCTACCCTCTTCCTCCGGCCTCAGCTGCCTGAGGATCAGTCCGTAGACCCACGGGTCGTCCACCAGCTCCATGTGCCCCAGGCCATTGACGACGACGTTGTGGACGTCGGCGCCGTCGGCGGAGGAGAGCTCGGAGTAGCGGTAGGGGCAGACGACGTCGGAGCGGGAGTAGACGGAGACGAGGCGGGTGGTGTCGGGCAGGGGGTGCTCGTGGAGGTCCTCGAGGAGCGAGGAGTGGGGGAGCATCTGCCACACGGAGCGGCTGACGACGCCGGTGAAGAGGCCGACCACGGCGGTGGGGGTGCCGTGGTGGGGCGTGCCCAGGGTCAGCAGCGTCGAGACGCGGCGGTGCCAGCCGAGGCGGGCGACGAGGTAGCGGCCGACGAGGCCGCCCTTGGAGTGGCCGATGACGTGCAGCCGGCCGAAGTCGCCGCGCTCGAGCATGCGCTCGAGGCGCATGGCGATGCGGCGTGAGATGTGGGGGATGCCGCGGGTGTTGAAGCGCCAGGCAAAGCCGCCGAGGTCGAAGTTGAGCACCCTGAAGCCGTCCGCACGCAGCCGCACGGCGAGGTTGTGCATCACGCCGTGGGTCTGCCAGAAGCCGTGGACCAGCAACACGGTCTCGCCGGTGGGCTGGAACTCGTCCTGGGTCTCGGCGCTGCGGCCCAGGTAGTGTCGGGGAGCCCCGAGGTTGGCCGCGACGGCGTGACCGATGGAGCGGGCGATGGTGAGCGGATCGGCCAATGGCGAGTCCCTTCGAGGGCAATGGTAGTGGATCTGGGGTCGACGGTCGACGGTCGACGGTCGACGGTTCTGGTCGACGGTTTGTGGGTCGAC
>CAZLEO010000191.1:18364-19164 GCA_964558555.1 uncultured Rickettsiales bacterium | reverse complement strand
TCAGCGGCACCACCACCACGATGGCCGAGAAGATGTCCATCAGGCAGCCGACGATCAGCAGGAACAGGTTCAGCAGCAGGATGAACAGGATGGTGGAGCCGACGTGGGATCCCACCCAGTCGGCCATCTTCATCGGGACCTCGGCGTCCACCAGGTAGTTGGTGAAGCCCTTGGCCACGCCGAGGATGATCAGCACGCCGCCGATGAGCGCGGCGCAGTCCACGAAGACGCGCGGGACGTCCTTTCGCAGGTTCAGGTCGCGGTGGATGACCACCTCGGTGACGAACGCGTAGGCAGCGGTGAAGGCGGCGGCCTCGAAGATGGTCATGAAGCCGCCGAAGAACAGCACCAGGACCAGGATGGGCAGGGCCACCTCGAACTTGGCCCGCCACAGGGCGCGCATGGCCTCGCCCACGTCCAGCGGCTCGCGCTTGATGCCGTGGCGGATGCCCACCACCAGCCCGAACAGCACCAGCAGGAAGATCAACAGCGTGCCGGGGATGATGCCGCCGACGTACAGGTCGTCGATGGGCACGTGGGAGATGGAGCCGTAGAGGATCACCGGCAGGCTCGGCGGGAACAGCAGGCCGATGCTGCCCGAGGCCACCAGGATGCCGATGGCGAACCGCTCCGGGTACCCTGCGCGCCGCAGGATGGGTAGCAGCAGACCGCCCAGGGCCAGGATGGTCACTCCGGACGCGCCTGTGAAGGTCGTGAAGAACGCGCACACGAGCACGGCCGCGGGGGCCCCGGCCCCCCGGGTGCCCCCCCCCCCCCCGCCCCAGCCGGGGCCCCCGCCC
>CAZLEO010000191.1:0-18354 GCA_964558555.1 uncultured Rickettsiales bacterium | reverse complement strand
GCGTCCGGGGTTGTTTGGGTTTTTAATACCGCCAACCCGCCCCGGGGGGGGGGGGCGGGCCCGCCGGGTATCCAGCCGAACCAGGAGCGGAAGAGGGTCACCAGTCGGGACGACGCGCCCCCCTCCGCCAGCAGGTAACCCGCCAGGGTGAACAGGGGGATGGACACGAGCATGGGCTCGGTGGCGATGTCGTAGGTCTCCAGCGGCACCGCAGAGATGGGCACGGGCAACGCCTTGCCGAAGAAGCAGATCATGGCCACGCCGCCGATGGCGGTGAAGATCGGGGCGCCCAGCCCCACGGCCAGCAGGATGATCACCGACCCGCCCCAGGTGACGAACGCGCGTTCGCCCTCGGGGATCAGGCCCAGGCTGCACGCCACGGCCACGGCACCAAGCGCCAGCCCCCGGCCCCACCACGACTGGGTCCCCTTGAGGATCATGCGGATGGTCATGACCGCGAAGCCGACCGGCATGATGCACTGGACCACCCACAGGGGGATGGACGCGAAGAGCGTCTCGGTGGACGTGCGCATGGCCTGGACGAACTCGAAGCTGGCGTAGGTCAGCAGGGCCGCCACGGAGGCGGCGATGGCCGTGGTGAAGCGGCCCACGAGCTGCTTGGCCCGGGCGGTCATGTCCAGCAGCGCGCCCGTGGACAGGGACAGGTGCTTGCCCAGCCGCGCGGCCATGGCCGCGCCCACGAAGGCGATCCACAGGTTCAGGCCCTGCACCGCGCGGGTGAAGCCGGGGATGGACTCGCCGTAGAACCAGCGAATCAGCACGCCGGCGACGGTGAGCAGCACCATGGACGACAGGATGAGGATGGCCAGACCGTTCTCGAAGCTGGCCAGCCAGCCCCAGACGGTCGATCGATCCGGCGGTGGGCTGGAGGCCTCCGCGCCGGCGTCGGCGATCTTCACCATCAGAGGTCCCCGCCGAGGAAGATGTCGTCGAGGTGATCCATGAGGAACTGCGCCTTCTCCTGGGCGTAGATGTTGGCCAGGCGGTCCTCGGGGCTGGCGTCCACGTCCACGTCCAGCGCCTGCTGCAGCAGGTCCTCGTAACACTGGCGGTCCTGGGCGCGGATGCAGGTGGCGTTGGCGATGGAGATGTAGGTCCCCGCCTTGACGCCCCCGGACAGCTCCTGCGCCCGTGCGTAGTGGGCCTTCGCGCGGTCCAGGCCGCCGGGCTCGGGCAGGGACGGTTCGAGGCTGATCAGCAGCTCGTGGATGGCCCCGCGGTTGTAGTCCTCGTCCAGGTCCTCACAGCGGTGGATGATCGCCGCGGCCACCGGCAGGTCGCCGATGATCATCGGGTTCTCACGCGAGTTGCTGATCACCGCGAGCCACGTGGTGCCGAGCCAGTACAGCATCGGCACGTCGTCCTCGGTGACCAGCGCGAGCGCCGCGTCGTGGTCCGTGTCGAGCAGGGCGTTGAAGCCCGGGTGTTTCAGCTCCATGCCTTCCCTGGCGTACCCGTGCGCCCTCATGAACAGCCCGCGGGCCCGTTCGATTCCCGACCTCATCGCCTTGTGGTCGTCGTACTTGTGCTGCTCGGCCGGCCACTGCACGTAGACCATCGCGTACATGGCGAAACCCGACGCCAGGGCCTGGTAGAGCCCCACGTTGTCCGGCGCCTGGTCGAGGAACACCTCCATGAGCTTGAGGGTGAACGGCATGGCGTCCCCCACGAGCTCCAGATCGTCGTCCTCGGCAAGCGACCTGGCCGCCGATGAGGCCAGCGAGTCGGCCAGCGAGTTCACGGCCATCTTCTTGATGCAGCCGGTGAGGATGAGGGGAACGGTGAGGATCAGGACGCAGACGATGGATGTGTTTCGCATGGCGCATACGAAGTTGCCAGTTGTACGCGCGTGCGTCAACGCGAGGGGAGGGGTCAGGGGGCCATGATGCCCTCGCAGTTGTACACGATGCCGAAGCTGGACGAGAGGGAGACCTCTTCACCCATGCAGTCGGTGACCGTGAGCATGAACTCGTACTGGTGCGGCGTCTGCTGCTGGTACTCGGCGAAGGCGTCACGCAGGGTCGCGGTGAGGACCTCGGCGTAGGGATCGTCGATGTCGGCGCGCATGTAGTCTTCCCAACCGGGCGTGTTGGGGTCGTACAGGTTCTCCCAGTAGAAGCTGAGCGAGTCGCCGTCGGGATCGGTGCTGCCGGAGCCGTCGATGGTGACCTCGATCTCGTCGCAGCCGGTGCACCACCAGTCGTTGCCGCTCTGGGTGCACGGCGCGGTGCCGTTGTACCAGGCGGTGCCGTCGGCGTCGGGCACGGGCGGGTTGTTGCTCGGGCGGACGGTGACCTCGACGTCGAACTGGAACGGGGTCGACTCGCACTCGCCGTCGTTCACCGAGACCTGCAGGGTGTAGGTCCCGGGCACGTCGGCGAAGAAGACGGTCTCCTCGGCGGCCGGATCGTCGAACTCGGACTCGGTCAGCTCGCTCTCGAACGGCGGCAGCAGGTGCCGCCAGCTGTACTCGAGCACGTCGTTGTCGGGGTCGGAGGAGCCGGCCGCGGTCACGGTGATGGGCGAGCAGCTGTGCAGGTCGGTGGTGGCCTCGGCGTCCGCATCGGGGCAGCTGTTGGTGGAGGTCACGTCCACGGACATGAAGTCGGGCACGCTGTCGGTGATGCTGTTGTTGACCTGCAGACCGATGAGGAAGGTGCCCGGGGCGTCGGGCACGAACGACGCGGCAGCCTGGTCGCCGTTGTCGATGTCCGCCGCGGTCAGGGTGCTGGTGTCGGGCACGTCGACCATGTACCAGCTGAAGGTCAGATCGTTGCCGAGGGGATCGGAGCTGCCGGAACCGTCCAGGTTCACGGTGTCGCCCTCGGTCACGGACTGGTCGGCGCCCGCGTCGGCGATGGGCAGGCTGCCCTCGATGTCGGCCATCACGTGCACGAACGCGCTCATGGAGTCGAGCTCGCCGTCGTTGACCCGCAGGCGCACCACGTACAGGCCCTGCTTGTCCACCGAGAACGTCGGATTGACCGCCTCGGCGTTGCTGTTGGGCGCGATGTCGGCGTCCACCAGGGCGGACTCGGCCGGGACCGACTCGAAGCTCCAGTGGTAGGTCAGGGCACTCTCCTCGGGATCGTAGCTGCCCGAGCCGTCCAGGATGGTCTCGAGCCCCACCGAGGTGCTGATGCTCACCCCGGCGTCGGCCCAGGGTGCGCTGTTGTAGATGCCGTCGTCCTCCTCTGCGGGACAGCCCGCGAGGACGAGGCCCAGGGAGGTGGCGGCGAGGATTGCGATACCCAGCGTAAGCTTCTTCATCGTGCCGTCCTCCTAGTAGGTCTGCCCGAAGCAGCGGAACGTCACCGTGACCACGTCCGAGTCGCGACCGCTTTCACCCTGACAGTCCTCCACGTCCAGCTGTACCTCGACCTCGACGGAGGCGTACGAACCGGGTGTGGTGTTCAGGGAGGGCAGCACCAGCTCGGCCTGCTCGGCGTGCTCGCCGTTGATGCTGGCCGAACCGCTGATGATCGCCCAGGTGTAGTCCAGGGGATCGTTGTCCGGGTCGCTGGACCAGGACCCGTCGAGGATCTCCTCGCGGGAGCCGCACGGGCTGCAGGTGCCGCTGCAGTACGCAGAGGCCTCGATGGTGATGTTGCCCCCCGCGTCCGCGGTGGGGGGATCGTTGGGCAGGTGCGGCACGGTGCGCACCGCCACGTAGTCGGGCTCGCTGTCGAGCACACCGTCGTTGACGGTCAGGCGCAGCGTGTACAGGCCGACCACGTCCCAGGTGAAGCTGGGCGTGCCGGTCTCGAGGCCGGTGATGTCCGCCTCGGTCACCGCGCTGCCGTCTGGCACCGACACCAGCTCCCAGTGGTAGGTGATGTCCTCGCCATCGGGGTCGTAGCTGCCGCGGCCGTCGAACTCGACGATGTCGTCCGAGCAGGGGGTGAGCTCCCACGACTCGCCGGCGTTGGCCAGCGGCAGCGCGTTGTCGTCCACGACCGAGACCGTGACGAAGTCCGGCGCGCTCCAGAATTCGCCGTCGTAGACCCGCAGCCGCAGCACGTACTGCCCGGCCACGTCCGGAACGATGGCGGCCTCGGGGGAACCCTGGTTGAACAGGTCCTCCTCCTCGGTCAGGGCGCTCTCGGGCGGCACGAGGTCGAACGCCCACTCGTAGCTCAGGGTCGCTCCCTCGGGGTCGTTGCTGGCCGTCCCGTCCAGGTTGGCCACCTGATCCACCGCCACGTTGACGTCCTCGCCCGCGTCGGCGATGGGCAGCGTGTTGGTGGAGCCGGCGATGACCACCACGTAGTCCAGGTCGGACGTGTTGCCGTCGGAGTTCTCGACGTACAGGCTGACCCCGTAGGTGCCCGGCTGATCCGGCACGAAGCTGGAGTTCACCGCCTGCTTGGACGCGTTCTGGGTGAACGCCTCGGTGGTCACGTCGCTGGAGACCGGCTTGGACTCCAGGTTCCAGTAGTACACCAGCTCGAGGGCCTCGGGGTCCTTGCTGGCGCTGCCGTCGAGGGCTGCGGCCTCCCCCAGGGCGATGACGAGGTCGGCGCCGGCGTCGGCGGTCGGGACCGACACGATCTCCTCGGTGTCGCAACCGTCGTTGCCCATCAGTATGACCAGAGAGCACAATCCCAGCAGGATGCACATTCGCGAGTGCCAGCGATTCATCAGGGTCTCCCTTGCGGTATCGGCGTGGCGGCTGTTTGCTAGTGCTAGATATCATAGGGGTTTGAACAGCGGCAACCTCATTGGTACGCGTGCATGCACGTTTCGTGCGTGTGACGGCGTCGGGACACCCCCATGCTCCGATCCGGCCTGACGGTCCTCACGATCGCCCTGATCGCCCTGCCGGGAGCTGTTCGCGCCGAGATCCCCGGCCCCGTTCAGACCCGATCCGCGCGCTCCGCCGACCTCGATCTGCGCGCCGTGGCCGGCGTCGCAGTGGCCCTGGACGACCACAGGATGTTCTTCGGCCACCTGCACGACCGCGTGCACCTGCCCCACCTGCAGGTGGAGCTGGCCTTCCTGCACCGGGTCTGCGTGGAGCTGGACTACTCGGCGCTGCTGGTGGACTTCGAGCAGGAGCCCACGGGCTGGGAGCCCGTCGAGGACGGCTACGGTTCGGGCGACCTGCGCGTGCGCACCCGCTTCACCGCGGTGCGCGAGGTGGGCTGGGTACCGGCGGTGGGAATCCAGCTGGGCGTCAAGTTCCCCAATGCCGGCGCCCGCGAGGGCTACGGCACCGACGAGACGGACATGGACGTGGGCCTCCTCGTGACCAAGGGGATCGGCCCGGTGGACGTGCACGGCTCCATGGCTCTGGGGATCCTGGGCAATCCCATGGAGCGGGCGGCCCAGGATGACGTCTTCCTGGGGTCCTTCCTTGCCGTGGCCCACGCCACGGGCTGGCTGCGATTCCTCGCCGAGGTCGCCGGAATGCCTCCTTCGCCCGCCAACGAGGGGCGCGCCGTGTTCCGCGGTGGGGTCGGCTTCCGCGGCGGGGGGATTGACGTTGGCGTGGTCGCTGGCGTAGGCATGACACCGAGTTCACCGCGGTTCGTCGCGGGCCTGGACGTGGGATTCCAGGGCCCGCTGCGGCGCGACCCCGAGGGAGACTGACCATGGGCCTGCTCGATTTCATGTCCAAGGAAAAGCGGGATCAACGCGCTTTCGACCGCAACCTCAAGCGTGTTCTGCGCAGGACCCGCGCCAAGGACGAGCGGATGGACGAGTCCATCCACTTCCTGGCCGACCTGGACACACAACAGGCCCTCATGGGGCTGTTGCGTCGCTACGACGTCACCATCAAGTCCGAGTCCATGGATCGCTTCGAAAAGGAGCTCATCTACAACATCCTCGTGGACAAGGGCGCCAAGGCCATCCCCCCCATCCTGGAGTTCCTCAAGGGCTCCGAGAACGTCACCTGGCCCATCCAGGCGCTGCGCTCCCTGACCACCGAGGAGAAGGTGGTCGAGGCCCTGTGCGAGGTGCTCGCCGAGGAGAACACCAAGGACAGCTTCAAGCCCGACAAGAAGGTGCGGCTGCTCGAGCTGCTCGCCGACCACCAGGACGAGCGCGTGTCGCCGGTGGTGGCCGGCGCCCTGAAGGACTTCGACGAGACCGTTCGTTACGGCGCCGTGGAGTGCCTGTTCGACCAGGGTGACGAGGTGTCGGCCCGCGAGCCGCTGCTGGAGGCCCTGACCGATCCCGACGAGGAGAGCCAGCGCATCCGCAAGCGCATCATCAAGGGCTTCGCTGCCACCGGCTGGACCGTGCGGGGTTTCCGCAAGCCGGTCGAGGCCCAGCTCGAGGGGCACCAGTGGGTGGACAAGAAGGGGAGTATCAAGGAGAGGACGAAGCGCTAGCGTTTCTCGTCGTCCGGAAACAGCACGTCCACCAGCCCGCTCCTGTGTGCCATTCCGATGAACCCCTCCAGGGCGATCCAGCCGCCGAATCCTGCCACTGATCGCAGCGCGGAACGCCAGTCGTTGCGCAGCCCTGCCCCGACCTCGCGGGCGATGACGCCCGGCCGCACGTAGAAGCGAGCGTAGGCCCGCGTCAGGGTGATGCCCAGGGTCGTCAGATCCCAGGGAGGGGCGACCACGGTGGGGCGCATCTTCTCGGCGTCGGCGGGGTTGCGCAGGGTGCTGTGGACGTACCAGCCCTCCCTCACGGCCTGATCGTACAGCGGCGTCCCGAGGTACGGGGACAGGGTGCTGAACTGGACCCAGCGGGCGCCGTGGTCCTTGCAGAAGTCCACCGTGGCGTCCACGTCGGCCGGTGTCTCGCCGGGAATGCCGACCAGGGCGTAGGCGAGGACGTCGAGGTCAGCGGCGCGGCAGAGCTCGAATGCGCGGCGAATCTGTTCCACGTCGAGGTCCTTGCGCAGCCAACGCAGGCTCTCGTCACGCACCGACTCCACGCCCAGGGCCACGGTGGTGCAGCCCGCCCGACGCATCAGCGCGAGCAGATCGGCGTCCACGCCATCGGCGCGCGACTCGCATTTCCACTGCAAGGGCAGCTCCCGCCGGATCATGCCCTCGCAGATGTCGACCACCCGTTCGCGCTCGGCGGTGAAGTCGTCGTCGAAGAACACCGCGTAGCCCGGACCTGCGGTGGCGATCTCCTCGAGCTCGGCGAGGACGCGCCGGGCCGAGTGGCGCCGGGGGCGGCTGCCGCCGACGGACTTGTCGCAGAACACGCAGCGGTGGATGCAGCCCCGGCTGGTGACCAGGGTGGACACGGGGCGGCGGGTGGCGATGGGGTAGCGGTAGCGGTGGGGGTCGACGAGGTCGCGCGCCGGTGGGGGGAGGTCGTCGATGCGGTCCACGGGCGGGCGGGGTCGCAGCTCGTGATCCAGGGTGATCACACCGCGGGGCGGCGCCGAGGAGCGATCGGTGTCGAGCCAGGCCAGCAGCGGGCCGATGGTGGCCTCCGCCTCGCCGACCACGGCCGCGTCCACACCGGGCACCTCGTCGAGGTCCTCCCCGAACCCCGCGCCCACCATGGGACCGCCCACCACGAGCGCGTCCGCGGCACCGTTCAGCTCGGCGGCGGCGTCGAGGGTCTCCACGACCAGGGGCGAGCACCCTCCCAGCGCGATGACGCCGGGTGAGCGCGCGACGCAGCGTCGCCGCAGCCCGGCCGCGTCGATCCCTTCGGCGGCGGCGTCGATCACCTCCACCGTGTACCCCGCCTCCCGCGCGGCTGCGGCGACGTAGAGCAGGCCCAGGGGTGGCAACAGGGTCGGACCGCGTCCTCCGGGAGGGCGAACGAGCAGCAGGTCCGGCATCTACCAGCTCAGCTCCTCGATCTGTTGGGTGAGCTGCTGGATGGTCGGGTGGTTGGGGCACAGGGACACGGCCGTGCGGTAGTGCTCCAGCGCCAGGTCGCGGTTGTCCAGGGGATCGTAGAACAGGTGGCCCAGGCCGACGTGGGCCACGCAGTTGACCGGATCGCATTTCAGGGCGTCCCCGAAGAGACGGGACGCCTCCATGGAGTCGCCGCGCAGGGTGTACACGTTGGCCATGTTGTTCAGCGCCGGCGCGTTGCAGGTGCCCTGCTCGCCGGCGATGCGATCCGCCTGCTCGAACATGCGCAGCGCGGCTTCGAGATCGCGGCGCTCGGCGTGGATCAGCCCCAGGTTGTTCGCGGCGTCCGCGTAATGCGGATCGTGCTCCAGGCAGCGCGAGTAGTAGGTCTGTGCGTCGTCCAGGCGGGCGGTGGCCCGGGCGATGTCGCCGAGCATGTACCAAGCGGACGCGGCGCCGGGGTTGAGTTCCACGGCGCGCTGCCAGAGCCCCTCCTCGTGGTTCCACTGCTGGGTGTACATCGCGCAGCGGACCCCCAGCGCGGCGATCCAGACGGCGGCGACCACGGCCAGCACACGGCGGTCCAGCGCCGTGCGCATGGCCAGCAGCACCGGCGCGATGCACCAGGCCGCCGCGGGCAGGTAGGCCCGGTGCTCGGCCATGGTCTCCTTCAGGGGCAGGATGCTGGAGGTGGGTGACAGCGCCAGCAGGGGCCACAGCGCCAGGAACACCAGGACAGGGTGGCGGCGCAGCGACCTCACGCACCAGGCGAGGACCGCGATCCACAGGGCCACCGCAGCCACGGTGGGCCAGGTCAAGGGCCCCATGGACTCGGGGTGGTCGTGGAAGATGGACAGGCCGGCGGGCCACACGAACAGGCCCACGTACCGCCAGATCACCTCGAACTCGGTCCACAGGTTGATCCACGGCGACCGCAGCATGTCGGGGCTGAACAGGGCTCCGTAGTAGGCCCAGCGGAACGCCAGCAGCCCCAGCGGTCCCACGAAGAACGGCAGGTGGAAGCCCACCAGGGACTGCAGCGCGGGTCGCACCTTGCCGCGCCGGTGCAGGCAGAGCTCCCACAGCCACAGGGCCGCCGGCAGGGTGACGACGATCTCCTTGGTCATGGCGCCGACCACGAAGAGGCCGGCCAGGACACCCCAGCGGACGACCAGCGGACCGGCCGGGGGTCCGGCGGGCATGGGGACGGCGAGGATCTTGCGGACGAGGGCGGCGGCGGCGCCGCTGGCCAGCAGGGTCGCGCCGAGGCCCATGAACACCGCCCGGCCGCCTGCCACGATCTCCAGCCGGCCCAGCAGCGCGGCGGTCACCGCGCCCACGCACGCCACGCCGATGGCGAGGCTCAGCAGCAGGCTCACGCGGCGGGAGACGGATCGGAACCGCACGCCGCGGTCCGTTGCGTCCCGCTGCCGCCGCAGGATGTCGTCGAGCAGCCACAACGAGGCCAGGTACACCGTGGTCGCCAGGCTGGTGCTGCGGCCGGAGATGTACGTCACGCCCTCCACCAGCAGCGGATGTGCGGCGAAGATCAGCCCGGCCGCCAGCGCGGCGAGGCGCGTGGCCCGGTCGCGATCCCGACCGTCGGAGAGCAGCACGCGGTGGGCGAGGGCGGCCACCAGGGCGCTGTTGAGTCCGTGGATGGCCAGGTTGACCGCGTGGAACGGCCAGGTCTCCAGGCCGGTGGTGTTGTACTGCAGCGCGAACGTGCACAGCAGCAGGAAGCGCGACGGGTTGTAGATCCACAGCTCGCGCCACTGTCCGAGCCCGGCCATGTTGGGGTTGAGCAGGATCTCGAGCTTGTCGTCGTACTGGAACGGCGAGCGCAACCCCCAACCGTGGGCGGCGAGCGCCACGGCCGCGAGGACGACCCCCGCGCCCAGCAGCCACGCGGCCCTACCGCTTCTCATCGTCTTCCTGCAGCTCGGCCAGGGCCTTGCGCAGCAGCGCCACCTCCTGGGCCAGGTTCTTGATGCGGTTGGACTGGGCCGACACCTGGATGCTGAAGTGCAGGCACAGGGCCACGAGGAAGAGGCCCACCAGCGCCAGGGCGAGCTGGGTGCTCTCGGTGGCCGGCAGCAGGGCCGCCAGCCACGACCGGGCGGGCGGGACCACCAGCGCGACGATGCTCAGCAGGCACGCGCCGATCCACAGCCAGCTGAACTCCTCGCGCAGCCGCCGGCGGCGGACCAGCTCGACCACGGCCACGAGCAGGACGATCAGGACGATCAGGAAGGGGATCATGCGTCCGGGTCCGCGGAGACGCGGCCGGTGCGGCCGGAGATCCAGGTCAGCAGGATGCTCAGCAGCAGCTTGTACACGTAGTACAGGGGGCGCAGGCCGCGGTGCATGCTCTTGCCGGGGATCCCCGGGAGCATCTCCACCGCGACCTCGTCGAAGCGCAGGCCGTGGTAGTTCGCCCGCAGCAGGATGTCGGCATCCGGGTAGTCGTAGGGGTAGAAGTCCTGGCGGTAGAACGACAGGGTCCGCACGTTCAGCGCCTGGAAGCCGCTGGTGGGGTCGCTGACCCGGCGCCCCAGCATCCCCGAGGTGATCCAGGAGAACAGGCGCCTGCCGATGCGGCGGAGGACCGGCATGCGGTAGCTGCCGCGGCCCAGGAACCGGCTGCCCACCACCAGGTCCACGTCGCCGCGCTGGATGCGGTCGAGCAGTCGCTTCGCCTCGGCTGGCGGGTGCTGGCCGTCCGCGTCCATCTGCAATACCAGGCGGAACCCCTGCTCCAGGGCGTACTTGTAGCCGGTCTGCAGGGCGGCGCCGTAGCCCATGTGGAAGGGGTGGGACAGCACCTCGGCGCCGGTCTCGCGCGCCTCGTCGGCGGTGTGGTCCGTGCTGCCGTCGTCCACCACCACGACCACCGCGTCCCCGTGGAGCCGTCGCATCTCCCGCACGACCGGGCCGATGCGGCCCTCCTCGTCGCGCGCCGGTACGAGCACCATCAGGGTTCGGCCGGGCTCTGCCAGCGGGATCACCCGGGGCAAGGACGGGGCGGACACCGGTTCCACGGAAACTCCCTCGATAGTGTCTACCTATTTAGCTGTTACGAAGCGGCGTCGCCAGATCAAAGGGCGCGGCTGCGGCGGCGTCGAGCGGCCGCGTAGACCTCGTCGGTCTTGGCCGCCACCTCGGGCCAGGCGAAGTGGCGTTCGATGTACGCCCGCCCGCGGTCCACCATCATCGATCCCACGAACCGGTCGCCCAGCAGGGTGTCGATGTGGCGCGCGAGGGCGCCCGCGTCGCCGAAGGGCACGAGGAATCCGGCCCCGGCCCGTGCCACGAGCTCGCCACAACCACAGTCGCCGCTGACCACCACCGGCGTGCCGCTGAGCAGGCCCTCGAAGGGCACGAGGCCGAAGATCTCGTGCACCGATGGGTAGACCAGCACGTCGGCGTCGGCGAGGACGCGCAGCCGGTCCGGTCCCACGAGCAGGCCCACGAAGTGGACCCGATCGCCGAGATCGAGGTCCTCGCGGCGGGCGTGCAGGCCGCCCATCTCGCCGGTCATGTCGTTGCCCGCCACCACGAGGTGGGCCTCCTCACAGGCCACCTGGGCGAAGGCGTCGAGCAGGTGGGCCACCCCCTTGCGTGGGGTGATCTTGCCCAGATAGAGCACCATCGGCGCCTCGCCGATGCCCAGCCGCGCCCGGAACGAGCCGCGCTCGGGGCTCGGCTCGAACTCCTCGAGCTCGATGCCGTTGGGCACGAGGTGGATGCGGTCGGCGCCGATGCCGGCCTTGCGGAACTGGCCCACCTCGGCGCGGGAGACCGCCACGAACATGTCCGTACGGCGGAGCACGGAGTCGCCCACGATCATGTCCCAGACCCGCTTGGCGGCCTGCTTGCGCTCGAGGATCGGCAGGGTGCCGTTGGGGGTCATCACCACGGGCAGGTCGTGCTTGCGGGCCTCCCGGACGGCCAGGTTGTTCAGCAGGTGGCGGTGGCCGTGCAGGTGGACCACGTCGTGGTCGCGGGCCGCTGCGGCGAGGAAGCGCCCTGCGCCCGCGGGCAGGAAGAGCTGGTGCTGGTAGGCCAGCTCGTTGGAGAGGTTGCGGAACCGTTCCACGCGCATGCCCGGGGGTTCGGCCTCCCACCCCATGGCGTGGGTACGCCGCTGCTGGTCCAGGGCGTCGGTGGTCACCACCGTCACCCGATGACCCATGCGCACCTGCTGTCGCGCGAGGCCGTACACCAGGCGGGGAATACCGCCGTACGCCCAGGCGGGATAGAAGTACGGCACGACGTGGAGGACGGACGAGCTCACGAGACCAGAGTGGATAGACAGCGCGGTCCTGTCAAACGCAGGCGCTCCGGCATTGACTGCGCGCGAGGGCCACGCATATCATCCCAGCCAGTTCGCGGGCCCTGTCGCCCGGATCGGGGTGAGATATGAACACGTTCGTCGCTCGTCTCCTCGTCGTCCTCGCCGCGCTGACCGCCCTGGGGCTGGTCGGGTGCGAGACCCACACCTGCCGGTCGGCCTGCACCAAGGTCTTCGACGAGTGCGGCCGCCAGTCGGACGGCTGCTCCACGTCGGGCACCAACATCGACTGCACCGAGCCCGGCGCCTGGGAAGAGCACCAGAAAAGCGCGTGCATCTCCGACTGCGAGGACGCCCTGTACACCCTCGCCGGGGACACCGACACCGACGACGAGGCGACCAACATCTCCACGTTCGAGAACGAGGAGGACGCGACCCAGTTCATCGAGTGTGTGGTCAACACCGACTGCACCACGTTGCTCACGGGCAACGACTGCAACATCCGATGGTAGCCAGACTTCCCCTCCTCGCCATCCTCGTCCTCCCCCTCCTCGCCGCCGGATGCAGCGCCAGCTGCTCCAACGTCGGTGAGAAGCTGTACGAGGAGTGCGCCGTGGCGTGGCAGCTCGACTTCACCGCCGACGACTTCGAACGCCAGTGTCTGCAGATGCAGGAGCACTACGAGGAGCGCCCCGAAGAGGAGGCGTACCAGGAGGTGCTGCGCTGCCTGTGGACCACCGATTGCGAGGTCCTGGAGCAGGACCCGACCGTCTGCCATGACGGGGAGATCTACATCGCTTTCTGATCCTCGCCGCGCCCTGGCTCTCGTCCTCGGCCTGGGAGGGCTGTTCCTGGCGAGTTGCACCCCGCAGCACCTCGACGAGAATACCCGTCCGCCCGCCACCGAGGCCGCCGTGATCCACGCGCAGGGCCTGCTGCGCCTGGGCGATCCCGTGGGCGCGCTGGACGCCGTGGCGGTGGTCCTGGACGAGCAGGGGACGCACCTGTGGGCCCACCGCGTGGCCCAGGACGCCCTCATCGCCCTGGATCGCCGGGAGCAGACCGTACAGACCTACCTGGAGCTGACCGCCGAGTACCCTGATGAGGCGGCCTTCGCCTACCTCGCCGGACGTATCCTGCTGCCCGACGGCGCCGCGGCCCGTCCCCACTTCGAGGCCGCTGTTCAGCTGGATCCCACCCTCGCGTGGGGGCACGTGGGGCTGGCCCAGCTGGAGGTCCTGGACGGGGACATGTTCCAGGCCATCCAGATCCACAGGGTGGCCCTGGAGGCCCGGCCGGATGACGCCGACCTGCAGATGTCCCTGGGGTTCCTCACCCTGGAGCTGCGCCTGCTGCGCGACGCACAGGCTGCCTTCCGCCGCGCCCTGCGTGGGCGCCCCTGGGACCCGCGGCTGCTGGGCGGGCTGGGCCAGACGCTGGGCCAGCTCGACAGCCACACGGAGGCCATCGAGGTCCTCGAGCTGGCCCTGGCCATCGATCCCTCCCGGACCGATCTGATGGGATCGCTGGCCTTCGTCTACTACAGCCAGGGGGACCTGGAGGCCGCCTGGCAGACCTGCAGGACGCTCCAGGAGGTGGACGCGTCCGCGGATCCTCACCTCAAGTGGGCCCTGGAGGCCGAGCTCGACCGGACCATGCCCCACTTCGCCGTGCTCGGACCGCGGTACCTGGATCGCGTCGCCGGGGAGACCGCTCCGTGACCCCTGCAACGCGCCTCTACCAGTTCCACATCGACGAGGAAGGCGACTGGTTCAGCGACGGCTGGTTCCTCGACGACCCCGAGCTGCGCGACCAGCTCAGCCAGCAGCTGCGAGTCGAGGACGGGCAGCTCAAGGTCCGCTGCCAGGACGAGATCCACCCCGTCTCCTACGCCATCGCGCCCCTGTTCGTGCGGGACGTGGACATCACCGTGGACGACCACGGCGCCCTGACCGCGGTCCGCGCCGTCCTGCACGACGGCCGCAGCGAGCCCCTGCGGGCCGACACCCTGCGCGTGGACGACCAGGATCGCCTGTTCTGCGACGCCACCGACCTCGGCCTGCCGGCCCTGTTCTTCCGCCCCGCGTTCTACCGGCTGATGGACCACCTCCGGGAGGAGGACGGGCGCCACTTCTTCGACATCGGTCCGAACCGATGCTACGTTGCAGGCCCTGAGGAGACATCGTGATGCGGCGCTGCTTGCTCCCCCTGTTCCTGCTCGTGACGGTGCCCGTGCTGGGTGTGGGCTGCGAGTTCTTCGAGGACCTCGACGACGACAGCGATTACCCCGACTACGAGGGCGATATCGATCTGGGCACCCTCGACGCCATGATCACCTGCGATTCGGGCGGCGGCACCACCGGCACCTGGGACGTGGTCATCCTCTTCGACGGCTGGGCCGACTACATGTGGATGGAGATGCACTCATCGGGCTACTCCGAGTGCTTCGACGCCTCCACCGGCGACGACTGCGTCATGGACGGCGTGGCGCGGCCCGGCTGGTACATGGACCGCTACGACTACGGCTGGGACGAGGACGCCGGGTTCTGGGACGAGTGGGAGATCCTGCTGGACTTCGACTCCGCCTCCTGGCCGCCCGCCTCCGACGAGTCCTACTTCGGCTGTGAGGACTCGTCGATCATCGACTTCTACTTTTGCGGGTGCGACGAGTACACGGGGGACTGCCGCTGCTCTGGAGCGACGTCCGGGTAGGGGCTAGGACTCGCGGCGAATGACCATGGCCGTGGTCACGCCACCGCCACCACAGATCGAAGCCACGCCGTGCTCACCGTCGGTGCGCTTGAGCACACCGAGCAGGGTCACCAGGATGCGGGCGCCGGAGATGCCGGTGGGGTGGCCCAGGGCGATGGCGCCGCCGTGCTGGTTGAGCTTGGCCTCGTCCCACTCCAGCTGCAGCTGGTTGGTCAGCACCTGCGCGGCGAAGGCCTCGTTGACCTCGTAGGCGTCCATGTCCGCCAGCGTCATGCCCGCGCGCTCGAGCGCTATGGGGATGGAGATGCCAGGGCCCTCGCCCATGGTCTCGGGCTCGCATGCGGCCGTCGAGTGGGACACGATGGAGAACAACACCGGCCAGCCCTCGGCCTGCGCCCTCTCGCGGGTGGTGATGACCAGCGCCGTCGCGCCATCGGACATGCCACAGGCGTTGCCCGCGGTGACCTTGCCGCCCTTCTTGAACACGCCAGGGAGTCGCGCGAGCTTCTCGGCCGTGGTGCCCTCGCGGATCGTCTCGTCGGTGGTGAAGGTCTTGGCCTCCTCCTTGCGGCTGGCCGGGGGAACCTCCACCGGGACCAGTTCACCGTCGAACCACCCGTTTTCACGCGCTGTGGCGGCCTTGGCGTGGCTGTTGGCCGCAAACTCGTCCATGGCCGTGCGGTCGAGGTCGTACTTCTCCACGAGGTTCTCGGCGGTGACGCCCATGCCGCAGCCGCACAGCGGGTCGATGGAGTCGCTCCACCCGTCCTCCAGCTTGCGGTCGCCCATCTTGAACCCCTCGAACCGGCAGTTCTTGAGCAGGTACGGGATGGTGCTCATGCTGTCCATGCCGCCGGCGATGGCCGCGGTCATGTCGCCCAGCTGGATCGCGCGTGCCGAGTGGATCACCGTGATCATGCCCGACGGGCACGCCATGTTGATCGACTGCACCGGCACCGAGATGTCCACGCCACCCTTGACCGACGCGGTCCGCGCCGGGTTCGGCCCGTTACCCGCCTGGCGGCAGCTGCCGTAGATGACCTCGTCGACCCCCTTGGGGTCCAGATCGATGCGCTCGCGCGCCGCGCGAATGGCCGTGGCGCCCAGGTCGAAGGAAGGAACGTTGCGCAAGGTGCCGCCGAACCGACCCATCGGGGTACGCACGGCGGAGACGATCACGACGTCGGAGAGCTTCATCGGTGTCCTCCTGGAGAGCTCGGTTTGTCAGGCGGGAAAGGATCGCACAGGAGGCGGCGGGCGTCGAGACGAGAGTTGCCCCGCCCGTCGCTGAGGGATCGTGCCCCGGTGCTCGGCCGCGTCAAGGGCGAGCGGGCTCCGCCCGTGGCGCCTGCGGCGCCACCCTTGACTCGGCCTGCGCGCCAGGGCCTTCGAGTGGGTGGCGACGGGGGAGGGAAGGCGAGTTCGGCTCCGGTGGATGGAAGTTGGGTTTGGGGGAGAGGGCAGCACCACACAGACGGCAAGCGGTAGCGTCCTTGGGCCAGGGCTGGGGTACTAGACCGGCCCGTTTCTTTCGCTTTTCGTCAGTCCAGGTCGAGCACTGGGGCATGCTATCGAGGCGATGGGCGGGAAACGGGCTACGACGATTCGCTGTCCTTCATCCCACACAGGTCCTGGCTGGGCTTGAGATCCCGCGTCGCCTTGAAGTTCTTCATCGAGCAGAACTTGGGCCCGCACATGGTGCAGAAGTCGTCCTTGCCCACGTCCCCGTCGTTGAGCTCGAGGCCGCGCATCTCGCGGGCGCGGTCGCCGTCGAGGGCGAGCTCGAACTGCCGCTGCCAGTCGAAGCCGTAGCGCGCGCGACTCATCTCGTCGTCGCGGTCGCGGGCGCCGGTCCGGCCGCGGGCGATGTCCGCGGCGTGGGCGGCGATGCGGTGGGCGATGATGCCCTCGCGGACGTCGTCGAGGGTGGGCAGGCCGAGGTGCTCGCGCGGGGTGACGTAGCACAGGATGGAGGCGCCGGCGTAGGCGGCCATGGTGCCGCCGATGGCGCTGTTGATGTGGTCGTAGCCCGCGGCGACGTCGGTGACCAGCGGACCCAGCACGTAGAACGGGGCGCCGTGGCACCGCTCCTGCTGTCGCCGCACGTTCATCTCGATCTCGTGGAAGGGGATGTGCCCGGGCCCCTCGACCATGACCTGGACGTCCCGGGCCCAGGCGCGCTCGGTGAGATCGCCGAGCACGTCGAGCTCGGCGAACTGGGCCTCGTCGCTCGCGTCGGCCTGGCAGCCCGGCCGGAGGCCGTCGCCGAGGCTCAGGGCGACGTCGTAGCGCTGGCAGATGTCGAGGATACCGTCGTACGCGGTGTACACGGGGTTCTGCTTGCCGTGGTTGAGCATCCAGCGGGCCATGAGGGCGCCGCCGCGGCTGACGATGCCGGTGAGGCGCGACTTGAGCAGGGGCAGGTGTTCGTGCAGCAGGCCGCAGTGGATGGTGATGAAGTCCACTCCCTGCCTGGCGTGCAGGTCGATCACGTCCAGCAGCAGCGCCTCGTCGATATCTTCGATCTCGTCCACGCGCTCGGCAGCCTCGTACAAGGGCACCGTGCCCACCGGAACGGCGCTGGCGCGGATGATGCCCTCGCGGATGGAGACGATATCACCGCCCGTGGACAGGTCCATGACCGTGTCGGCGCCGAAGCGGATGGAGGCCTCGAGCTTGTCGAGCTCGCCGCTGAGCCCCGAGGCCAGGGGCGAGTTGCCGATGTTCGCGTTGACCTTGCACAGGGTGCTCAGGCCGATGCCCATGGGCTCGAGCTCGGGGTGACGGATGTTGGCCGGGATGATCATCGTCCCGGCGGCGATCTCGTCGCGCACCTGCTCGGGGTCGAGGTGCTCGCGGGCGGCCACGTAGCCCATCTCGCCGGTGACGATGCCCTTGCGGGCGTAGTGCATCTGGGTGACGACGTCGTCGCCCTCGCGGTTCTGGATCCAGTCCGTACGGACGTGCATGCTCGTCCTCCTCGGGGCCGTGACCCCGGTCAGTGAATTCCCCGTTCTAATGGACTCGCGCGATTCGCGCTACCGGCCGCTGCGGCCCCTGCCGCTTCGGGAAGGTCCGCCCGTGGAGGTGACGTCCTCCATCTTCTCGAGCACGGACGGGTCGTAGCTGCGCTCGAGCAGGGTCTCGCGGGTGATGACGCCGGACCGGAAGAGGTGCAGCAGGCTCTGCTCCATGGTGACCATGCCCGACGTGGTCTGGGTCTGCATCAGCGACGGGATCTGGAACACCTTGCCCTCGCGCACGAGGTTGCGCACCGCGAAGTTGACCACCAGCACCTCCGTCGCGCAGACCCGGCCGCGGCTGCGACGCGGCACGAGCTGCTGGCAGACCACGGCCTCGAGGGAGTTGGAGATCATGGTGCGGATCTGGTGCTGCTGCTCCTTGGGGAACACGTCGATGACGCGATTGACGGTGTCTGCGGCGCTGCGGGTGTGCAGGCTGGCCAGGACGAGGTGCCCGGTCTCCGCGGCGGTCAGCGCCAGGGAGATGGTCTCGAGGTCGCGCATCTCGCCGACCATGATC
>CAZLEO010000190.1:0-19228 GCA_964558555.1 uncultured Rickettsiales bacterium | reverse complement strand
CGCAGTTGGGGCACTTGTGCAGCGCAGGGGTGTTCTTGATCGCGTCGTGGGCGCGGCGCATGTCGCGCTTGGACTTGCTGGTCTTTCTCTTGGGGACGGCCACGGTGAGCCTCCTTTTGAACTTCGCAAAGTGGGGGTCACCCCACTAGTTGTCTTCTTCCAGGTTCAGGTCCGCCAGCACCGCCAGCCGCGGGTCCAGCGCCGTGTCCGTGCACTCGCAGACCTCGTCGTTGAGATCGGCGCCGCAGATCGGACACAGCCCCTTGCAGGAACGGCTGCAAAGGGGCTTCTCCGGCAACGCCAGCAGCACCTGCTCCCGCACCAGCTCGTGCAGGTCGATGACGTCGCCCTCCAGGAAGCTCTCGTCCAGCTGCTCCGCGGCCAGCTCCACGTCCTCGTCGTCGTCCACCGCCGCATCCAGCAGCATCACCGCGTGGATCGGCCGGGTCACGTCCGCGACGAACGCGTTGGTGCACCGCGCACAGTCCAGGTCCAGCTGCGCCGTCAGCGCCCCCTCGATGGCGATCCGACGCTCCACCTTGCGGATGTCCAGCGACACCTCGCAGCGGAGCACCTTTTCCCCATCCAGGGCGGCCGCGATGAGCTTCGAGAACACCGCGTCGCCGTGGTCGACCTGGAAGGTCAGCCCGGCGGCCGGGATCTCGTCTACGCGGATCTGATGGCGCACCTCTGGCTCCCTGAAAGCGCGAGCATCATAGACGCGAGGGGCGGCTTGTCAAGCGGTACGATGTGATTGACCCACTGTATTACTACTGTGATACACTCGCCCCATGTTCAGACAGCTGCACATCGATACGGCGTCTTCGATCCCCATCTGGAGCCAGATCGAGGAGGGGGTCAGGCGTCTCGTGGCCACCGGCGCCCTCGAGCCCGGGACCGCGGTTCCTTCGGTGCGGGATCTCGCCAGGGAGCTGCGCGTCAACCCGGCGACCGTGTCCAAGGCCTACCAGCGGCTCGCCGGGGCTCAGGTGCTGGTCGTACGTCGCGGCGCCGGGACCTTCGTGGCCGACGCACCGCCGAGGCTCGATCGGTCGCAACGCCGGCGGACCCTCAAGGAGGGCACGGTCCGCCTCGCGTCCCTCGCACTGACGCTGGGCGTCACGAACGAGGAGTTGCACGACATGGTCGACGAGGTATGGCAAGAGCTGACCGGGGTCGAGGAGGGGGAACCGTGGGCGAACCAGCCCCGTGTGCATTCGAGGGTGTAGCCGTCCGCTACGGCCGCAAGCAGGTCGTCTCGGATATCTCCCTCTCCGTCCAGCCCGGCAACGTGTACGCGCTGCTCGGCCGCAACGGCGCGGGCAAGTCGTCGCTGGTGAGGTGCCTGCTGGGCCAGCAGAAGGTGTCTGGCGGGCGGGCGCTGTTGTTCGGCTCGGACGCCTGGAGGGGGCGTACGCGCGCCATGGAGCGTACCGGGGTGGTCCCTGAACAGCCCGACGCGCCAGTGACGATGAGCGCACGCCGGCTGTCGCGATTCTGCCGCCCCCTGTACCCGCGCTGGGACGAGGCGGCGTTGCTCGCCCGCCTCTCCCGGGCCGAGGTCCCCCTGGACACCCCCTTCGGCCGACTCTCTCGTGGCCAACAACAGCAAGTGATGCTCGCCCTGGCCCTCGGCCACGGCCCCGACCTGCTGGTGCTCGACGATCCCACCCTGGGCCTGGACGTGGTCGCGCGCAGGGGCCTGCTCGAGGAGCTCATCTGCGAGCTGGCCGATCGGGGCACCACCGTGCTGGTCACGACCCACGACCTGGGCCGGTTCGAGGGGGTGGCCACGCGCGTGGGCATCCTGGGTGGCGGCGTGCTGTTGCTGGACGGCGAGCTCGAGGGGCTCAAGGAGCGATTCAAGCGGCTGTGTTTCAGGACGCCGGATCGCGAGGCGCTCCGCGAGCTGTCCCTGCGGATCGGCAGCCTGCAGATCGTCGAGCGTTCCTGGGGAGTGGAGTGGCTCCAGGACGGAGACGTGGAGAGCTCGGTCGGCTGCGCGCGAGCGCGAATTCCCGACGTCCGCGTCGAGGTCGTCGACGTGGCACTCGAGGAGATCTTCGAGGCCGTGACCGGCACCGGCCCAGGGGACGCCGTATGAGGGCGCTGCTGTCCGTCACCTGGCGCGAGATCCGGGAGCGGCAGTTCGTGCTGCTCGCGGCCGTTGTCACGGCGCTCGTGCCCTTTGTCGTGACCATCGGGTGGGGGCTGGACGGTGACGAGCTGCTCGGCGCGTGGAAGTGGACCTCGCTGGCCGCGTGCGGAGCGCTGGCCCTGGTGATTGGTGCCGCCACCGGCGCCGGCCTCTTCGGCTCCTCACCGATGAACCCGCATCTGGCTTTCTTCCTCGCCCGGCCCGTGCCGGCCCTCGGGATCTGGGCCGGCAAGACCGCTGGCGCGAGCCTCCTTCTGGTCGCCTGCATCCTGGTCGTACTGGCTCCGACCTGGGCAGCCGTGGGCCGGGAGGAGGGCGCCTGGATCTTCGCCGTGGACGTGGAGTTCTGGCGAGGCTCTTCCGAACTCAAACAGTTCCTGTGGCCTCACCTCACGCGGTCCACCCATGCGGTCGATGCTGTGGCCCTGTTGGCGCTGGTCGGCGCCATCCCCGCGGCCCACGTGGCCTCACTGATGGTGCGGTCCCGCGACCTGTGGATCGGGCTGGATATCGCGGTGTTCGTCGCGATGGGGGCGGGCTACCAGGAGATCGAGACGAGCCTGTTCGGCATCCACGCCGCCCTCGTCCCGGTGTGGCCCTGGTTCGCCGGGACATCGATCGTCGTGTCGGCGTACGCGGGGAGCGCGGCGGCCGTGGCCGTGGGCAGGGTCTCCCTGGTGCGGGCGAGGCGGGTGGCCTCCATGGCGGTCTGGGCGACCTGGACTCTCGGGCTCCTGTGCACGGTCGGCTGGATGGAGTGGGTGAGACACCCATCGCTGGAGGATCTCGAGGGGCCCTTTGGCGTCGATGCTGCACAGGACGGTTCCTGGATCGCCGTGTACGGACACGCCAGAGGGGCAGGAGCGAGCTTCCTGTTCGATCCGGTGACGGGACGCTCGTTGCTCGTCGGTCACGTGGACGCGTCGACCCCCGTTCTCTCCCGCGACGGTCTCGGCGCTGCCTGGACGGTCCGCGAGGGCGGGCAACACAGGCTGATGCTCGTGGATCTCGCGGATCCCGCGCCCAGGCCGATCCGGACGGACGCGCTCCTCGATCGATACCTGGGCCACGCCGTCTTCTCTCCGTCAGACCGATTCCTCGCCACCGTGCAGGACGGCGTGCTGGTCCTGATCGACCTCGAGGCGGGCGCAGTCGAGCACGAGACGCGGGTGTCGGGCCGACGCGGGTTCCCGCGATACGGGTTCCTGGATGACGAGCGAATCCGGATCTACGTCCGGCACTGGGCCACGGACCGAGGGTTCCGGGCCACGGCGTGGGATCTCGCCGTGCATTCAGGCGAGCTACGCCGCGTCGCCGACCTCGGACCGATCCCAGGCGGACCCCGCATGCGGATACGACACTGTCCGGACGGCGAACACGTGATGGTGTCCGGGGCGTGGCCCGGCGGCGCGGTGAGGCTCTTCGCCGTGGACGACGGCGAGCTCGTGGCCACCCTGCTCGAGGGTCCGCTGGAGCGGAGTCTTCGTGCAACCCCGCTGTGGGACGGGCGAATCGTGGCTGTCTCGAAGGGGGCCGAACGCGCCTCGTTGCACGTGTTCTCACCGCTGGGGGAACCCCTGCGGACGATGGAGCTCCCGGGGAACGGAGTCTACGTCGGCTGCGAGGTCGAGCCCGGGCGGTTGGCTCTCGGCGTCTCGCCGACGGTGCGCAGACGCTGGGACGATGCGACGTTGCTGATCGCCGATGTGGGCCAGGGCACCCTCGAAGAGGTCTCGCCAGGCCTCACCCCCGCGTGCTTCCAGGCGGGGAACCTCTCGGCGAACTGGCAGACGACGCAGCGGCCCGGTTCGCCGGCGACGACCCTCTTCTACGAACTCCGCGGGCGTGCCCTGGTGCAGCTGGATCCCGTGACAGGGCAAAGGAAGATGCTCCTGGGCGGGGATTGAGTCGCGATCACCGCCGGCGCAGGTGATTCTGCAGCGCCTCCAGCGGATACCACTCCGTGCCGCCCTCGGGCCCAGGCTGGCGACGCACCGCAGGCACACCGTCCACGTCCACCACCTCGAGGAAGCCGTGGGACATGCCCACGAGCCCGGGAGTGCCGTCGACGTGGTCGGCCAGCAACAAGATCACGTCCTGGCCGATCGCAAAACGGGGATCTCCCGGCACGTAGGTGCCCATGCTCGCCATCACGCCGGATGGGCGCTCCAGCACGAGGTGGGTAGGCCCGTCACCCGCGAGCCACTCGTCCACGCGGATCTCCACGAGGCTGTGCACGTGGCCGTCCTCGGACCACACGGGCTCGACGGAGGTGACCTCGCCGCGGACCACGGCGTCCGCCTGGGCCCCCGAGCGGTCCAGGTCGGCCCACGGTGTGATGTTGGCCAGCACGTCCGAGCGGACGGGCGACAGCACCATCACCGCCACCCACGCCAGCAGCGGCAGCCGCGCCAGGCGCTCGCGCCGCACCAGGGCCAGCGCCAGGGCCAGCAGCCCGGTCACCCACAGCCCGGCCCGGCCGCGCGACGACGCGCAGGTCGCCGTGTGCGGGCCGCCCTCGTCGGCGTACTCGGGCCACTCGAAGAAGGCCTCGGCGCAGTCCAGCTCCGTGCCCACCACCGAGCGATCGCCGCCCACCACCCGCAGCTCCTCGCACGGGTACAGGTAGGCGATGGCCGCCTTGTCGTCGCCGTTGAGCACCCGCTGCCGCGTCTCCCCCACGCCGGCGGGGGTCACGTCGTAGTACGCGTACATCGCGGCCAGATCGTCCTCGGTGTGGTCGATGCCCACCATGTGGCCGATCTCGTGCGTGGCGATGGCCTGCACGTCGATGCGCACGGCGGTGTCCGTCACCGTCCAGGTGTAGTCCTTGCCGTTGAAGTCGATATCCGCGTCGGCGATGATCCCGGTGTCCGGGTAGTAGTTGATGGACGTCAGCGCGATCACGGCCCGGTCGTGCTTCCACGACTCCTCGGTCCAGAACAGCACGTTGCGGCTGTCCGCCTCGGCCACCCGATCCGCCTCGGAGAAGTCCTGGTAGAACAGCACCGCCGCCTCGGGCACCTCACCCCAGCTGCGGAACGCCGCGATCAGCGCCGCCTCCAGGTCGTCCGGCTCGACCCCTTCCCCGCCGTGCAGCTGGATGTTGAACGGTACCAGCCGCGTGTCCCAGTGCAGCAGGTACTGCTCTTCGTTGTCCGTCGTCGCGATCTCGTACGCCGGCGCGCCCCACGGCACCGCCAGCGCCACCACCACCGTCACCCACAGCTGTCCCACAACGCGCATCATCGGAGCAGTATAGCCACCTTTCCCGCCCCACCGAACCCGACGGACAAAGCCCACAACTCCCTTTGAGGGGGCTTGACACCTTTTTTTCGCGCCGCTATACGTAGCCCGTTCGTCGATGTGTCGAATCATCCGGCGACGCTCTTTGACACGGTGAGGTGTAGTTCAATTGGCAGAACACCTGACTCTGGATCAGGATGTTCCAGGTTCGAGTCCTGGCACCTCAACCACGAAGCGCACGAGGTCCCATCGTCTAGCGGTTAGGACACCGCCCTCTCACGGCGGAGACAGGGGTTCGATTCCCCTTGGGACTACTCTTTCCAGCGAGGCCTGCCCTTGAACGAGGGCAGGCCTCGTGTCGTTCTGGGGTACGTCAGTGCAGGAGGCCGTCGGACGGCTCGGTGCGGGTCTCGACGATCCGCCCGGGCCGCGAGTCCTTCCAGCGGTTGACCTCGATGCCCTCGTCAATGAGCGTGCGTAGCTCGAAGTGCCACATGCCCTCGACCTCCTCGGTGGCGATGGGCAGCACACCGGTGAGCTCGGACTCGACGAAGACGGTGGCGTAGTAGGCGCCGGGGCCGTCCCAGGCGTAGATCTCGACCTTGTCGTAGTCACAGCCGCGATCGCCGTCGCCGATGGAGGCGGCGAGGTACGTGGGGTGGTCGGGGTCGCCGCCGAGGGTGTGCCAGGCGACGGTGCGGCGGTACTTGGTGTAGGGGGGGAACACGCGGGGGACGTCGAAGTCGAGCTGGCGGGTGAAGATGTAGCCGACGCGGCCCTTGCCCACGTCGACGACGTACCAGATCTCCTTGTCGTCGCCGTTCATGATGGCGACGCGGCGGTACATCTGGAACTCGGTCTTGCCGGCGATGGAGTCGAGGATGCGGGTGTCGCGGCCGGGGCCGAGGCGGAGGTTGGCGCGGGATTCGAGGACGCCGGACGCCTGGGGCTGGATGCCCTCGATGGTAGCGCGCAGGTCCACCACCTCCTGCCACTCGGCCGGCGTGCCGAGGAACTTGCGCTCGATGAACCCCTGCTGGCCGTCCGCGAGCTCCACCTCGGCATACGAGGTGTCGTAGGACACGTCGGTCTCCGCGGGCACGGCCTTGATCTCGGCGCCGAGGCTGGCGTAGTCCACCACGCCGGCGAAGTCGGCGGGGGCCATGAGCAGCTTGGTGCCCTCGCGCATGACCACGAGGGGCACGGTGTACTTGGGGACCTCCTCGCGAGGACCGCAGGCGGGGATGGCAGCGAGGAGGAGGGCGACAACGGTGGCCGCGAGCGCGCGGTTCACGGCGCGCGTTCTTCTATACGAGCGAGACATTTCCCCATCCCGGTTGCTAGATGTGCTAGATCGGCTGGCCAAGCCTGGATGTCTCATCGCACACGGCGTAGCGAGGAGACGCAGGCGTCGCTCAGGTGCGCTGGCGGCGGCCGAAGGCGTGCTCCGAGCACGTCGAGGACGCCGACGGCGTGCATGAGCGTCGAAGGCTGCGGAGCAGCCGGCTGCGGCCCGCAGTAGCCGTGGGTGGTGAGTCATGCAGGCTCCACAATAGCGAGAAGTAGGCGGATGTTCAGCTATATCGATCCCAGCATCTCCAAGCTGCTCCTGGAGCAGGGCAAGATCGTCACCATCGGCGAGGACGGGCTGCCCACCGACGACGGGATACGACCCGGCACGGAGCGGATCCACCTCATGGGGCCGATCCCCATGCCGCGCCTGGTGGACGGCGTGGAGCACACCTTCCGCTGGTATCCGTTCGTGCGGCGGACCCAGCACGCGCAGGTCATGGACATCGCCAGGCGGGCGCGCAAGGAAGACCTGAGGGGGCTGTCGGACCTGCTCACGTCGCAGATGACCGTGAACTCGGTGCTGGTCTACGGCCGCTTCGAGGAATCGGACGTGCCGCTCGTGCGCGTGCACTCGTGCTGCATCACCGGCGAGACGTTCGGCTCCATGCGTTGCGAGTGTGGTCCCCAGCTCGAGGAGGCGTTCCGCCGCATCGTGGCCGAGGGGGCGGGCGCCATCGTGTACATGTCGTCCCACGAGGGCCGCGGCATCGGGCTGTGGGCCAAGGGGGTGACGTACATCCTCCAGGACATGGGGCGCGACACCTACGACGCCAACCTGGAGCTCGGCCTGCCGGTGGACTCGCGGGACTTCCGCGACGCAGCGTTCGTACTGCTGCACTTCCTGCGCCCGCCGGCGCAGGTACGGCTGATGTCGAACAATCCGCTCAAGCGCAAGGATCTGGAGGACCACGGCATCCGGGTGACGGACTTCGACCACCTGGTCACCGGGGTCTCCAGGTACAACGAGCGCTACATGCAAGCCAAGGCCGCGCACGGCCACATCATCGAGGACCTGCCCAGCCCGCAGGACGGGGCCGAGGAGGACGGATCATGAAGAACGAGGACATCCAGAGCACCCTTCGCGCGGTGGACCCGAGCATGGCCGATCTGGTGGCCGCCGAGGACGACCGCCAGGCGCGCACGATCCGGCTGATCCCGTCGGAGAACTACGCATCCGAGGCCGTCCGGGCGACCCTGTCGACCAACTTCACCAACAAGTACGGCGAGGGCTACCCCGGCCGCCGCTACTACCAGGGCCAGAAGTTCACCGACGCCATGGAGGTGGAGGTCAAGCGCCGGGCCTGCGAGCTGTTCGGCTACCCCCACGCCAACGTGCAGGCCCTGTCCGGCGCGCCCGCCAACCTGGCGGTGTATGCCGCGTTCATGAAGCCGTTCGCCGGCAAGATCATGGGCATGCGCCTGGATCACGGCGGCCACCTCACCCACGGCAGCCCGGTCAGCGTCACCGGCCAGTGGTTCGAGATCGAGAGCTACGGCTGCGACGAGGGCGACGTCCTGGACATGGACGTCATCCGGGAGCGGGCGCTGGAGTACCGGCCCGACGTGCTGGTGTGCGGGTACACCGCCTACCCGCGGGCCATCGACTTCGAGGCCTTCGGCGCCATCGCCAGGGAAGTGGGCGCGATCTCCCTGGCCGACATCTCCCACATCGCCGGGCTCGTCGCCGGCAAGGCGCACCCGTCGCCGTGGCCCCATATGGACGTGGTGACCTTCACCACCCACAAGACCCTGCGCGGGCCCCGCGCCGCGATCATCCTGTGCCGCGAGGAGCACGCGGACACGGTGGACAAGGCCCTGTTCCCCGGTCTGCAGGGTGGGCCCCACTTCAACACCATCGCCGCGGTGGGCGTCGCGCTGCACGAGGCCGCCCAGCCCGAGTACCAGGCGTACGCGGCGCGCGTCGTGGCCAACGCCCAGGCCCTCGCCACGGCGCTGATGGACCGCGGCTACCACGTCACGTCGGGCGGCACGGACAACCACCTGCTGCTGGTGGACATGCGCAAGTCGCGCAAGCTGCCGGGCAAGCGCGTCGCCATCGCGCTGGAGCAGGTCGGCATCGTGTTGAACTTCAACACCGTGCCCAACGCCTCGGACCTGCAAAAACCCCTGTTCCCCGACGGCGTCCGCATGGGCACCCCCTGCGTGACCACCCGCGGCATGCAGCCGGAGCACATGGACGCCATCGCCGGGTTCATCGACCGCACGCTGGAGTTCGTCAAGCGCGGCAAGATCGTCAAGGGCACCGGGCTGTGGACCGACCCGTCCCAGCGCGACGTGATCCGCGCCGACGTCGAGGCCTTCGTGGGCCAGTTCCCCACCTTCGCCTACTAGGAAGGGGGGCGGGCCGAGCCCGCCATCGTGTTCGAGTTCCTCACCGACGTGGCCCTGCGCTGGGGCTTCCCCGTCCTCATGGTGGCGCTGATGTCCAGCGGGTTCGGCGTGCCGATCCCCGAGGACATCCCCCTGCTGCTGACGGGGTTCCTGTGCGAGCAGAAGGGTATCCCGGCGTGGCACTGGGCCCTGGGCTGCTTCGGCTTCGTCATGGCCCGCGACCTGACCGTGTTCACCCTGGGGCGGTCCCTGCCCGATCGTGTCACCCGGTCCCGGCCGTTCCAGCTGGTCATGCCCCCCCACCGGCAGGCCAAGGTGGAGAGCTACTTCGAGCGCAAGGGCTGGCAGACCGTGTTCGCCGGCCGGTTCATGCCCGGCTTCCGCTCGGTGGTGTTCTTCGTCGCCGGCCGCTCGGGCCTGTCCTACCGCACCTTCGTGCTCGCCGACGGCACGGCGGGCCTGGTCAGCATCCCGGTGCTGGTGTTCATGGGTTACTTCTTCAGCGAGAACCTTCCGGCGATCCGCG
This sequence comes from uncultured Rickettsiales bacterium, assembly GCA_964558555.1. Classification (GTDB taxonomy): domain Bacteria; phylum Myxococcota_A; class UBA796; order UBA9615; family CAYRNR01; genus CAYRNR01. The sequence continues at coordinate 9,593 of CAZLEO010000190.1, read as the reverse complement.
AGCGGGTCGCGGGTATCCAGACGATCATCGTGCTGGTGATCGTGGCGTACCTGCTGCAGTCGCTGATCCGGGCCTGGCTGAAGGCGCGAAACGCCGGCAAGGAGAGGGTGGACGGATAGCCGTCTATTCCGCGTCGATCCCGAGCACCACCCGGAACCCGAGGTTGTCCGCCGTGTGGCTCTGGTGCGATCCGCGGCGCACGGTCACGCCGCAGCTCTCGGCGGGATCGCTCCAGCTCCCGCCGCGGTTGGGCCGCTGGCCCACCTCCTCGCTGAACCAGCCGTCGCACCACTCGCGCACCAGCCCGGCCATGTCGCGCACGCCGTAGGGGGACTCGTCGCCGGGCACGGCGCCCACCTGCTCGATGGCGGCGCCAGCCTCGCGGGTGTCGCGCATGAGGCAGAAGCTGGGATCGAAGACGTTGCCCCAGGGGTAGAGCCGGCCGTCGGGGCCGCGCGCAGCCTTCTCCCACTCCAGCTCCGTGGGCAGGCGGTAGCGCCGCCCCTCCCGCTCGGACAGCCAGCGGCAGTAGCTGCGCGCGTCGTCGTGCGACACGCCCACCACGGGGTGACCGAGCTCGATGGTGACGTCGGGGTCGTCCATCAGGTAGTGGCCGTCGTGCAGCTGCCAGCGGTGCCCGGGGATGCGTTCGCTGCGGGGGAGGCGCTGCCAGGCCTCGAAGCGGTCGCGAGTGTCCAGGTCGTCCACGTACTGCAGGTACTGGCCGAAGGTCACCGGCTGGCGGCCGATGCCGAAGTGCGGCAACCGGTAGCGCCGCGACGGGGCGGGTCCGTAGGGGAAGGCGCCGCCCGGCACCATGACGATCCCCAGCGGCAGGTCGCCCAGCAGGGGCACCTTGAGCACGAGGGACTCCTCGCGGCCCATGAAGATCGGGCAACGCAGGGTCTGGCCGTCCGGGGCCCGCACGAGGATCAGGTAGCTGCCCATGGCCATGGGGATGGGCGACGTGGGGGCCATGCCCAGGGACCGCGGATCGTCCACGTGGATGCGGCGGTTGCGCTCCACGCAGGTGCAGATGAGTACCTCGCAGCCCTCGGGATCCGTGTGGACCTCCAGCCTCCCCTCCCCCATCAGGCGGCTGGCGTAGCGGTCCTCGTCCATGTGGCGGATCAGCGTCTCGTAGTGGACGCAGTCGGCCTCGTTGTCGGCGGCCTCGGCCGCCTTGAACCGCTCCCAGTAGAGATCGGCCAGACCCGCGCGGGCCTCGCTCTGGTCCGGCACGTAGGTCAGCGCCTCGTGGAACCGCCGTACGGCCGCAGCGTAGGCGCCGTGCACGTCGCGTTCGATCTGGGCCGCCTCGGCCTCCAGGGCGTACAGGGCGTCGCGGGCCTTCTCGGGCGCCCAGGCCGGGGTCTCGTCGGCCGCCAGGTGGAGCATCTGGTTGACGTCGCCGAGCTTGCGCTGCAGGTCGTCGTGGCTGGTCACGGCCTCGCGGGCGAGGCGGATGCGGGCGCTGGCGTTGGCGCTGCGTCGGGCCTCGGCCTTCTTGCCCTCGATGTGCAGCTCGAGCTCCCGCGCGAGGGTGCGGGCGTCCTGGATGCGCTCGTCCGGGTCGGGGCTCATGCAGCGCATGGTCAGCGCCGACAGGTCCCGCGGGATGCGGCTCTCCGGCCCGAACTCGTGGGGCGGTGGCGGCGACGACGTGAGGATGCGACGCAGGTAGGCGTCCAGGGTCTCGGACTTCCGACGGCGATAGGGCGGCCGCAGCACCAGGCTCTGGTAGAGCATGGCGCCCAGGGAGTACACGTCCGACCGCTCGTCCGTGCCGGGAAGGCCGTACTTGGCCTGCTCCGGCGCCATGTAGGCGGGCGTACCCTGCACCAGGTCGGTGCGGCGGCGCAGGTGAGCGTCGCTGCCCTCCCGCTTGATCTTGAGACGCGCCAGCCCCCAGTCGATGAGGATGACCTCGCCGTAGTCGCCGATCATGACGTTGGAGGGCTTGAGGTCCCGGTGCAGCACCCCCTCCGAATGCACGTACGCCACGGCCAGGCAGACCTGGCGCACGATGCTCAGCAGCTTGGGCAGGGAGTACTCGTCGGAGACGCGCGCGTTTCCCTTGGCCTTGGCCCGCAGGATGTGGCTCAGGGACTGCCCGTGTACGCGCTTCATCGTGTAGAAGAAGCGGCCGTCCTCGGTCACGCCTAGGTCGTGGACGGGCACGATGTTGGGGTGCTCGAGGCGGGCGGTGAGGCGCGCCTCCTGGATCACCGCGTTGACGACCCGCGACTCCTTGGCCCGCTCGGCGCGCACCAGCTTGATCGCCACCTCGCGGTTGAGGCGCATGTCCTTGGCGAGCCACACCTCACCCATGCCGCCACGGGCGAGGCAGGTGTCGAAAACGTAGCGAGTGCGAGGCGCGGGGGGGGCCTCGCGGGGGATGGTCTTGGCCTTCTTGACGGAACGATAGGGCGAGCCGGACGGTGCAGCAGCCGCAGGCCGGCCGCCGGAGGGGCTCCCCGCGGCGGGGCGCCCCGGCGTGTTCTTCACGCGAGGCCGCGCCTCCTCCCGCGTGGGGTCCTGATCACCGCCCGACGTGGGCTTGCCGTACCGCCTCGCGGTCATGGTTGTTCGCCGCCTCTCACGGAAGGTGGTCCTCTCGACGAATCCCCAGTGTAGCGCAGCCTTCCCACGAAGTGGGAGACGCGGCCTGTGCTAACATCGGATGACGGTCGCGCAGGCGCGGACCGCGAGGACGCCCGTGGCCAAGACCCCGCAGGACATCCCCGACAGGATCGGCCGCTACGACATCCTCTCCTTCATCGGAGTGGGTGGTTATGCGCGCGTGTACAAGGCGCGCCTCCGCGGCCCCATGGGGTTCGCCAAGCTCGTGGCGCTCAAGGTCACCAGCGCCCCGGAGGCCGAGGAGTCCAAGCAGGTCCGCGCGCTGATCAACGAGGCCCGCATCTGCGGCAGGATGCAACACCCCAACATCATCGAGATCTACGAGTTCGGCCGCTTCAACGACGAGTACTTCATCGCCATGGAGTACATCGACGGCGTGCCGCTGGACCAGGTGGTCGAGGGGGTGTACGGCGCCGGCGACCGCCTGGATCCGGCGTTCTGCCTCGACGTCATGGGCCAGGTATGCCAGGGGTTGCGCTACGCCCACGACCTCGTGGACGAGGACGGCTCCCACCATCGCGTGATCCACCGCGACCTCAAGCCGGGCAACCTGATGCTGTCCGCGGGCAACCAGGTCAAGATCATGGACTTCGGCATCGCCAAGTCCGCCCTGTCGATCACCCAGACCATGGAGGGATTCACCAAGGGTACCCCCATGTACATGTCGCCGGAGCAGGTGCACGGGGAGGACCTCACGCCCGCGTCGGACATCTTCACGCTGGGCATCGTGCTGTTCGAGATGCTCACCGGCAAGCGCCTGTTCGCCGCGCGCAACCTCATGGACGTCATCGAGAAGATCGCCCACGCCGAGGTGGAAGACGACCTGGCGGCCAACGAGGCGGCGCTCGGGCCGGTGCTGCCCACGCTGCGGGGCATGCTCACCCGGGAGCCCGGTGACCGCATCGGCTCGGCGGGCGTGGTGCTCGAGTCCCTCTGCGCGGCGCGCGCCACCTACCCGCCCGGGCCGTCCATCGCGTCGGTGGTCGAGGAGGTGCGCAGCCCCGCGCTGCCCGGCCACGTGGTCCCGCCGCCCCCCACCCTGCCGCCCACCGGCGAGGTCACGCAGCGCTCCGGCAGCCACTCGTGGTCCGTGGTGCTGCCTGCCCTGAGCACGGAGATGCGGGACAAGGACGAGCTGCTCGATTCCCTGGGCAAGACCGAAGACCACGAGAAGATCACCGTCAGCCTGGAGCTGCTCGAGATGCCCCCCCTCAAGGGCGCCGAGGACTGATCCTCGTCCAGACCGCGTACACCACCGCCCCCACCGCCGCCATGCCCACGCCGATGGCCGCGTCCATGGGCGCGTAGCGCACCACACCGACCAGGATCCAGACGCACACGGCGATGAACGCCAGCGGGATCCAGGGGTACCCAGGCATGCGGTACGCGGACGACAGGCCGCGGCGGCGGGCCACGAACAGGCCGAGCACCACCAGCACCCCCAGCGAGACCATCACGAAGGTCACGTAGTTGACCACCCGCTGGAAGTCGCCGGTGAACATCAGCGCCACGGCCCAGACCCCCTGCAGCAACAGCGCGGCGATGGGTGTGCGGGTCTTCGGGTGGACCTTCGAGAAGACCGAGAACAGGTGCCCTTCGCGCGCCATGGCGAACAGGACCCGGCCGTGGGACAGCACCATGCCGTTGAGGCCGCCGACGATGGAGATCAGCACCGCCGCGCTGACCAGCCGCGACGCCCGCTCGCCCAGCACCTTCTGGCAGGCCGAGGTGGCGACCAGTACGTCGCCGGACATCTCCTCCGGCGTCAGCGCCACAAGGAATGCGCCGTTGATCAGCAGGTACAGCACGGTGACCAGCCCGGTCCCCAGGAGCAGGCCGCGCGGGAACGTCCGCGACGGATCGCGAACCTCCTCGCCCACGTACCCGGCGGACGACCAGCCCATGTACGTGAAGCAGATGGGGACCAGGGCGATGGACAGGCCGCCCAGCGGCACCCCGCTCCCCTCCCCTGCCGGCGCGGCCTCCGTCGCCGATCCGCCGCCCATGAAGGCCAGGACGATCACGCCGGCCATGACGCCGAACTTGATCACGGTCAGGACGTTCTGGGTGGTGGCTCCCGCGCGCAGGCCCACGACGTTGACGAGGGTCAGCGAGCCGATGATGGCCACGCCGACCAGCGGGCCCGGGAGCGTCGGGACGATGTCCTTCGCGTACTCCCCCGAGGCCACACCCAGGGCGGCGATGGAGCCGGTGCCCGAGACGGTGAAGAACAGCCACCCGAAGATGAACGCGGGGAACGGGCCGAAGCAGCGGTGGAGGTACGTGTAGTCGCCGCCGGCCTTGGGGAAGGTCGAGCCGAGCTCGGCGAGGACGAGGGAGCCGGCGAGGGCAATCAGGCCGCCGAGGGTCCAGGCGACGAGGATCCAGGCGGGCTGGGAGACGAACTGGGCGACGGTACCGGGGGTGGAGAAGATTCCCGCACCGACGATGATCCCGGCGATGAGGAGGGCGAGGTCGCGGGTGCCGAGGGACCGGCGGAGGGTGGGGGCGGACATTGGGGGTAGTGTACGGGGCGGGACCACCACCGGTCGACGATCCGACGGACCTCCATGTGTCGAGAACCAGGCCCCGAGCCACCGCAACCGGGGGCATACGTAACTTGGTCGCCCCGAAGCCTCGAGCCACAACCCAAGCCCCCGAGCAAGTTCACGTGTGCCGGTGCGCCGGACCGCCCCGTGTCGCCCCCAGATCCCCGACGGACAATCGGCGACAGCCGCCAACGACCTGATCCCCGATGGAGGAAGGGCGCAGAGCGCCCAAGAAGACGTTCCGACGGGGACCGTCGGAACGAGAAACTCAGTCGCGAATCCGGGCCCCCCAGACGGGCGCATCTGCTGCGAGCGTCAGCTCGCCAGCAGCAAGCGCCCCCGCATCTGCTGCGAGCAAAGCTCGCCAGCAGATGCTCACTTGGTGAGCTTCTCCATCTCGTCGACGATCCACGCGAACTTCTCCATGGTGTCCTGGATCGGCTGCGGGGAGGTCATGTCCACACCGGCGTCGCGGAGGATGTCGATGGGGTACTGGGAGTCGCCGGCGCTGAGGAAGCCGATGAAGGCGTTCTGGCGTTGCACGCGGGAGCGCTTGGAGCCTGTGGTGAGGCCCTTCACCAGGGACATGGAGGCGGCGTAAGAGGTGGAGTACTGGTAGACGTAGAAGGCCCGGTAGAAGTGAGGGATGCGGGCCCAGGCGATGTCGAAGTTGCCGTCCATGACGAGCTCGGGGCCGTAGTAGGCCTCGAAGATCTCGCGGTACATGGCGGTCATGGAGTCGGCGGTGAGGGGCTCACCGCTCTCGGCGGCCTCGTGGGCGGCGAGCTCGAACTCGGCGAAGTAGGTCTGGCGGAAGACGGTGTTGATGATCTGGTTGGCCCAGAAGTCGAGGAGGTAGAGCTTGACCTCGGGGTCCTTGGTCTCCTTGATCATCTTCTCGATCATCATCAGCTCGTTGGTGGTGGAGGCCACCTCGGCCACGAAGATGGCGTGGTCGTGGTAGATGAACGGCTGGGTCTCGTTGGAGTAGTAGCCGTGCATGGCGTGGCCCATCTCGTGGGCCAGGGTGGACACGTCCTCCAGCTCGCCGTGGTAGTTCATCAGCACGAAGGGGTGCATGCCGTACACGGTGGAGCAGTACGCGCCCGAGGACTTGCCCTGGGTCTCGTAGACGTCCACCCAGCCGGACTCGAAGCCCTTGCGTAGGTCCTCGACGTAGCGCTTGCCCAATGGCTGGACCGCGTCCAGCACCATCTCGACGCCCTCCTCGTAGGTGTAGTCCACGTCCACGGACGGGACCAGGGACGCGTTGACGTCGTGGCTGTGGAACTCGTCGAGCTCGAGCACCCGCATCTTCAGGTCCACGTAGCGGTGCAGCGGCTCGAGGTTGGCGCGGGCCGTCTCGACCAGATTGGTGTAGACCTCGACCGGGATGTTGTTGGGGTAGAGGCTGGCCTCCAGGGAGGTCTCGTAGCCGCGGGCGCGGAAGCTGAACAGGTCGGCCTTGACGCTGGTGCCGTACATGGCCGCCAGGGAGTTGCGGTACTGGAAGTAGGCCCCGTAGAAGGCCTCGAGCGCGCGCTGGCGCACCTCGCGGTTGGGGTGGGACCGCAGCTGGTACCAGGTGGTGTTGTTGACGACGATCTCGTTGCCCTTGTCGTCCTCGATGGTCGGGAACGGCAGGTCGGCGTTGGTGAAGAGGTCGAAGATCTCGGACGGACCGCGGGCCATCTCGTAGGTGGCCGCGAGCACGCCCTCCATCTCGGCGCTGAGGGTGTGCGGCCGCATCCGGTTGATGCGCTCGAGGTAGAACTTGTACGTGGCCAGGGACGGATCGGCGGCGATCTCCGCCATCTTGTCCTCGGGGATCTCGAGGAGCTCGGGGCGCATGTAGGCCGAGTTCTGCTCGAACTTGACCCACAGGGCGATGACGCGCTGGAGCTTGCCCTGGTACTCGTTGACCCGGGTGTCCTCGTCCTTCTTGAGGTGGGCGTACTGGTACAGCAGGCTGGCCTTCTCGACGAAGCCCTCCCACGTCTGGATGGCCTCGAGCAGCACCGCGGCCGACTCGCCCAGGCGGCCCTGGTAGGCCTTGATCCCGTCCACCTGGCCCTCGAGCTCGGTGAATGCGGCTTCCCACTCCTCGTCACTGGTGAAGAGGTCGTCGGTGGTCCACTTGTACTGGTCGTCGATGGCGTCGCGCTCGGGCGGCTGGCCGCCCTCGGCCGAGGCCTCGTTCGCAGCCGCGCACAGGGCGAGGCTACCGGCGATCAGGTAGACGCCGAAACGACAGGAGAAGAGGGAGAGAAGCTGGATCTGGGACATGTTGGTGCGCTCCCGGTTGGTTGGACCGGGAGAACATACACAGGGAGAGGTCGAGGGTCGAGGGGATCAGTCGGCGGCGCAGCGGAAGCCGATGGCGTCGTTGACGTGATCCGGCTTGGCGTACTTGCGCCGGACGACGCGGCCGTCGAACCAGCCGTTGTTCCACGATCCGCCGCGCAGCACGCGGTAACGGCCCTCGTCGGGGCCGGTGGGGTTCGAGGACGGGGACTGGCTGTAGTAGCTGGTGTGGTACCAGTCGGCGACCCATTCCATGACGTTGCCGCACATGTCGTACAGGCCGTAGGGGCTGACGCCGTCGTCGTACGAGCCGACACGGACGGTGTCGGGGTTGCACAGGCCGTAGTTGGCCTTGTCGCACAGGGGCACCCACTCGTCGGGCTCGGAAAGGTATCCCCAGGGGGCGGTCTGGTCGTTGGGGGTGGGGCCCTTGGCGCCCTTCTCCCACTCGGCCTCGGTGGGCAGGCGCTTGTCGAGGTACTCGCAGTACTGGATGGCCTGCTCGTGGGTCACGCCGAGGACCGGATACCCGCCGAACTCGGGATCGTCGTAGTAGTCCGCGCGGGTGCGGCTGGCCTTGCTGGCCGGCTCGGTGCAGGCGGCGGCGGCGACGCAGCGGCGGTACTGGAAGTTGGTGACCTCGTAGATGTCGAGGCGGTAGGTGTCGAGGTCCACCTCGTGCTCGGGCCGCTCGTCCCAGTACGAGACGAACTGCCCCTGGACCATCTGCGACATCTCGTCCGAGCCGATCAGCGCGTCGCCCGACCCGATCTCCACGTCGCAGCCGGAGTCCTCGACTCCGTCGCAGTCGCTGTCGAGGCCGTCGTCGCAACCCTCTTCGGCGCCCGGGTTTACGGCGGCGTCGTTGTCGTCACAGTCGCCTTGGGCCACGGTGAAGCCGTCGCCGTCCGCGTCGTCGGGGTTCACGTCGTCGTCGTCGTCGTCGTCGGTGACGTCGTCGTCGCCGGTGACGTCGTCGTCGTCGCCGGTGACGTCGTCGTCGTCACACACACACTCGTCGCCCTCGCCGTTGCACGCGGCCAGGGTGAGCCCCAGCGCAGCGACGAGGACCAGCCAGAGCCTAGTAGGGTTCGTCGTATGCACAGCGGAATCCAATGTTGAAGAAGCTCGACGCCCCGGCGGGACGGGCGGGGTGGCGGACGCTGACGGTGGGGTTGCCCCACCAGGTGAAGGCGCCGCCGCGGTAGCTCATGAACTCGCCGGTCTCGGGGCCGGTGGGGTTCTCGTAGGGGCTGACCGAGTAGTACATCGGGTCGTAGTAGTCCTCGAAGAACTCCCAGACGTTGCCGCTCATGTCCCGGCAGCCGTACGGCGACACGTTCAGGGGGTAGCTGCCGATGCGGATCGTCTCCCCGACGCACCAGTTCGCGTTGGCGTGGCTGCAGTCGTACCAGTCGCCCCAGGGGTACTCGCGGGTGTCCTGGTCGCCCCGCGCGGCCTTCTCCCACTGGGCCTCGTACGGGAGGTAGCCGCCCACCCATCCGCAGTATTCGCGGGCGTCGGTGCGCTTGATGTAGATGACGGGGTAGTCCACGTACTGCGGGTCGTCGTAGTAGCTCGTCCGGGCGAACGAGCCGTCCTCGCGAGGGTGCGCGCACACGCCGGCGAGCTCGCACTGCTGGTACTCACCGACCGTGATCTCGTACACGTCGATGAAGAAGTCGTCGAGGTAGACCGCGTGTTGCGGGTGCTGGTCGAAGCCGCCGAGGTCCTCGTCCGCGCCCATCAGGAACTCGCCGGCGGGCACGTAGACGCGGCAGCCACGGTCGATGATGCCGTCGCAGTCGTTGTCGATCTCGTCGCCGCAGACCATCTCGGCGCCCGGGTACACCTCGTCGTCGGTGTCGTCGCAGTCGCCGTCCGCCGGCGAGAAGCCGTCTCCGTCCGCGTCCTCGGTGGAGGAGGTGTCGTCGTCGTCGTCCGCGGGGGTGGTGTCGTCGTCGTCACCGGGAGTGGTGTCGTCGTCGTCCGTGGGCGTCGTGTCGTCGTCGTCCGTGGGCGTCGTGTCGTCGTCGTCACCCGCGCTGTCGTCGTCGTCACCCGCGCTGTCGTCGTCGCAGACGCAGGGGTCTTCCT
>CAZLEO010000189.1:0-19282 GCA_964558555.1 uncultured Rickettsiales bacterium | reverse complement strand
TGGCCGATCTGCACGTCTGAGCGACAGAAACGGCAAGTCAGGTGTTTGAGTTGGCCGATCTGCACGTCTGAGCGACAGAAACGGCAAGTCAGGTGTTTGAGTTGGCCGATCTGCACGTCTGAGCGACAGAAACGGCAAGTCAGGTGTTTGAGTTGGCTGTTTTTGCACGCACCCGGTGCTCGCCTGCGTCAACCCGACAGGCTCCTAGTGCTCGTCCTCGGCGTCCGGCACATCTTCATACGAATCGTCGTCATCCCCCTCGTCGTCGTCGTCTCCCCAGTCATCGTCGTCGTCATCATCGTCGTCATCGTCGTCCACGTGGTCGTCGTCGCCGGGGTAGACCGTGGCGAACTCCACCCGCAGCAGCTCGAGCTCCTGCCAGGAGCCGTCGATCTCGCAGTGCACGCCGGCGATGAAGGTGTAGGGGCGCTGGTAGTCCATGTCGAACCAGGTGGCGAGGACGTCGCCGTTGGTGTCCTGGTCCATCATCTGGACGTCGTCGCCGTGCTGGTTCAGAAGGCGCACGAACACGTCCGTGGGCTGCTGGTTCCACTGGAACACGGTCGGCTCGTTCGGGGCGTGGTTGGGATCACCCTGGTGGGGTGAGATGGCGGTGAACTCGATCTCCGAGCAGGCCAACCCGACGCTGCTGTCGTCGTCGTCGCCGACGGTGTCGTCGTCGTCGCCGGTGACGTCGTCGTCGTCGCCGATCACGCCGGTGTTGTCACAGCCGGGGAAGAGGAAGAAGGTCGCGGCGACCAGCAATACCCAACGAATGTCCATGATGCCCTCCAGATTGGATTTGCCGGAGGGATTTGCAACTTGCGGGCCAGGGGGGCGGGCGGGTGAGGGGGAGGGGGGTGCTATTCGGGCACGAGCTCGGGCAACACCTCGCCGGCCTTGCCCTCGAACGCGTACTGGACCCGGCCGGTCTGGGGCGTGGGCTCGAGGTTCACCTGGATCACGGTGGCGCCGCCGCGCAGGGCCAGGTCCACGAAACCCGCGGCCGGATAGACCACCCCGGAGGTCCCCACCACGAGCATCACGTCGCATGCGGCCGTGGCCTCGGCCGCCCGGTCGAGGTTGGCCGCGTCGAGGGACTCGCCGAACCAGACGATATGCGGCCTCAGCATCTCGCCGCACACCTCACACATCGGCGGGATCGGAATCGGCACGCGGCGGTCTTCCCGGATGTCGGCGCAGTACGTACAGCGGGTGATCCACAGGTTGCCGTGGAGCTCGGTGGGTTCCTCCGAGCCGGCGAGCCGGTGGAGTCCGTCCACGTTCTGGGTGATCAGATGGAAGTTCTCGGTCCGCTGCTCCAGCCGCACCAGCGCGTGATGCGCGGGGTTGGGCTCGCACTCGGCGACGAGGCCGCGGCGCCAGTCGTACCAGCGCCAGACCTTGTGGGGATCGGCGGCGAAGGCGTTCGGGGTGGCGAGCTCCTCGGGACGGTGGCCCTCCCAGAGGCCGCCGGGGCCGCGGAAGGTGGGCACGCCGCTCTCGGCGGAGATGCCGGCGCCGGTCATGACGGCGATGTCGTCGCAGCTGGCGATGAGGTCTCGTGCGCTCTCCAGGTCGCCCATGGTTCCTCCGACTCCGCAGCGGTTCGATCTCGCACAAACCGCGGGTTCATGGGATATCTTGGTCCATCGCCGGGCAAATGGCGATGGCGGAGACCGCGATGACGAACCGGACGGTGCTGCTGGTGGACACGAGCGCTTCGGCGCTGAAGCAGGCCCGCGCGGCGCTGGAGTACGAGGGCCTGGACGTGTTCCAGGCGGGCGACGTGGAGGGCGCGCTGGAGGCGGCCCGGATGCGGCTGCCCGCGCTGGTGATCGCCGGGGTCGGGCTGCCCGACGGCAGCGGCTACGACCTGTGCCGCACCTTGCACGAGGATGAGCTCACTGCCGAGGCGAAGGTGATCCTCACCCACAGCACCCTGGACGTGTTCGACCGCACGCGGGCGTCGCGGTGCGGCGCGGTGGGCTGCCTGGCCCGGCCGTACCTGCCCAGCCAGGTGCTCGCGTGCGTGCGCCGGGTGATGGGGGACGCGTTCCTCGACACCTCGCTGGAGGGGAACCCCAACGCCCCGGACAGCATCCCGGCCACGGAGAGGTTCCTGTCCACGGCGGAGACGGCCTTCCTCGAGGACACGGGCGACGACACGACGTCGCTGGTCTCGGACCTGTTCCACGCCACGGGGGAGGCGTTCGACGAGTCCGGAATCACGCTGCGCGATCCCGCGGATCACGTGGAGCTGCTGGACGAGTCGCGGGAGAGCGATCCCGTGGAGTTCCGCCCGCGCAGGAAGCTCGACTCCCTGGACCTCGAGGCCCTGGTGGATCGCGCCGTGCAGGGCTACCTGGACCGCCACCTCGCCGATCTCGTCGCCAAACAGGTTGACGAAGCCCTGAGAAACCGCAAAGGATAGCCGCGCCGCAACCGTCGGCACGTCTGCGTGGCGGCTGCGACGGCAACCTGCCGGGCCCCCTTTCGGGCCGGGCCATCGACACCAGGCTTAGAGATGGACCGCGACAAGCTGAATCTGGACAAGGTCTACAACCCCCGCGAGGTGGAGAAGAAGTGGTACGAGACCTGGGAACGGGAGGGCCTGTTCCGCCCCCGATCCGAGGGCCAGGAGTCGTACTGCATCGTCATCCCGCCCCCCAACGTGACCGGCTCGCTGCACATGGGCCACGCCCTGAACAACACGCTGCAGGACGCGCTGGTGCGCTACCACCGCATGCTCGGCCGCGACACCCTGTGGCTGCCCGGCATGGACCACGCCGGCATCGCCACGCAGAACGTGGTGGAGCGGCAGCTGGCGGCCGAGGGCACGGATCGCCACCAGGTGGGCCGCGAGGAGTTCATCCGCCGCGTGTGGCAGTGGCGGGAACAGAGCGGCGGCCAGATCCTCAACCAGCTCAAGCGGCTGGGTTGCAGCTGCGATTGGGACCGCGAGCGCTTCACCATGGACGAGGGCCTGTCCCGCGCCGTGCGCGAGGTGTTCGTCCGCCTGTTCGAGGAAGGCCTCATCTACCGCGGTGAGTGGCTGATCAACTGGTGCCCCCGCTGCCTGACCGCCCTGAGCGATCTGGAGGTGGAGGCCGAGGACCACAAGGGCAACTTCTGGGAGTTCCGCTACCCCCTCGCCGACGGTGACGGCCACGTGGTGCTGGCCACCACCCGGCCCGAGACGATGCTCGGCGACACCGCCGTGGCCATCCCGCCGCGGAGCAAGGACCCCGAGGGCCGCTACAGCCACCTCATCGGCCGCAAGATCATGCTGCCGCTGGTGGACCGCGAGATCCCCATCGTCGAGGACGAGCACGCCGATCCCGAGAAGGGCACCGGCATCGTCAAGATCACGCCCGCCCACGACTTCAACGACTTCATGGTGGGCATGCGCCACAACCTGCCGCGGGTCAACGTGCTGACCCCGGACGGCAAGATCAACGACAACGGCGGCCGCTTCGTCGGCATGGACCGCTACGAAGCGCGCACGGCCGTGGTGGAGGCCCTGGACGAGCTGGGCCTGCTCGGCCCGGTGGACACCGATCACGACATGGCCATCGGCCACTGCTACCGCTGCCACACCATCGTGGAGCCGTATCTCAGCGAGCAGTGGTTCGTGCGCATGGAGGACCCCGACGATCCCGCGCCTCCGGGGGAGCGAAAGAAGGCGCCCATGCCCCGACGCGCCATCGAGGCCGTCGAGAACGGCGAGACCCAGCTGGTGCCCTACTCCCGCCGCGCCGACTACTTCCGCTGGATGCACGGCATCCGCGACTGGTGCATCAGCCGCCAGATCTGGTGGGGCCACCGTATCCCGGCGTGGACCTGCGGCGCCTGCGGCGAGCTGGTGGTACAGCGCGAGGACCCCACCCGCTGCCCGAAGTGCGGGTCGGACGACCTGACCCAGGACCCCGACGTGCTGGACACCTGGTTCAGCTCGGCCCTGTGGCCCTTCTCCACCCTGGGCTGGCCGGACGAGACCGCCGCGCTGAAGACCTACTACCCCACGTCGGTGCTCGTCACCGCTGCGGACATCCTGTTCTTCTGGGTGGCGCGGATGATGATGACCGGCCTGTACTTCCGCGACGAGGTGCCGTTCTCCGAGGTCTACCTGCACTCGCTGGTGGTGGACGAGAACGGCGAGAAGATGTCCAAGACCAAGGGCAACTTCATCGATCCGCTGCTGGTCATGGACAAGTTCGGCACCGACGCGCTGCGCTACACCCTGCTCGCTTACACGGCCCAGGGCCGCAACGTGCGTGTCAGCGACCAGCGCATCGAGGGCTTCCGCAACTTCATCAACAAGCTGTGGAACGCCTCGCGCTTCGCCCTGATGAACGCCGGTGACGAGGAGATGGCCGAGCCCGGGCAGCCCATCGTCGCCAGCGCCAACCTCGCCGACCGCTGGATCCTGCACCGCTGCCGGCAGGTCTCCGAGGAGGTGCGCCGCTCCTACGAGGAGTACCGCTTCAACGACGGCGCCATGGGCCTGTACCACTTCGTCTGGGACGAGTTCTGCGCGTGGTACCTCGAGTGGATCAAGCCGACCATCTACGGCGACGACGCCGAGGCAGCGGCCGCCACCCGCAGGACCATGCTCACGGTGCTGGGCTCCGTGTGCCGTCTGTTGCACCCGTCGATCCCCTTCGCCACGGAGGAGATCTGGTCGCGCATCCCCGGCACGGCGGGCCGCATCATGGTCGCCCCGTTCCCCGGCGCCGACGAGTTCCCCGCCGACGAGGAGGCGGACCACGAGTTCGGCTTCATCCGCGAGGTGATCACCAAGGTGCGCAACGTGCGCTCCGAGCTGCACATCCCCCCGAGCCAGCGTATGGACCTGATCGCCGTGAGCGCCCACGCCGACATGCTGGCCTGGCTGGACGGCAACGCCAAGGCGTTCAACTCCCTGGCGCGCATCGCCAACCTCACCACGTCGGGCGAGGCGCCCGCCGACCCCAAGGCCATGGCCCACGCCATCGTGGCCAACGTGGACCTGTACCTGCCCCTGGGCGACCTGATCGACCTCGACGCCGAGCGCGCGCGGCTGCGCAAGGACCTGGCCACGGCCGAAAAGGAGCTCAAGCGGGTCGACGGCAAGCTCGCCAACCCCAACTTCCTCAGCAAGGCCCCGGCGCACGTGGTGGAGAAGGAGAAGGGCAAGCGCGAGGAGTTCCTCGCCAAGAAGGACGCCCTGCTCGACACCATCGCCATGATCGGCGGCGAGTGATCCCATGATCGGCGTGCGCCTGACCTTCGATCCCGCCGACATGGTGCGCGCCGCGCTGCGCGAGGACCTGGGCCGCACCGGCGACGCCACCACGGACGCGGTGCTGCCCGACGCGGTCCCGGGCGAGGGGGTCGTCGCCGCGCGCGAGTCCCTGGTGCTCGCCGGCCTGCCCATCGCCGCCGAGGTCTTCCGCCAGGTGGACCCGGACGTGACCTTCGAACCCCTGGCGCGGGACGGCCAGCGTCTGGCCCCCGGCGACGTCGCAGCGAAGATCCGCGGCTCGCTGGGATCGATCCTGCGCGGCGAGCGCGTCGCGCTGAACTTCATGCAACACCTGTCCGGCGTGGCCACCCAGACCGCGCGCTACGCGGCGCTGATCGACGGCGGCGTGCGGCTGCTCGACACCCGCAAGACCACCCCGGGGCTGCGGGCTGCCGAGAAGTACGCGGTGCGCGCCGGTGGCGGGCACAACCACCGCTTCGCCCTGTACGACGGCGTGCTGATCAAGGACAACCACATCGCCGCCTGCGGCAGCGTGACCGTGGCCGTCGAACGCGCGCTGGCCGCGCGCCACCCCCTGCTCAAGGTGGAGGTGGAGGTGGAGTCGCTGGAACAAGCGCTGGAGGCGGTGGCGGCGGGCGCCGACGGCCTGTTGCTGGACAACCAGACCCCGGATCAGCTGCGCGAGCTCGTTCGCGCCGTGCGCGCGAAGGCCCCCCACGTGGTGCTCGAGGCGTCCGGGGGGATCACCGAGACGACCCTGCCGGCCGTGGCCGCCACCGGCGTCGATGCCGTCAGCTGCGGCGCCCTGATCCACGGCGCGCGCTGGGTGGACCTGGGCCTGGATCTGTGAAGTTCCCGCCCCTGCCGCCGCTGATCGGACCCGCGGCCGACCTCTTCCCCCCCGACCGCCACCAGCTCCTCGACACGTGCGGCTCCACCAACGACGTGGCCCGCGATCGGGCCCTGGAGGGCGCCCCCGAGGGCACCGTGATCCTGGCCGACGCCCAGACCGAGGGCCGGGGCCGCCTGGGCCGCGCCTGGCATTCCCCGGCGGGCGCCAACATCCACCTCTCGGTGCTGCTGAGGCCCGCCCTGCCGGCGCAGCAGGTGCCGTTGCTGACCCTGGCGCTGGCCGTGGCCGCCGTGGACGCCGTGCGGGCCCTGGGCATCGACGCCGCGCTGAAGTGGCCCAACGACCTGGTGGCCGACACCGCGGCCGGTCGCCGCAAGCTCGCGGGCATCGCCTGCGAGGCGGTCACCCACCCCCGCGGGGGCTCGCTGGCCGTGGTGGCCGGGCTGGGTGTGGACGTGAACCTCTCCCCGGACGACCTGCCCGCGGAGCTGCAGCCCATCGCCACCTCGGTGCGCGCCCTGCTGGGTCGCGAGACCGACCGCGCCGCCCTCGCGGCCCACATCCTCGAGGGGCTCGCCGTCCTGTACGGCGATCTGCAGCGGGCCGGTCCTCAAGGTATCCTGCCGGCGTACCGCCGTCGCCTCGAGACCGTGGGCCGGCGGGTGACGGTGGACCTGGGCGACCGCACCGTCGTCGGCCTGGCCGAGGCCGTGGGCGGGGGAGGGGAGCTACGGGTACGCCTCGACGACGGCACGCTGGAGACCATCACCGCCGGCGACGTCGGAATGGAGTGAACGATGCTTCTCGTCATCGACATAGGCAACACCAACACCGTGTTCGGCGTGTACGACGGCGAGGACCTGCTGGGATCCTGGCGTGTCCAGACCAGCTCCAGCCGCACCCACGACGAGCTCGGCGTGCTGCTCCAGACGCTGACCGGCACCCGCGGCGTGGCCCTGGCCGACGTGGAGGCGGCCATCGTCTCGTCGGTGGTGCCGTCCGCCGTGTACCCGATGCAGCGCATGTGCCAGCAGTACTGCAGCATCGACGCGCTGCTGGTGGGCCCCGGCATCCGCACGGGGGTGCCGATCCTCTACGACAACCCCAAGGAGGTGGGCGCGGACCGCATCGTCAACGCCGTGGCCGCCCACCACATCGTCGGCGACACATGCGTGGTGGTGGACTTCGGCACGGCCACCACCTTCGACTGCATCCGCGCGGACGGCTCGTACCTCGGCGGCATCATCGCCCCGGGCTACCAGGTGTCGGCCGAGGCACTGTTCAAGTCCACCAGCAAGCTGCCCCGCGTGGAGCCTGCCCGACCGCGCAAGGTCATCGGCCGCAACACGGTGCATTCGATCCAGTCGGGGCTGTACTTCGGCTACGTGGACATGGTCGACGGCATCTGCCGGCGTATCCAGGCCGAGATGGACGAGCCGAGCCAGACGGTCCTGGCCACGGGCGGCCTCGCCCGGCTCATCGCCCGCGAGTCCACCACCATCGAGCAGGTGGTCGAGGACCTGACGCTGCTGGGGTTGCGGCTGCTTCACGAGCGCAACAGCAGCGGCGGCAACGAATGATCGCCTGCGCACCCCTCGCGCGTGCGTAACGCTCAATTGACGTGACCGGGGCGGTGCGGTAAACAATCTCTCCCCGCGCCGGCAACCAGGCCATCGGATTCCAACCGGCACAGGAAGAACGCAAGACACGCTGCAGCAAGGTACGCAGCGGTATGGGAGCAGGGATGAAGAACTACCAGCCAGCAGACATCCGATCCATCTCTTTCATCGGCCACGGCGGATGCGGGAAGACGTCGCTGGGCGAGGCCATCCTGTTCCTCGCCAAGGCGAACACGCGGCTGGGTTCGGTGGACGAGAAGACGGCCTTGCTCGACTTCGAGGAGGAGGAGCAGTACCGCGGCGGCTCCATCTTCGCCAGCTTCGGCACCGTGGAGTGGGGCAACCACAAGGTGCACTTCTCCGACACTCCCGGCGACGGCAACTTCATCCTCGAGGCCCGGTCGGCCCTGCTGGGCGCCGACGCGGCCATCTCCGTGATCAGCGCCGTGGACGGCGTCGAGGTGAACACCGAGCGCACCTGGGGATACGCCAAGGAGCTGGGCCTGCCCATCGGAGTGTTCATCAACAAGATGGACCGCGAGCGCGCCGACGGTCCGCAGGTGGTGGACGAGATCACGGAGGCCATCGGCGCCCGCGCCGTGCCGCTACAGCTCGCCGTGGGCCAGGAGACGGACTTCCGCGGCGTGGTCGATCTGCTCACCGGCAAGTTGCTCACGTTCAAGGACGACGGCTCCGGCGCGGTCGATGAGGGCGACGTGCCCGGCGACCTGACCGACGAGGTCGAGGAGGCCCGCGAGGCCATGATCGAGGCCGCGGCCGAGGCCGACGAGGAGCTGCTCGAGAAGTACCTCGAGGAGGGCGAGCTCTCCGACCAGGAGCTGCGCATGGGCCTGGAGCAGGGCATCCTCTCCGGCAGCTTCGTGCCGGTGTTCTTCGGCGCCGCCTCCCGAAACTTCGGCGTCGGCGCCCTGCTCGACAATCTGGCGCTGTTCCCGAGCCCGCTGCAGTCGGCGACCCGTGTCGGTATCGATGGCGGCGTGGAGAGCGAGATCAGCCCGGACCCGGACGGCGACTTCGCCGCCCTGGTCTGCAAGACCTTCGTGGGCGGCTCCGGCAAGATGACCGTGATGCGCGTCTGTCGCGGCGCCGTGGACTGCGGTAGCCCCGCCTTCAACGCCAGCCAGGAGACCAAGGAGCGGATCGGCCAGCTCAACCACGTGGTGGGCAACAAGACCCTGCCCATCGCCCACGCCGTCCTCGGCGACCTCGTGGCCGTGGCCAAGATGGACAGCACCCGCACCCTCGACACCCTGGTGAAGTCCAAGGGGCAGCCGCGCTTCAAGGTGCCGGCCATGCCCCAGCCGATGATCGCCTACGTGGTGGCGCCCAAGTCCAAGGGAGACGAGGACAAGGTCAAGGCCGGCCTGCTGAAGCTGATGGAGGAGGACCCGGCCCTGACCACCAGCGTGCACGAGATGACCAGCCAGATCATCGTGTCCGGCATGGGCCAGTCCCACATCGACACGGCCGTGCAGCGCCTCAAGCGTCGCTTCAAGCTGGACGTGGAGCTGTCGCTGCCCCCGGTCGCCTACAGGGAGACCATCCGCGGCTCCACCCGCGTCCAGGGACGTCACAAGAAGCAGACCGGCGGCCGCGGTCAGTTCGGCGACACCTGGCAGCGCATCTCCCCCATGCCGCGAGGTGAGGGGTTCACCTTCGACAACGAGATCAAGGGCGGCGTCATCCCCACCACGTACATCCCTGCGGTGGAGAAGGGCGTCGTCGAGGCCATGCAGCGCGGGCCGGTCGCCGGATACCCCGTCGTGGACGTCAAGGTCGTGCTCGACGACGGTTCCTTCCACGCGGTGGACAGCTCCGAGATCGCCTTCAAGATGGCCGGCTCCAAGGGCTTCAAGAAGGGCTTCATGGAGTGCAGCCCGACCCTGATCGAGCCCATCGTCGAGATGGAGATCATCGTCCCCGAGGACAACGTCGGCGACATCATGGGTGACGTCAACGGCCGCCGCGGCCGCGTGCTCAGCATGGAGCCCAGGGGCAAGAACTCGGTCATCAAGGCCCACATCCCCCACGCCGAGGTCCTCGAGTACGCCAAGGTCCTGCAGTCCGTCACCGGCGGCAAGGGCAGCTACACCATGACCTTCTCCCACAACGAGGAGGTCCCCGCCCATCTGCAGCAGAAGGTCGTCGACGCCTCGCCCTTCAAGCCCAAGGACGACGAGGACTAGGGAGATCGCCGCTTCGCGGCGTGTCGACAGCCAACAGTCGACGGTCGACGGTTTGGGTCGACAGTCTTCCTAGTCAACGGTTTCTGCCCTCCGATCCCAACCGTCGACCACAAAAACCGTCGACCAGAACCGTCGACCGTCAACCGTCGACCAAATCCTTCAGCCTCCCCGCCCCGATCCGGTATCCTGAGCCCCGAGGAGGTTCCATTGGCCACCACGCCTGAAATCGCCCGCGACTTCCACATCCCGGTCGACGCGGTACGGCACATCGACCCCACCTCCCCGGTGCCCGTGCGGATGATGGGCGCGGCAGGGACCCTGCCGCTGCCGCCCAAGGTGCTCATGAGCGTGCTGTACGTGCTCCTGGGCGACCCCGACGAGAAGGTGGCGAAGACGGCCAGGGTGTCGCTGCAGGGCCTGCCCACGGCGCTGATCGTCAAGAACATCGACGGCGAGACGCACCACAAGGTCCTGGAGTACATGGCGTTCCACCGGCCCGAGGAGGAGATCCTCGAGACCGTGGCCCTGCGCCGCCAGACCAACGACAAGACCATCTGCTACCTGGCAGAGACGGCGTCGGCGAACATCGTCGAGATCATCGCCGGCAACCAGGAGAGGGCGCTCGTCACCCCCGAGGTCTACCTGCACCTCAAGGCCAACCCGGAGATCTCGCCCGACCTGCTCGAACGGATGGCGTCGTGGCAGCGGATGAACGGGATCGTGCTCGAGGCCGACGAGCTGCGAGAGGCGCCGGCCGTGGACGAGGCGCCGCTCGAGCCCGAACCGCAGCGACCGCCGCCGTTCCCGCCCGACGAGGAGTACGGACCCGACGACCTGGGACCGCCCCCCGTGATGGAGCCCGGCGCGAGCGAGTTCCTCGAGGAGTTCGCCCCTGAGGAGGGCGAGGCCGCACCGCCGCCGATCCTCGGCGCCGACGATCCGTTCCTGCTGCTGATGCAGGATCTGGGCATCGAGCTGCGGCCCGAGTACTTCGACGCCGGGCCGGCCCTGGACGACGAAGACGAGAAGGAGCGGGCCGAGCGCGAGGCGCGCATGATGGGCCGCGATCACCTCGAGGCCGACGACGTCAACTCGGACGGCGGCTCCACCGATCTGCTCACGCCCATGACCGACAACCAGTTCGAGTTCAGCCTCGACCGGGGCGGGGACGACGACTGGGACATGGACCTGCTCTCCGATCACGACGATGTGGACGACGAGCTCCGCCAGAGCATCGGCAAGCGCATCGGCAAGATGTCCGTGGGCGAGAAGATCAAGCTCAGCTACCTGGGCAACAAGGAGGTCCGCGAGATCCTCATCAAGGACACCAACAAGATGGTGTGCGCCGCCGTGGTCAAGTCGGGCCGGCTGACCGACCCGGAGGTGGTCAAGGCGTCGTCCAACCGCGCCATCAGCGAGGAGGTCCTGCGCCTGATCGGTCAGAACCGCGAGTGGCTGCGGAAGTACCCGGTCAAGGTGGCCTTGATCAACAATCCCAAGACGCCTGCAGGCGTCTCCATGGGGCTCTTGAACAGTCTGCACATCAAGGATCTCAAGGCCCTGCAGGGCAACAAGAACGTGCCCTCGGTGGTGGCCAACGCGGCCAGCGTGAGGGTCAAGCAGCGCACCTCGCACTGATCCTCCGACCCATGCCCCGCAAACCCCTCATCCGCTGTGCCGCGGTGCTGTCGACCCTGCTGGTGGGGCTGTGCGGCCCGGCGCGCGCCGGCTCCCTGGAGGACGCCATCGCGCTGGCGGCCATGCACGGCTCCATCCCCCGCGAGCTGGGCCCCGGCGCCGAGCACGACGAGCGGCTGCAGCGGGTGGCGAACGCGCTGGCCGAGGCCGGGCTCGCCGGCGGACAGCGTGAGCAGGGGAGGGGCTTCACCGAGACACGCCAGCGCCTGTGGGACGAGGGCGTCTCCGACGCGGTGTTCGTCTCGGTGCAGGTCACCTTCCACGGCCTGCCGTCGGCCGAGACCGTGCTGGCCGCGGTGTGTGACGTGGGCGAGCTGTCCCGGTTCGATCGGTACGGCGTGGGCATGGCCCGCGACGCCGACCTCGGGGGGCGCATCGTGGTGTTGCTCAGCCGGCGTGACGGGGAGCTGCAGGACCCCGGCTCGTGGGCCCGCGAGGGCAACCGCGAGATCCGCGTGTGGCTGCGCAAGGGCCTGCGGGAGCTGCGCGTGGACCGGATCGGCCCGGACGGCACGGTGGAGCAGGTGCGCACGTCCGCCCTGAGCGACCAGGTCCACGTGGCCGTCGTCGAGGGCGTCCACGCGCCCGGACTCCACCGGTTCGAGGTGAGGGCTCGCTCCCGCGGCGAGGAGGTCCTCGTGGCCATCCATGCCGCCGACGCGCCCGGCGAGGTGGGCGCGCCGGACGACCCGGCGGCCTTCGTGCTGGACCTGATCAACGCGGATCGCGACCGCTACGACCTGCCGCCGCTGGACACCCTGGAGCCGCTGGCGCGCATCGCCGCGGCCCACAGCGCGGCCATGCGGGACGGCCTGAGCTTCGGTCACGAGTCCCCCGACACGCCCGCGGAGCGCATCGCCGCGGCGGGGGTGCCGGCCAGCGTGTCGCTGGAGAACGTGTCGCGGGCGCCGTCGCTGGCCGAGGTGGTGACCCTGTTCATGGCCAGCCCCGGACACCGCGCGAACGTGCTCGACCCCCGGGTCACCCACGTGGGCGTGGGTGTGGCCCGCAGCGAGCCGCTGGCGTGGTATGTCACCGCCGACTTCGTGCGCTGGCTGCCGCCCCGCGACGCCGCCGAGGCCGAGGCGGTGGCCCGGGAGGTCATCGAGGGTTCGCGCGACCGCCCGCTCAGGTCCAAGCGAGCCCTCGACGAGATCGCGCAGCGCTGGTGCGCCGAGCTCGGCAGCAGCGGCGCGGATCATCTCACCGAGGAGCAGGTCCGCGATCTCACCGACGAGGTGCACTTCCACCTCAAGGACGCGCAGCGGGTGATGGCGGACGTGGCCATCGTCGAGGACGTGCATCAGGTCGGCGCGCTGCCCGAACTGCAGCGGGACGAGTTCGACCAGTACGGTCTGGGGCTGGTCCAGGACGAGTCCGGCGGCATGATCCGGCTGGTCGTCGTCCTGGTCGACCGGAAGACGCAGTGAAGAAAATGGTATCCTCGGAGCCCTGCGAATGAGTCAGAAAGAGACCATCAAGCACGCCATCCGCGACGTGGAGCTGGCCCGCGAGATCTGCGGCGAGCACGGGGGGAACCTCCGCGTGCTGGGCCGCGAGGCGCGCGTCAACGTCACCCAGCGGGGCAACGCCGTGCACATCTCGGGCCTGGCGCGCGACGCCCGGCTCGCCGTCAGGGTGCTCGAGCAGCTCGAGGACCTGCTGTCACGCAACGGCGACCGCGAGCTGGCCCCCGGCGAGGTGGCGCACGCCGTCCGCCTGTGCCGCGAGGACCCGACGCGGTCCCTGGCCGACTTCCTCGGCGACGTGATCCTCGTCAGCGGCCGCCGCCGCCCCATCACGCCCCGATCCGCTGCCCAGAAGAACTACGTGGAGGCCATCCGTCACCACGACGTGGTGTTCGGCATCGGACCGGCGGGTACGGGCAAGACCTACCTGGCCATGGCCATGGCCGTGGCCGCCTACCTGCGGTCCGACGTGATCCGCATCGTGCTGACACGGCCCGCGGTGGAGGCGGGCGAGAAGCTGGGGTTCCTGCCCGGCGACCTGCAGGAGAAGGTCAACCCCTACCTGCGGCCCCTCAACGACGCGCTCAACGACATGATGGACATGAACAAGGCGCGGCGGCTGCTGGAGCGGGGCGCCATCGAGGTGGCCCCCCTGGCGTTCATGCGTGGCCGCACCCTCAACGACTCGTTCGTGATCCTCGACGAGGCGCAGAACACCACCGGCGAGCAGATGAAGATGTTCCTCACCCGCCTGGGCATCGGCTCCAAGGCGGTGATCACCGGCGACATCACCCAGATCGACCTGCCGCACGACGCGCGCAGCGGTCTGGTGGAGGCCTCGCGGCTGCTGCCGGACATCGGCGGGATCGGCTTCGTCCACTTCACCGAACGGGACGTGGTGCGACACAATCTGGTGCAGGACATCATCCGCGCCTATGATCGGGACGGGCGCGGGAGGCGCCAG
Source organism: uncultured Rickettsiales bacterium (assembly GCA_964558555.1). Classification (GTDB taxonomy): domain Bacteria; phylum Myxococcota_A; class UBA796; order UBA9615; family CAYRNR01; genus CAYRNR01. The sequence goes on along the minus strand of CAZLEO010000189.1, from coordinate 5,224 downwards.
GACTGATGGCCACCAGCCGCAAGCGGGGCAAGAACAACGGCAGCGCGCTCAAGCGCTTCGCCACGACGTCGCTGGCGCGCCTGCGCAACGCGGGGTGGCAGAAGCCGGGGCTGGGGATCGTGCTGTCGTGCGGCCTGGCGTTCTTGATGGCCGACTACCAGCGGTCCGCCGGGGTCGCCCTCGGCCTGGGGGAGATCGCCGAGCGGGACGTGCAGGCCTGGACCGACTTCAAGGTCCCCAACTACCACCTCACCGCCGAGGCCCAGCGGCGCGCCGAGACCGACACCAGCCCCGTGTTCGAGCACGACGAGATCGTCGTGGAGGAGCTGCTGCGCCGGATCGACCAGGCCTTCGGCCAGATGCACACCTACTTCCAGCCCGAGGTCGTCGAGGGCGACGCCGAGACCACCGAGGGGGCCGCGGAAGGGGAGGCCGAGGCGAGCGCGGCGTCCGAGGAGCCGCCGCCGGTGGACCCGGTGGATCTGGACAAGAAGCTCCACGCCTTCGAGGCGGACCTGGGCATCACCCTGACCGACACGGACCGCTCCACCCTCGTGGACCGCCGCTTCGACGGCCTGCTTCGCAACATGGTCATGACGCTGGTCGAGCGCACCATGTCGCGGATGATCATCGACGACGAGGGCTCCCTGCCCGCCGAGTCCAGCACCGGCATCTCCCTGATCCGCGAGCGCGGCGCCGAGCGCGAGGAGGAGGTCCTCTACGACTTCTCCGGCATGATCAACCTGCAGGAGGCCCGCCAGCAGGTCGCCGAGCTGGCGCGCCAGCAGTTCGCCGACCAGCCGCCTTACGTGCAGGTCTGCGCCGTGAGCATCGCCGGCTCGATGATCCGCCCCAACCTGACGTTCAACGCGTCGGAGACCCGGGTGCGGCGCGAGCAGGCCAAGCTCGCCGTGCGGGTCGTGTACACGGAGTTCAAGGAGAACCAGGTCATCATCCGCAAGGGCGAGAAGGTCACCCAGGACCACGTGGACGCCGTGCAGGAGATGGAGAAGCACCGCGGCGGGCAGATCCTGTGGCTGAACCTGGTGTCCCTGTCCTTGCTGTTCTTCCTGCTGCTGACCGCCACCTACGTCTTTGCCGCGCGCTTCATCAGCAAGTTCGCCGTCGAGCTGCACGAGCTCACCGCCATGGCCGTGCTGGGGATCCTCGCGGTGGCCCTGTGCCGCATCGGCGAGATGCTCGCGGCAGCGCTGGCCGAGGCGTTCCCGGCCATCGACGAGACCTGCTACTACTACGCCATCCCCGTGGCGGCGACCGCGGTGATGGTGCGCATCCTGATGAACTCCGAGACCGCGGTGGTGTTCGCCGCCCTGGTCTCCCTGGCCTGCGCCTACGTGCTCGGCGGCGACCTCTTCCTGGCCATCTACTTCTTCCTGGGGTCGGTGGTGGGGGCGGGCGCCCTGGCCCACGCCAAGGAGCGCGGCAAGGTGTTCCGGGCCGGCCTGATCACCTCGCTGGTGAACGTGGCGTTCGTGCTGCTGCTGATGGTGCTGCAGCTGAGCATCTGGGGCCCGGAGATGCTCGACGAGTCCGAGATCAAGCCCCTGTTCGACGTGCTGTTCGCCGTGCTCGCGGGCGTCGGCGTCGGCATCATCGCCCTGGGCCTGATCCCGGTGTTCGAGGCCGTGGGGTTCCTCACCGACATCAAGCTGCTGGAGCTCGCCAGCCTCGATCACCCGCTGATGCGGGAGATGATCATCAAGGCGCCGGGCACCTACCACCACTCGGTGCTGGTGGGCTCCCTGGGCGAGGCCGCGGCCGAGGCCATCTCCGCCAACGCCCTGCTCACCCGCGTGGGGGCGTACTTCCACGACATCGGCAAGACCACCAAACCCCACTACTTCGTCGAGAACCAGCCCGACGCGGACAACATCCACGACCGGCTCCAGCCCGCCATGAGCGTCCTGATCATCGGCAACCACGTCAAGGAGGGCGTGGAGCTGGGCGAGCAGCATCGCCTGCCCCAGACCATCATCGACATGATCCCGCAGCACCACGGGACCTCGCTGATGCGCTTCTTCTACAGCAAGGCCAGGGAGTCCGAGGAGGCGGCCAAGTCGGGCGTCAGCGACGAGGACTTCCGCTACCCCGGTCCCAAGCCGCAGTCGCGGGAGGCCGGTATCCTCATGCTCGCCGACGGCGTGGAGGCGGCCACCCGGTCCCTGCACGAGCCCACGCGGCACAACATCTCCGCGCGGGTCCAGCAGGTGATCAACGGGGTGGTCATCGACGGCCAGCTCGACCAGTGCCCCCTGACGCTGAAGGACCTGTCCATCGTGGCCGAGACGTTCACCAGCGTGCTCGTGGGCATCCACCACCACCGGGTCGAGTACCCGGACGCCAAGCCCGTGTTCAAGTCCGGGCACAAGCCGTCCAAGGAGTCCAGGAAGCCGACGCCGGCGTCGGGCAGCGGCAAGCTCACCCTGGAGCTGCCGCCGATGAACTCCAACCCCGACCTGCCCCACCCGCTGGACAAGAAGGCCCGCGCCGAGGCCGAGGAGGCGCTGCGATCCAGCGAGCCCGGCACGTCCCGCAACGGTCCCACCGTCGCCAACATCAAGGAGGGGACCGCGGCCACCTCGCCGCCTGAAGAGGTCACCGAGGAGTCCCTCGACGCCAAGCGGGCCGAGCCCGCCGAATGAGCGATCCCCCCCGGGCCCTGGTCTCCGCCGAACCCGACGCCGAGCACACCATCGAGGAGGCCGAGGCCGAGGCCGGCGCGCTGCTGGCGGTGCTGGCCGACGAGCTGCCCGCCGGGGCCGAGCTGAGCGTGCACCTGGTGCGAGACGATCGCATGCGCGAGCTCAACCGGACCTGGCGCGAACAGGATCGCCCCACCGACGTGCTCTCCTTTCCCCTCGACGACGACGAACCGGCAGGGGCCCCTCTCCTCGGAGACGTGATCGTCAACCTCGACGCCGTGGCTCGCCAGGCCCCCGAACACCACATCGAGCCTCGCGAGGAGCTGCGCTTCCTGCTGCTCCACGGGGTGCTGCACCTGCTGGGCCACGATCACCACGACGAGGGCGAGCGTCGCGCCATGGAGGCGCGGGAGCAGCAGCTGTGGGAGGCCCTGGGCGGGACCGGCCGTATCCGCTAGGGCTCCAGCGCGCCGCACGCGTCGCGCGACGACTCCGTGCACGAGCGCGAGCAGTACACGTCGCTCGCGCACTCGCGGATCTCCTCCCAGTCGTAGGACTTCTCGCAGGTGCCCAGCGCGTGACAGCTGGTCTCGCAGCAGCAGAACTGGGGATTGGCGTCTGCGGTGGCCGAGAGTAATGTGGACAGGCCGATGAACAGACCGAGCATCAGGACAATGGCGAGGACGATGTTGCGGCTCATGGTGTGCCTCCTTGCTGGGATCAGGCTACCCATCGAACCGCCGGATCCGCGTTACGCAAGCGTTACCCGGGGACGGCGATCGGCTGCCGTGGCCTTGATGAGCCTGTTCCTGGCCGCCGGCCCGCTTGCCTGCCGCGGTCCGGCGAACCCACCCGATCCGACCGCGCCTGCTGTCGCCGAGGCGGCGCCCGAGGTGGCCGCGACGGACCGGTGCAGGCTCGGCACGCTGGCGATGGACTACAAGTACGTGCCCCTGGTCATGAACGAGCAGGCGGTTGTCACCGCCGTGGCTGCCGAGGCGGACGCTGCCGCCGCCGCAGGCGCGTGCTGGGTGCGCCCCCACCTCACGGAGCTGTTCGCCTGGGGGTTCGTCGAGCGCCGGCGGGGCGAGTACGACTGGTCCGTCCCCGACGCGGTGGTCCGGACCTTCCAGGACCGCGGCCTGGAGTTGCTGCCCCAGATCTGGACGTCATCGCCGTGGGACCACGGCGAGCTGGGGCTGCCCGTGCCCGGCGCTGCGCAGGCCCGCGAGCTGGAGGACCTGTTCGCCGCCGGCCAGCACCCCGACGTCCGCGGTGATCAGGTCCTGCCGCGCGACGCCCGCGCCTACAGCGCCTGGGTCACCACCGTGGTGGAGCGCTACGACGGCGACGGCCTCGACGACATGCCCGGGCTGGCGCGGCCCATCCTCCACTACGAGGTCCTCAACGAGCCCAGCGGGCCCGCCGAGGCCCGGCCCTTCCTCGACGTCCACCAGCTCACCCGCACCGCCGCCCGCCAGGCCAGCGAGGACGTCCGCATCGTCCTGGGCGGCCAGGTCCTGCCCGAAGACCTCGACCGCCTGCTCGACATGGGCATCGCCGAGCACTGCGACGTGATCAACATCCACTGGGTCCCGACCCCCGAGGAGATCCAGCGGTACGACCGCAAGTCCGGCGGCCTGCCCCTGTGGGTCACCGAGATGACCTTCCTGGACCTCGGTGAGCCCGGCCAGGAGGTGCTGCAGGCCCGCTACGTGGTCCAGAACCACGCTCGCGCATTCGCCGCCGGCGCCGACAAGATCTTCTGGATCGAGATCCTCGGCGAGCGTACCCCCGAACACCCGCTCCCCCCCGGGCTCCCCCCGGAGCAGGCCGGCAGCTGCCTGTGGCCCGAGGGCAAGGACCCGCGCGCCGGCTACCACGCCTACCAGCGCCTCGCCGCGGCCGTGTCCCGCTTCGACACCGTGGAGAAGGTCGAGACGCCCAACAAGGTGGAGGCGTATCGTTTCGTGGTGGACGGCGTGGAGAAGTACGTGGCGTGGGCCGAGGGGAGTGAGGGTACACTGGAACTACCGCGGGGCAGCGCCCGGGTCTCACCGCTGGTGGAGCGGAATCCCCGCGACGCGCAACCGGAGCGGGTCGTCGAGGGGGACGGGTGGAGCGTCTCGATCCCGCTGACCGCGGATCCCGTGCTCGTGGAGCCGGGGGGAGGGAAACCATGAAGAGCATCACCTGGATCGGGCGGGCGGGGGCGCGCGCCGGCGGGGGTTGCGCGGGGGCGGCCGGGTACGACGACACCACCCTGCACGACGACGACGCCACCGCGGACGACGACGACGACACCACGCCCGGCGACGACGATGACACCACGCCCGGCGATGACGACGACACCACACCTGGGGACGACGACGACGCCACTGCGGGCGACGACGACGACAGCGCCCAGCCCGTGGACGAGGACGGCGACGGGTTCTCCCCTCCGGACGATTGCGACGACCACGACGCGACGGTCTACCCGGGCGCACCGGAGATCTGCGATGGGCTCGACAACGACTGCAGCGGCGTCCCCGACGAGGGGTGCTTCACCGCCCTCGACGCCG
>CAZLEO010000188.1:18010-19451 GCA_964558555.1 uncultured Rickettsiales bacterium | reverse complement strand
GGGATGATGAGCGGCCGGCACCGTTTTGGATGGAGAAACCGATACGGGTGTAGCGGGAGCGGGGGAGCACCATCCCGTCGAGGATCGGCTCCTCACGCCCTGCAATCACAATCGAATTCGTGGGGGTCCCTCAGGGTGGAACCTAGCCGGGATCTAGCTCGAATGAGCCGAGGTCGTACTCCCGGAACGTGCACAGCCGTGGCTGGTGGGCGTCTCGGTCCCACAGGTGTAGCGAGTTGCCCTGACACAGCGACCACTCGTGGCAGTCCGCGCATGGCCCCACGCGCGTCCAGCGCCGATCGCGAAACTCGGTGAAGCGGTGCTCCCACACGTCCACGAAATCGTCGTGGTGGATGTTGCCCTGTCGGAAGCGCCGGTCGATGTTCGGGCAGGCCAAGATGTCCCCATTGACCATGATCCCACCCACCCGGACGCCTGCCGTACAGAAATAGTCGTGATGGCGTACCTGTCGTTCGAGGCGCGGACCCAGGTAGTCGGACTCGCAGAAGTTCACCGTCAGCTCGCTGCTGGCCCTGAATCGCAGGATCGACCGCATCAGACCGTGGTAGCCCTCACGGTCGAGGAACAGGTCGGGTTCCAGCGTGGCTCGACCGATGGGGGCGATGGTGAACAACCGCCATCGCCTCACCCCGAGCTCGACGAGCCGATCGTGGATCGCGTCGAGCTGTGCGAGGTTGCGCTGGTTGACGCAGGTGATCACGTCCAGGACGCGACAGCCCGAGTCGTCCACCAGGGTCCGGATTGCCGCGCAGGCTCGCTCGAACGAGCGCGGATGACCCCGCAACCAGTTGTGGGATTCCTCGAGGCCGTCGAGGCTGACCGTGACATAATGCATCCCCGCGCGCCGGGCGGCTCGAACCTGCTGCGGCGTCCACGCGAATCCGTTCGTGACCATGCCCCATCCGAAGCCGAGATCCCCGATCCGCGCGCCGAGTTCGAAGACCCCGGGATAGACGAGGGGCTCGCCGCCCGACAGGACCACGGTGATCTTCGATGCGTCGTACTCCTCAGCGATGTCCGTCAGAACCCGCAGGATGTCCTCCGCGGGGAGGTCGGGAGCGTCGGGAGCGCACGTGCAGTCGCTGCCGCAGTGCAGGCAACGTAGGTTGCACCGATGCGTCAACTCGACGAAGAGATAGTCCAGCTCGTGTAGTCGTCTGGAGAGCCCCTGATACAGGGGAAGCAGGCGTCGGTGGAAGCTTGTGGGCAGTGCCATGAGTGGGGGCTCGGTGTCCCCAGGCAGTCCGGCTACTGGCTGGCGCTGTCGTCGTCGTCGCCGGCGGCGGTGTCATCGTCGCCGAAGGCGCTGTCATCGTCCCAGTCGTCGTCGGCGCCGTAGGCTGGGCAGCCCACGCTCGTACTGGCCAGGGCAGCGCCCAGCGCGAGAAGCAGCGTCTTGAGAAATCGCTTCTTGGTCCGG
>CAZLEO010000188.1:0-17910 GCA_964558555.1 uncultured Rickettsiales bacterium | reverse complement strand
CGCTTCTTGGTCCGGTGTTTCATCGTCCCCTCCTGTCGTGACCCCAGTGTATCACCGACTCGCGCGGCCGGACGAGGAGCCAGGCACTTCACCGGGCCCTCCCTCGCGACCGTGGATCACAACCTGGACATCCGCGAGAACGACTGCCTCAGCCAGACCGATGCGGCCGCCTTTGCAGCGTCCCTCACCGTGGGCGGCTTCACCACCGTGTCCGACAACGGCGTCAACTACCCCTGTCCCTGAAGCCTCCGGCCACCGCGACGGCGCCTCAGGCCCAGGATGATTGAAGCTGCCACGATCAGGCACGCCCAGCCGCGGTGCTCTCCAGCCGTCGAGCTGCATTCACACCCATCCCCCTCTTCATCATCGTCGTCCCCGGGCACGAACTCCTGCTCCACGGTCACGTGCGGCGTGATCGTCAGGGCCGTGGCCGGGCAGTTCATGTGGACGATGGTGAAGTAGAGCTTGGTGCCGTTGTCGAGGGAGAGCCCCTCGAGGTGGCTGCGGGTGATGCGCAGGGATTCGGGCTCGTCGTCCCAGTGGGCGTCGTAGCTGCGGGGCGTGGGGATGGGCAGGGGGATGGCGAACGATGGGCTGGTCACGTCGGCGATGTCGAAGGTGACCATGGTGCCGATGCGGCCGTAGACCTCGAAGTCGAGGTCGTCGGAGTCCACGTCCTGGCCGTCGAGGCGCTGGATGTCGAGCTCGATCTCGACGGACTCCACCTTGCCCTCGGCCGGGAGCTGCAGCTCCCACTGGAAGCGCGCGTCGAAGCGCACGCCGTCGTCGCGGAAGGTGTTGCAGGTGGAGGGGTTGAGGGTCTCCATACCGAAACCCTCGAGGTGGCCGAGGTTCATCGTGATCGACTCCCCGTCCACCAGCGGGATGGACCGGCCGCAGCGGACCAGCCCGCGGTCCTCGAGGATGGCCTCGAGGGCGTCCACGTCGTCCCCGGTGAGATCGCCGGCGTCCATCATCTCGTCGGCGGTCTCGGACAGGGCCTCGGCGAACTCGCGGAAGGAGGGGGTGGGGGAGAGCAGGCCCAGGGACTCGTAGCCCAGCGCGTCTGCGTTCTCGGCGCCGAGCAGCTCGCGCACCTCCCACATGGCGCCGCCCGGGATCTGGCCGTCGCCGTGGGACTCGCCAACCACGTCCTCGGGGCAGGTGTGGTCGTTGTCCAGGTCGCGCATGGGGTCGCCGCCGGCGATGTACTCGCCCATGTCGGGGCCGTCGTGGTACGTGCTCGACCAGTAGTCGGCCATACCCTCGTCCATGGCGCCGGGGGCGATGTTGCCGCCGAACTCGTCGTACGTGGCGATGTACCCGTGCTCGAGGTCGGTGCGGCCGTGGACCACGGCGTGGCCGAACTCGTGGGCGATCACGTCGCCGTCGTAGGCGTAGTCCGCCACCTCACCCTGGCCGAACAGGAACAGGTGCATGCCGTCGATGTTGGCGTAACCGGCGTTCTCGTAGGTGCCGTCGTCGGACTCGCGGTAGTTCACGTAGACGGTGGCCGGGTCGGGGAACTCGTGGCCGTGCGCGTCGACGAAGTGCCGGGCGAGCTGGGTGACGTGGTAGTAGGCCATGACCTCGGCGAAGGGGTCGTCCACCGCCGGATCGTCCGGCTCGTAGAAGAAGTCGCCGCCGCCGGTGGAGGTGGCGAGGAACTCGCAGTTCATGTTGTTGCCCGAGAACGTGATCGAGCACACGTAGGCGTAGTCGCCGTACATGGTCCCGCCGCCGAACACGCTGTGCAGGTCGGGCAGCTCCACGGTGGACAGCTCCGACAGCACCGGGTTGTGCTCGTACACCCAGCCGTCGGCCCGGCGGACGAGGTCGTCCACGCGGAGGATCTCGCCGGTGTGCGCGTCCACGGTGACCTGCCACCAGCGCACGGGCAGGGTCGAGCCGAGCTCCACGCGGTACACGAGGCGGCCGCCGCTGCCGGTGGGCAGCACGCTGAGCTCGGCCTCGTCGCCGTCGCCGTGGTCCACGGCGGCGCGGGCCGCTGCCAGGGCCTCGTGGGCGGTCAGCGTCGGAGTCGTGTCCACGGTCAGGCCGTCTCGCATGGACGAGGACTGGAGCGCGGGCTCGCCACCCTCCCGCGCGATCAGGACCTGGCCGGCCCCGATGACGGGGACGCCGTGGTGGAGTTGCTGCAGGTGTGCGGCGTCGTGGCCCATCCAGGGGACGGTCCGGGTGGGGCGGGTCGGGGCCGCGTCGGCGTACGCCGAGATCGGGGGCGTCAGCGTCAGCGCCAGGGTGAGCAGGAAGACGGCTTTCATCGGGTTCCCCCTCCGGGCGGGAATCTCCATTGTATGCCGCCCACCCCGCCGCTGGAATCGGCCTGCGCGGGTGGCCTGTGCGCCGGTTGACAGTTTGTCACCGCCGCACGGGGGACCCGCGGCCGATTGCCATTTTGTCCCCAGGCCCCGAATGCGAGGGGGTAGGTATCTGAAAAACGTTGTGTTTTCATGTAGTTGCTTCTTTGGGTGGGCCTGGCCCGGATCTTGCTATGAGAAGAACCGGAGCAAAAGGCTTCCCGATGAAGAGACGCACACTGATCATCTTGTTTGCCGTGATGACGGTCCTTTCCGGAGCGGGCGCATTCGTCCTGACCCGGGTGATGGCCGTCAAGATCGCCCCACCCGAGGGGGCCGAGCTCGTCGAGATGGATACGGGTGACAAACCCGAGACCGTCGCCGACAAGGGGGAGACGGCCGTGGCCGATCGTGGCGGTCGCCGCGACAACGCCCGCGCCTCACGTCCTCCGACGCTCGACACCTACCGCCGCCCCATCGTGGGCCGCTCGCTGTTCGACAGCTCGCAGGCGGACCAGCCCCTCACCAGCACCTCGACGGCCGAGGGGGAGGAGCAGGAGGCCACCGATCTCGGGGCCACCCTGATCCTCACCGCCGTGGCCGGCGACCGCCGGTTCTCCACCGCCCTGATCCTGGCGGACAAGGAGGACCCGTACCCCGGCGTGTACGCGGAGGGGGACGCGCTGGCCGACGACGCGACCATCGACGAGATCCAGCGCCGCCGGGTCTATGTCAAGCGCGGCAGCGGTGCGCGGGAGTACCTCGAGATCGGCGGCGAGGCCCCCAAGAAGGGTCGGTCGTCGCGCTCGGACGACGACGGCGCGACCAAGAAACGCCGCGGCCGCATCGACTGGTCCGAGGGCGTGACCAAGATTGACGACACCCACTTCCAGATCGATCGCAACGCGGTGGACAACGCGCTGGCGAACCTGGACCGGCTCAGCCGGGACGCGCGGGTGGTGCCCAACTTCCAGGACGGCAAGTCCAACGGTTTCAAGATCTTCAGCATCAAGCGCAACAGCGCGGCGAGGAACCTGGGCCTGCAGAACAACGACGTCATCACCGGGGTCAACGGCAGCCCGCTGACCAGCCCGGACAAGGCGTTGCAGATGTACAGCTCGTTGCAGAACGAGTCGAGCATCAGCCTGGAGATCATCCGCAAGGGTGAGCCCGTGACGATGGAGTACGACATCCTCTAGGGCCCTGAAGGCCCCTGGAGGCGAGGAGAGCGACGTGCGACCGCGAAACCCGATCATCTTGTTGATAGCGCTGGGGCTCTGGTTGACCCCCTCGACGGCACGCTCGGCAGACCCGGAAGAGGAGGGCGAGGCCACGTCCGTACCCTCTTCCGAGGACGATGGTGAGGAGGGCGAGGAGTCCGCCGAGGACGGCGAGACCCAGGCCCAGCCCCCGCGTCCGATGCTGGACCCGGCCACCTCCCGCAACCTCGGCCGCGGCGTGACCGTGGACCCGTCCTTGACCGCGGACCGGGGCAAGAAGCGTCACACCACCTCCAAGCAGAAGGAGGCGGAGCCCGACGAGGAGGAAGGCGACGGCGAGGATGGCGAGGACGATCCCGCCGAGAAGGGGCTGGCCGGCCAGGACGGCGACGTGCCCGGCGGCGGTGACGGTCACTGGTCCACCTCGGCCAGCACGGACCGCCGCGATCTCGAGCGCGCCCCCCGCGACACGCCGGTGAACATCGACTTCGTCGAGACCGACCTCAAGGACGTGATCAAGTACTTCGCCGAGATCACCGGGCGCAACTTCATCCTCGCGGAGAAGCTCAGCGGCAAGATCACCATCATCTCGCCCACGCCCGTGACCATCGCCGAGGCGTACGAGGCCTTCCTGTCCGCCCTGGACGCGGCCGGCTTCACCACGGTCACCGAGGGCAAGATCACCCGCATCGTGCCCAACAAGCAGTCGATCCGCGAGCCCATCCGGCTGTACCCGGACGAGTACCTGCCCTACACGGCCAACATGGTCACGCGCATCATCAAGCTCCAGAACATCTCGGCCGACGACATCACCAAGATCGCCTCGAAGATGGTGGGCGACGGCGGCGACGTCACCGCCTACACCCCGACCAACTCGCTGATCATCACCGACTCGGCCAACAACATCCGCCGCATCGAAGAGCTGCTGATGGAGCTCGACGTGAGCGCCCCCACGCAGAGCATGGAGGTCATCCAGATCGAGTGGGCCGACGCCACCGACGTGGTCGAGAAGGTCAAGACCGTGTTCGGCGTGGACGAGACCAGCTCCCCGGCCGCCTCCACCCCCCAGACCCCGGCCGAGCGGCGCCGCTCCAAGCGCAGCGACCGCCGCAAGAAGAGCGACACCACCCCCGCGACGCCGTCGTCGAGCTCCGACCAGATCGGCTCGGAGAGCTACATCGGCAAGATCCTCGCCGACGAGCGCACCAACTCCATCATCCTCATGGCCACCGACCAGGGCATCGAGGACGTCAAGGAGTTCATCGCCCGCATCGACTACGAGATCGACCCGTGGGCCAAGAGCGACATCCACGTGGTGTACCTCGAGCACGCCAACGCCGAGGACCTGTCCCAGGTCCTGTCCAACCTCACCCAGGAGACCAACCAGCGCACCCAGCAGAACCAGCGCGGCGGCACGACCCGCGGCGGCTCGCGCAGCGGCGCCAAGAAGGGCGGCGACGCGGCCTCCAGCAGCGCCGGCGGCAGCTCCGTGGCCCAGTTCGAGGGCGGCGTGAAGGTCACCGCCGACGCGGCCACCAACTCGCTGGTGATCACGGCCAGCCGCGACGACTTCTACCGCCTGCGGCGCGTCATCGAGATGCTCGACATCCGCCGCAAGCAGGTGTTCGTCGAGGCGGTGATCATGGAGATCTCCGACAACAACGAGCGGGACACCGGCATCGGCTTCCACACCGGCTACGAGCAGGAGAACCTCGCCGGCTCCGACATCGGCATGGGCGCCATCGGCAGCGTGGGCGGCGGCTCGTTGGTGTCCGCGCTGTCCGGCGACGCCGGCCTGGCCATGGACCTGTCCGGGGTCGCCCTGGGCATCTTCGGCAGCTCCATCCCCGTGCCCTTCCCCGGCGGCACCGGCGGCGTGCTCGAGATCCCCGCCTTCGGCATCGTGCTGACCGCCCTGGAGAGCGACGTCAACACCGAGGTGCTGTCCGCGCCCAACCTGATGACGCTGGACAACGAGGAGGCGGAGTTCGTGGTCGGCCAGACCATCCCCTTCTCGTCGGGCTTCACCACCACCACCCAGGGCATGCCCATCGCCAACTTCTCCCGCGAGGACGTGGCCCTGACCCTGCGCATCACCCCCCAGATCAACGAGAGCGACACGGTCACCCTGGAGGTCTTCCTGGAGATCACCGAGGTGGTGCCCGAGACCCAGGGCAGTGACCTGTTGAGTTCCGGCGGCGTGACCACCACCAAGCGGTCCGCCGAGACCATGGTGTCGGTGATCAACAACCAGACCTGCGTCATCGGCGGGCTGATGCAGACCAACGAGACCCTCAGCGAGGACAAGGTGCCGGTGCTGGGCGACATCCCGCTGTTCGGGGCGCTGTTCCGGTCCAAGAAGGCGACCGACAAGAAGACCAACCTGCTGGTGTTCCTCACCCCCCACGTCATCGACGGGCCCGAGGACATGCAGGAGATCTACACCATCAAGATGCTGCAGCGGCACGAGTTCATGCGTCGCTTCTACGGCAAGGCGCTGGAGGAACAGCAGGCGGCCATGAACGAGCTGCTGATGTACTCCATGAACCTGCCGGACACCCCGTCGGTGTACCGCGAGCGCCAGAGCGCGCCGCGGCGCGACTCGCTGGACCTGGCCCCCTACGACAAGCCCCCCGGCCCCGGCGGCCACTCCGAGCCCATCTTCCGCCCGCACGTGGACGGGGAAGAAGAGGAGTACGTGGAGGGCGACGGGAGCGACGAGGCGTACGACGACGGCTACGACGAGGGCTACGACGAGGGCTACGACGAGGCGTACGACGACGGCTACTACGACGCCGAGGACGACTACGAGTACGAGGACGAGGCCGAAGAGGACGCCGAGGACGAGGACGGCGAGGACGACGACGAGGAGTCCGCCGACGAGACGACCGAGGACGGCGGCGCCGCGGCCGAGAGCATGCTGCCCGGCCCGGGCGAGATCCTGATCACCCCCGGTGGCGGCGAGGTCCGCGTCGGCGACATCACCGCGGCCGATCTGGAGCGGCTCGCCGCCGAGGGAGACCAGTAGCATGGCCGTCGCCCGTCAGCAGCTGGCCGAGATCCTGGTGGAGCGCTACGGCGTGACCGCCGAGCAGGTCCGCGCCGGGATCGAGGCTGCCTCGCGCAACGACATGCGGCTCGGCAGCGCCCTGCTGGCCCAGTCGGTGATCGACGAGCTGACCCTCGCGCGCGCCCTGTCCGATCAGCTCGGGCTGCCCGTGATGGAGTCCCTGGACGTGGACGACCTGGACCTGGAGCTCATCGAGGAGCTGCCCATCTCCTTTGCCAAGAGCCACGGGATCTTGCCCGTGCGCCGCCGCGAGGACGGCGTGGTGGACGTGGTGGTCACCGACCCGTTGAACATCTCGCCGGTGGACGACCTGCGTGCATTCCTCGGCGCGCCCGTCCAGGTCTGGCTGGGCGGCCAGGAGACGGTCCTGGCGGCCATCAACTCCGGGTACGACCGCGTCGCGGCCAGCGCCGGCGAGGTCATGGGCGAGCTCGAGGACGCGGAGACGGGCCAGGAGGACAACGTCCAGGAGATCGTCGACATCCTCGACGCCACGGACGACGAGGCCCCCATCATCCGCTTCGTCAACACGTTGTTCACCGAGGCCCTCAAGGAGCGCGCGTCGGACATCCACATCGAGCCCTTCGAGCGGGATCTCGTGGTGCGGTTCCGCATCGACGGCGTGCTGTACGACAAGTTCCATCCGCCCAAGCGGGCGCAGGCCTCCATCATCAGCCGCGTCAAGGTCATGGCCACCCTGGACATCGCCGAGAAGCGGCTGCCCCAGGACGGTCGTATCCGCATCAAGGTGGCCGGCCGCGACGTGGACATCCGCACATCGACGGTGCCGGTGGCCCACGGCGAGCGGGTCGTCATGCGCCTGCAGGACCGCTCCGCCGGTCTGCTGGGCCTGAACGAGGTGGGCATCAAGGACGAGCAGTTCGAGGGCTGGAACACGCTGATCCGCCGGCCCCACGGCATCCTGCTGGTCACCGGCCCCACCGGGTCCGGTAAGACCACGACGCTGTACGCGTCCATCACCGTGATCAACGCCCCGGACATCAACATCCTCACGGTCGAGGACCCCATCGAGTTCCAGATCCAGGGCATCGGCCAGATGGCGGTGAACCCCAAGATCAACCTCACCTTCGCGTCGGGCCTGCGCGCCTACCTGCGCCAGGACCCCGACGTGATCCTCGTGGGTGAGATTCGCGACCAGGAGACCGCCGAGATCGCCATCCAGGCGTCCCTGACCGGCCACCTGGTGCTGTCCACCCTGCACACCAACGACGCGGCCGGCGCCGTGACCCGGCTGGTGGACATGGGGGTGGAGCCATTCCTGGTCGGCTCGTCGCTGATCGGCATCATGGCCCAGCGCCTGGTGCGGCGGGTCTGCCCGACCTGCCGCGAACCCTTCGAGCCCACCGCAGAGCAGCTCGCCGAGATCGGGCTGCCGCCCACGGCCACGGCCGGGCACACGGTGTTCCGCGCCCGCGAGGGGGGCTGCGAGGAGTGTCTGAGCACGGGCTACCGCGGCCGCACGGGCATCTACGAGCTGCTGACCGTGGACGACGCCATGCGCCAGCTCATCGTCACCACGCCCACGGCCGGGGCGATCAAGAAGGAGGCGCTGCGGCGCGGCATGATCACCCTGCGCGATGACGGGGCCCGCAAGGTGCTGGCCGGCCTCACCACCATGGAAGAGGTCCTCCGGGTCACCCAGGAAGAGGCCGTGGAGTTGCTGGGCTGATGCCGGTCTTCGAGTACAAGGGACTGACCAGCGGCGGCAAGAACGCCACGGGGTTCGTCGACGCCGAGGGCGCTCGCTCGGCCCGCGCCAAGCTGCGCCGGGACGGGGTGTTCCCCACCGAGCTCAAGGAGCAGCGAGCCGCCAAGGCGGCCAAGCCCAAGCCCGCGGCGAGCAAGAAGAAGAAGACCGAGGACGCCGAGGAGGAGGCCCCCAAGAAGATCTCCATGAACATGGAGGTGGACTTCGGGCGTTACTTCCAGCGGGTCAAGACCGCGGACGTGGCCATCGTCACCCGCCAGCTGTCCACCCTGCTGGGCGCGGGCATCCCCATCGTCGAGTCCATCAACGCGGTGGCCGATCAGACCGACAACGACAAGTTCAAGGTGGTGCTCACCGAGATCCGCGAGAAGGTCAACGAGGGCGCGTCCCTGGCCGTGGCGCTGAACGCGTACCCCAAGATCTTCAGCGAGCTGTACCGCAACATGGTCGCCGCGGGCGAGCAGTCCGGGACGCTCGAGGTGGTGCTGGTCAAGCTCGCCGACTACACCGAGGGCCAGGTGGCGCTGCGGTCCAAGATCGTCGGCGCGCTGGTCTACCCGTTGATCATGGCCTTCGTGGCCATGGGCCTGGTGACGTTCCTGATGGTCGGCGTGGTGCCCAAGATCGCCAAGATCTTCGAGGACATGGACGCCACGCTGCCGCTGATCACGCGGGTGTTGATCGGCCTGTCGAACTTTGCCGTGGACTACTGGTACGTCGTCATCCTCGGCTCGGTGGCGCTGTTCTTCCTGATCCGCTGGTGGGTGCGCACGCCGGACGGGCGCACCATCGTCGACCGCTACGCGCTGCGTGTACCCCTGTTCGGCAAGCTGCTGTTGCTGGTGGCGGTGTCCCGCTTCGCCTCGACCCTGTCGACCCTGCTGTCGTCCGGCGTGCCCATCCTCACGGCCATGACCATCGTGCGTGCGGTGGTCAACAACGTGGTGCTGCAGGACGTGCTGGACCAGGTGCGCGAGTCGGTCAGCGAGGGCCAGAGCATCGCGGTACCCCTGAAGAAGAGCGAGATGTTCCCGCCGCTGGTGACGCACATGATCGCCATCGGCGAGCGCTCCGGCGAGCTGGAGATGATGCTGGCCAAGGTGGCGGAGTCGTACGAGGCCCAGGTGGACCGCACCGTGGGCATCCTCACCACCTTGCTCGAGCCGATCATGATCCTGGTGATGGGCGGTGGCGTGGGCTTCATCGCGCTGTCGGTGATGCTGCCCATGCTGCGCATCAACCAGGTGGTGGGGTGAGGTGAAGGCGATGATCGAGGTCGGCGTCTGACCGATGTTGAACCGCGCGCTCGCGCGCGAAGGGAGACGAACGATGAGCACCGAACGACAGACCCTCAAGGGCGCGGCCGTGGGGCTGCACCGCAATCAGGCCGGTATGACCCTGGTGGAGATCATGGTGGTGATCGCCATCCTGGGCATCCTCATGACGATCGTCGGCGTGGCCGCAGTCGGCCGGCTGGAGGAGGCCAAGGTGGACGCCACCATGGTCCAGATCGGCAACATCGAGGGCGCCCTGACCCAGTACCGGGTCAATTACGGCAAGTACCCCACCACCGCAGAGGGCCTCGACGCGCTGATCCATCCCCCCGCGGACAAGCGGGGACGCTCCCGGGAGAGCTACCTGGATTCGGACACGGTGCCCGTGGACTCGTGGCAGAACCCGTTCCTGTACTACTCGCCCGGCGTCAACGGCGACCACGACTACGAGATCATCTCCCTGGGCGCGGACGGCGCCGAGGGCGGCGACGGCCGGGACATGGACATCAAGAGCTGGGAGATCGGGGGATGATCCGACGGTCCCACCAGAGGGGGTGGCTCGTCGCGGTCGTGTTGCTGCTGACGGTGGCCGTGGGTGGGGTGGGGTGCGCCATGCTGGTGCGGAGCTCCGGCCAGGGCCGGGTCCACGCCACGCAGGTGCTGCTCAAGGAGACCGAACGAGACATGGTCCGCCAGCGTATGGTGGCGGGCAGCTACCCCAGGGAGCTCAGGCCCAGCCCGGTGGACGGGTGGGGCCATCCCATCCGCATCGAGGTGCCCGGCTCGCAGGGGCACCCCTACCAGCTGATCAGCTACGGCGCCGACGGGCTGCCCGGTGGGCGCGGTGACGCCGCCGACATCTGCAACTGGGAATTCTGAGTCGTGAAGCTGTCCTCCCGCCGCGGCCTGACCCTCATCGAGCTGATGGTGGTGCTCGCCATCGTCCTGGCGGTGTCGCTGGTGACGATCCCGGCCATCGGCCGGTGGCTGGGAGGAGACGTGCGCGCAGCGGGCCGCAAGCTCGGCGGCGTGCTGCAGATGGCCTACGACGAGTGCGCCCTGCAGAACGTGCCCATGCGCATCGCCTACAACCTCGACCAGCACACCTACTGGGTCGAGGCCTCGTACGGCGAGGTGCAGCTGTTCGAGAACCAGTCCCAGCGGGAGGAGTGGGCCGAGATCGAGGAGATCCGCGACGAGGAGATCGCCGACGCGCAGGAGCGCGACGAGATGGCCAAGGACCGCCTGCGCACCCAGCAGCAGGACAAGATCGGCGACGACGAGAGCCCCCTGGCCGGGCTCATGGCGATGATGGGCGTCTCCCTGGGCACAGGTGCGCTGGAGCCCGCCCCCCGCATCAACGAGTTCGTGCCGCTGGAGGACGAGGTCTTCAAGATCCGCCAGCTGCCCCAGAACGTGGTCTTCATGGGGATCTGGACGCCCCAGTGGGACGACGTGGTCGAGCCCCAGGATCCGACCCCGGAGGAGGAGGAAGAGGAGCTCATCGTCTACACGCACATCTTCCCCGAGGGCTACATGGAGGACTCGGTCATCTACCTGGTGGACCGCGACGAGTCGATCCTCAGCCTCGTGGTGGAGCCGCTGACCGGCCGCGTGCGCGCGGAGCTGGGCGAGGCGGAGCCGCCGGACCGGGAGGACCGCCGTGTCGACTGAGCCCGGCAAGGCCCAGGGGTTCACCCTGCTGGAGGTGCTGGTGGCGCTGGCCATCCTCGCCATCTCCACCATCGCGCTGATCGACGCCCAGACCGCGGCGGTGAAGATGCGCGAGCAGGGCGACGAGATGGTGGTGGGCACCCTGCTGGCCCGCGACATCATGTCCCTGGTCGAGATGCGCATGGAGAAGGAGGGCTTCGGCGAGCTGACCATCACCGAGGACGGCGACTTCCACGAGGACGAGTACCTCGACGCGTTCGAGGAGTACGCCTGGGAGTACGAGGTCAGCCGCATCGAGATCGATCTGGCCAAGATCTTCGACCTGATCAACCAGCTCATGGGCATGGCCGAGGACGAGGGGGCGGTCGAGGACGAGTCCATGCTCACTGGCGGGCTGAACATGGAGAGCCTGGGCATCGACATGTCCATGTTCACCGAGGAGCTGTCCCGCTTCGTGCGCGAGATCCGCGTGCGTGTCTACTGGTGCGGCGAGGAGGGCCGGCGCGAGGAGGGCCTGTGCGGCCCCGACGAGGTCGTGCTGGTCACCCACATCGTCAACCCGACGGGCCGCGTGGCCACCGCCGAGGAACAGGAGATCGGCGGCCTGGGCGGCATCGCCGGCATCGGCTCCGGGGTCTCCGGCGACGCCTCCACCACCGGCGCGACCATGCCCACCCTGCCAGGCGGCACCTCCAGCGCGGCCACGGGGGTGCGCAAATGAGTGACCGCCGTGGATTCACCTTGCTCGAGGCCATCGTGGCCATCGCCATCCTCGCGGGGATCACCGGGGCGATGTTCATGATCTTCCGCAACTCCGCGCTCATCCAGGAGGCGTCGCGCCACAAGGGCGATATGACCTCCATGGGCCGCATCGCCCTGCTACGCATGGAGCGCGAGGTGTCCCAGGCCTTCTTGTCGTCGCAGAAGTCCACCCGCGCCGGCGGCCAGGGGGACAACTACGACGACACCTTCGAGACCATCTTCCTCGGCGAGGACACCGATCCCTTCGACCACCTCAACTTCACCAGCCGCAGCCACCGCAAGCTGTACCGCGACTCCAAGGAGTGCGCGCTGACCGAGATCGGCTACTACGAGGAGTCCGACCGCGAGACGCACCACTTCAAGCTCATGCACCGCGAGGAGGAGCGCATCGACGGCGAGCCCACCGAGGGCGGCGAGATCATGATGCTGGCCCGCGGCGTGAAGAAGCTGAACTTCCGCTACTTCGACATGGAGAAGAACGAGTGGCTGGACGAGTGGGACACCACCGGTCCGGACCAGCTCAACCGGCTCCCCCGCGCCGTGGAGATCACCATGGTGATCGCCGACAACGAGGGGGAGGAATGGACCTGGCACACCAAGGTCGAGATCCAGGACTTGAACTGACGTGATGCGCTGGCTGCGAAGACTGCTGTTCGACGAGGGATCGGGCGATCCCAGGCGCCGCGGTGCGCCCCCCGCCCACCCCGAGCAGCGCGAGGCCCGCATGGCCAGCGCGAAGCGCAGGTGGCCCGGTCAGCGGGGCATCGCCCTGGTCATGGTGCTGGCCATGGTGGTGTTCCTCACGTCGTTCATCGTCGAGTTCGCCTACCAGTCGCGCGTGCAGTACCTGCAGGGCGCCAACTACCGCGACTCGGTGCGGGCGCTGTACCTGGCCAAGAGCGGGGTGCGCATCTACACGCTGTTCATGTCGTTCGCCCAGATGATGGCGAGCAACCCCATGATCCAGCAGTACACCGCGGGCATGGGCCTCGACCTGGGCGACAAGCTGTGGCAGCAGGTGCCGTTCATCGACACGGCGTTCCTGCGCGTGGCCATGGGCGGCGGGCTGATGGACATGGACGAGATGGACATGGCCGCGCTGCAGAACGGGCCCGTCGATCTGGAGGTGGACGAGCACACCCAGGAGCGCATCGACCGCGCCATCGAGCGCGACAGCACCGCCCTGACCCGGTCGTTCCTGGACTTCCAGGGGGACTTCCGCGCCGAGATCAACGACGAGGACGGCAAGCTCAACCTCAACTCCCTGGCCGAGGCGGGCTCCGAGGACCTGCGCCTCAACGCCTTTGCCATGGGTATCTACGGGATGATGGCCGACGAGCGGTACGACGACATGTTCGAGATCCGCAACGAGTACGACCGCTGGGAGGTCATCGGCAACATCAAGGACTACATCGACACCGACAACCAGCGGTCGTCGTTCATGGGCGGGTACGAGGACTCTTTGTACGACGAGGCCGACCTCTGGGGCCGCAACTTCAAGCCCAAGAACCTGCCCTTCGACTCGCTGGACGAGGTGCAGATGGTCGCCGGCGTCAACGACGAGATCTACCAGACGTTCGGTCCCCAGTGGACCATCTACGGCAACAACAAGGTCAACATCACCACCTGCTCCCCGGCCGTCATGTACGGCCTGATCCGGGCCTTCGCCGACTACACGGTCAACGAGATCCAGCTCCAGCAGGTGGTGGGCGAGCTGCAGGTGATGCGGCTGCTGAACATGCTGACCACCGAGACCTTCATGGCCACGCTGGACGCTCAGGGCATCACGCTGACGGACCGGTCGGGGCTTCAGGGACTGATCAAGACCAACTCACGCCACTTCACCATCGTCTCCACGGGCTACGTGGGGGACGTGGAGACGACGCTGGAGGTGGTGATGAACTTCAAGGGCAGCAAGTACACCACGCTGTCGTGGAAAGAGAGGTAGCCCGGATGACGGCTACCTCCGAGAGATGAGGCGACCATGGCCACCAAGGTGATCGGCCTCGACATCGGGCGATTCGAGATCAAGGCGGCGGTGCTCAAGGGCACCTACCGCGGCTACGAGGTCGTGGACTTCGTGTCGCGGGCGCTGCCCCTGCACGAGCTCACGGGCCAGGAGCTGGAGGACGCCACCGGCACCACCTCCATCGAGGTCTCCGACGTGGAGGCGGCGCGTGACAAGGCCGAGGAGCAGGCCGAGGAGGCCGAGGCAGAGCCCGAACTGACCCTGCGCGACCTGCAGCTGCGCGAAGCCCAGACCCTGCTCGACGAGATGGATACCGTGGACGCCGTGGTGGTGGCGGCCATCCCCTCGGCCCAGGTGAGCTCCTGGGTGGTCGAGGTCCCCTTCACCCAGACCAAGCAGATCGCAGCCATCCTGTCGGGCGTGCTCGAGGAGCGCGTGCCCTTCGACATGGACGAGGTGCTGCTGCACCAGCACACCCTGGAGTCCAGCGCGACGCTGCTGGACGGAGCGCCGGGCACGCGGCTGTTCTGCGCCATGGCCCGCAAGGCCGAACTGCGCACCCTGCTCGACGAGCTCGGCACCATCGGCGTGGACCCGCGCCACCTGCCCGTGGACGCGGGCGCCCTGGCCAACCTCGTGCGCTTCCTGCCCCAGGAGGCGGACAACCAGACCACGGTGCTGCTCGACGTGGGCCACCGCGACACCAAGCTGTGCGCCCTGGTCGACGGCGTGCCGCTGTTGCTGCGGACCATCGACTGGGGCGGCCGCGACATCGACGCGACGCTGCAGACCAAGTACCGCTTCGAGCCCGGCGAGGTGAGCGACTACAAGGCCCGCATGGGCACGCTGACCGGATTCGCCGGGGACGAGACGGTGCAGGCCATGGTCGGCGCCCTGCAGGAGGCCAGCCTGCCCCTGGTGGCCCAGCTGCGCACCACGCTGATGGCCTTCGAGGACGAGCAGCACCGTGAGGTGGACTCCATCTACGTCATCGGCGGCGGCAGCGAGCTGCGCGGCTTCTGCCCCTACCTGTCGAGGGAGCTGGGCGTGCCGGTGGCGGACCTGCCGTTCCCGCCGTCCCCCAGCGACGTGCCCGACGCGGGCGCGCAGTACGGCCTGGCCTACGCCCTGGCCCTGCGGGGACTGGCCCAGAGCAGCAAGGAGCAGGTGGGCTTCCGCAGCGGCGAGTTCGCCTACCGCCGCGACATCCAGCGCATCCAGCGCCTCGCCCTGGCCGTGGCCGCGCTGGTGTTGCTGGTGGCGCTGGGCGGCATGGGACTGGCGGTCTACAACGCCGTGACCCTGAGCGTGCGCGAGCGGGTCCTGATGGAGGACATCCGCGGCACGGTCAAGGGCACCTTCCCCACCGTGGCCGACTCCGCCCTGGTCACGTCGAGCTCGGCGCTGAACGTGTTCATCGCCGAGATGGACGCCCTCAACGCCAAGGTCGAGCAGTTCGACCCGGAGAACCAGACCACGGCCTTCGACCTGCTCAAGGAGTTCTCCGAGGCGGTGCCCAAGGACCACAAGATCGACGTGGACAACATCGACATCAGCTCCGAGGCCATCAAGCTGCGCGCCAACACCGACAAGTTCGAGACCGTGGACAAGATCGAGTCCGCGGTGAAGCGCAGGCCCCGCTTCGCCCAGGCAGCGGCCCACGACAAGGTCAAGGGACGCGACGCCTCCACCCGCTTCGAGATGACGATCCCCCTCGGCGCGGAAGAGGAGGAGTGACATGTTGGACAAGCTCTCCACGCTCTGGAACACCCTGTCGCCGCGAGATCGGCGTCTGGCCGTGATCACCGTGGTGGCCGTGACGCTGTTCGTGGGCTACTTCGTGGTCACGGGCGTGCGGTCCAAGGTGCGCAGCCTCGAGACGTCGGTGGCCGCCAAGGAACGCGACCTCAACACCATCAAGACCATGACCGGCGACCTGGCCGAGAGCCGCAAGCGCATCGCCGATCTGGAAAAGCAGATGGGTGGGTTCGAGGACTTCTCCGTGTCCGGCTTCCTCGAGAGCACCGGCGACGAGCTCAAGCTCGCCGACAACATCAAGGGCATCAACGACCAGGGGCTCACCGAGGGCGCCTACTTCGACGAGCACCGCTACGAGGTGGTGTTCAAGAAGATCACGCTGGA
The DNA here is from genome assembly GCA_964558555.1 of uncultured Rickettsiales bacterium. Lineage (GTDB taxonomy): Bacteria > Myxococcota_A > UBA796 > UBA9615 > CAYRNR01 > CAYRNR01. The sequence goes on along the minus strand of CAZLEO010000188.1, from coordinate 1,749 downwards.
TCAGCTGGTCAACTACCTGTTCAAGGTCCAGACCGCACCCCAGCCCCTGCGCATCGACCGCCTCGTGGTCCGCGCCAACACCCGCAACCGCGCCGAGCTCAGCGCCAACGTGGAAGTGGTGTTCAGTCGGATGAAGCAGGAGGGATAGATGAAGACCGCACTTCAGATTGCAGCGGTGCTCGGGTGGGGGGCGGTGTTCTTCGGGCTGGTGTTCTACATCGCCTTCCCGAGCAAGTCCGTGTCCCAGCGCATCGCCTACGAGGCGCAGGAGCGCGGGTGGGCCGTGGACGTGCAGAGGCCTCGACCCAAGGGGCTCACCGGCGTGCGCTTCAAGTCCCTGGACCTGGGCACCATCGGCAAGGACGGCAGCCCCAAGGCCTTGCTGTCCATGGGCAAGACCTGGATCAAGATCAAGCCGCTGAAGGCCATCCGCAAGAACTTCGACGTGAAGTTCGACGGCGTGCTGTACGAGGGCCACGCCCGCGGCAACGTCCAGTACAACGAGGCCGCCATGGTCGCCGACGTGGAGCTCGACGAGCTCGAGGTCCGCGCCTTCCCCCTCAAGGGTGACGTCTACAACATCGACGGCGCGGGCACCTTCGACTCCGAGATCGACCTGAACCTCGACCAGGAGGACATCACCAAGTCCGAGGGCGAGATCAGCTTCGACTTCGACGGTCTGGCATTCCGCGAGGGCTCCCAGATCTACGGCATGGACGTGGAGACCGTGTTCACCGAGGCCGCCGGCCTGATCACGGTGGCCGACGGCCGCGCCACCGTGGACTGGGCGCGCTTCCGCGGCGACAAGATCGAGGGCGAGATCTCCGGCTACATCTCGCTCAAGGAGGACCTGGTCAAGTCCCGCCTGGCGCTGAAGATCAAGTTCAAGCTCGTGGACGAGACGCTGGAGAGCCTCATGGCCATCAAGTCCGGCGGCAATCCGTCCAACAAGGACTCCAAGGGGTACTACCACTACCTCATCAGCGGCCCGCTGGAGCGGCCCAAGCCCCGCGAGGACCGCGCCGGCGCCCGCCGCGCCAACCGTGGCCGCACCGGCACCACGCCCTCGAACGACGAGGACCGCGGCAGCAGCGGCGGATCGTCGTCGCGCCGCGGGGACGAGCAGCGCGGTTCGACGCGCCTCGACGAGATGACCGACGAGGAGCGCGCCGAGTGGGAGGCCGAGCGCGAGGAGCGCCGCGAGGCCCTGCGGCGAAAACGCGAGGAGCGTCGCGCCGATGTGGAGGCCAAGCGCGACACGGCCAGCTCCGGCACCCGCCCCGACGGAGGCTTCTCCGACGACGTCCAGGTGGGCGGCACCGTCCGCCACGACGGCCGCATCCCCGCCCCCGGCATCGAGGACGAGATGGAGGAGGTCGAGGACTACGACGAGGAGGAGTACGAGGAGGGCGAGGAGGATCTCGAGGAGGGGGACGACGCGGACGAGGGCGAGTACGAGGAAGGGGAGGGGGAGTATTGAGATCCCTCCATCTGGCGTCCCTCGTCGTCTTCGTCTTCTGCATCGCCCCGCTGATCGCGGGGTGCCCCGAACGGATCTGCGATCCCGGCAAGTCCGAGTCCTGCGCCTGCCCCAGCGGCGAGAACGGGGCGCAGGTGTGTCTGGATGACGGCAGCGCCTGGGGCGAGTGCGAGTGTGTCCCGGCGGACGACGACGACGACTCCGCCGGCGACGACGACGACTCCGCCGGCGACGACGATGACGCCACACCCGGCGACGACGACGACGCC
>CAZLEO010000187.1:0-19498 GCA_964558555.1 uncultured Rickettsiales bacterium | reverse complement strand
CCGCGCACACGGAGAAGCCGTCGCCGTCGCCGTCCACGTTCTCGTCGGTGGCCGGGTCGCAGTCGTCGTCCACGCCGTTGCAGACCTCCGGTGCACCGGGATTCACCGCCGCGTCCGCGTCGTCGCAGTCGCCGTCGCAGATCCGCCACCCGTCGGCGTCGGCGTAGTAGTAGATGTAGTTCGGGTACGTGCCCGAGTTCTCCTCGAAGAGGCAGTCGGTGAAGGTCGCGTCGCCCAGGTAATACACATACGCGGAGTAGGAATAGTTGTAGCGGAACCAGCAATCGACGAACTCGATCTCGGCGTCGGTCACGTACACCGCGTGGCTGCCCGCCCACATGGTGAACCCGTCCACGAGCGCCGCGGTCTCGCCGCTGTCGGCCCGCACGCTGGTGGACGACCCCACGATCACCGACACCTCGGGTCCGGCCAGCGAGTCGATCTCCACGTCCGCGCCGCCGGTGTTCACGTCCTCCTGGTACAGGCCGGGGTACACCAGGACGCGGTCCCCGTGCCCGGCCACGGCCATGGCCTCGGAGATGGAGACGAAGTCGCCGTTGCCCAGGCGGGAGACCACCCAGTCGTACCCGTTGGGGATGGCCATGAGGTCGTTGCCCCCGCCCCACCCCACGTCCGAGACCGTGCCGTCCGCGTCCTCGAAGTCGGGCGCGCCCGCGTCGATCAACGCCGATCCCACCGCCAGGGTCAGGTCGTCGTCCGCCAGATCACCGTTGCGCGAGTAGGCCACGAAGCCCGGGTCCACCGAGACGTTGCCGTGCCGGCCGGTCGGATCGGCGAAGTACCCCCCATACGCGCCGTCGGAGAAGTCGTACACGTCGTTGTGCACCATCTGCAGCCGCGACGTGGAGGCCACCGTGTAGATCCCCTCGCCGTTGGTGGCGTGGGCGAAGATGTTGTTGCCCAGCAGCACGTTCACGCTCGAATCCGCGTAGACGCCGCCGCCGAAGCCGTAGGCGATGTTGCCCACCGCGGTGTTGTTGAGGATGGTGCTGCGGTCGCTGGTGGTGATGTAGAACGCGCCGCCGTCGACGCTGGCGGTGTTCTCCACCAGCTGGTTGTCCGAGACGTAGGTGTCGGAGTTGTGCAGGTAGAACACGCCGCCGTACTCGGCGGTGTTGGCGAAGAACACGTTGTTGCGGACGACCACCGGGCCGTTGGACTCGTACACCGCGACGTTGCCGTAGTACCCGCTGTTGCCCTCGAAGTGGGAGTCGGTCACCTCCAGGGTGGACCGATAGGTGTGGATCGTCCCGCCCCAGTTCGTCGCCGAGTTGTTCAAGAAGGTGCAACCGCTCACCACACCGTCGCTGTACGTGCTCACGTACATGGCGCCGCCGTGCTGGGCGGTGTTGTCCTGGAAGGTACACCCCGTGAACGTGGCGGCGGCGTAGTAGTGCACGTACACCGGGTACGTGCCCGAGTTGTCCTCGAACGTGCAGTCCTCGAAGGTCGGATCGCCCAGGTAGTACACGTACGCCGCGTAGCTGGTGTTGTCCGAGATGATGCAGTCGCGGATCAGCGGCGACGCGTCCGAGACGTAGATCCCGGTCGTGCCGTTCGAGCTGACCGTGAACCCGTCCAGCTGGGCGTCCGAGGTCTCGCCGCTGTCGATGCGCACGGCCGTGGAGTTGCCCAGGATCGTGGTCACGGACGGGCCGGACACGGAGATCACGGCCACGTTCTTGCCGTCGAAGTCCACGTCCTCGTTGTAGATGCCCATCTCCACGGAGATCAGGTCCCCGTCCACGGACGCGTCGATGGCGTCGTTGATGGTGGGGTACCCGTCACCCCACTGGGACACGGTCAGGGTGTCGGCGCCTGCGGTCGCGGGCAGGAGGCACAGGGCGATTCCCAGCGCGAAAAGGCACGTGTGGACAGACCCAGGGTCGTGGCGGTGTGTCATGGCAAAGCTCCCCTCTGCGGCTTGGATGCCATCTTATCGGAAGGAAAGGGAGCGGGGCCAGGGGCGCTGCGGGCGGGGATCAGTGGTCGTTGATCGTGTCGTCGTCGTCGTCGCCTTCCCAGCCGCACAGCTGCGAGAACGCCGTGTCCTCGAGCAGGCCGGCGAGCTCCTCGTCCGAGGCCGCGAGGAAGGCGTCGAGGAGCTCCTCGCGCTGCTCGGCGGACAGCTCGGGCAGGCACTCCATGAGCTGCTCGCGCGTGCCGTCGCCGACGGACGCGGCCTCGATGATGTCCACGAGCTGGCAGAACACGTCCTGCTCGGCCGCGGGGATCTCGTGGTCGATGGCCTCCTGGCAGGGCTGCTCGACGACCGCGCTGTCGTCGTCATCGTCGTCGTTGCCGGGGGTGGTGCACCCCATGGCGGCGCCCAGCAGCAGGAAGCCGGACAGGGCGGCGATGGGGGCCGTGGCCGCCCAGCGGCGCAGGGGCAGCGGATCACCGCCGGAGGGCCCACCCACCGTGTGGCGGAGCTCGGCGAGCAGGTCGTCCACGTCTGCGGGCTCCAGGGCGTGATCCGGCCGCAGCCGCGCCTCGGCCACCGCCCGGGTCAGCGCGGTCAGGTCCGACCACAGCGCGTCGTCACCCTGGCGATCCCGCAGCAGGCGGTACAGCGCCTCGAGGGGGGTGTGGGCCGGGCTCCAGGCCGGGACCGGGTGGTCGTGGTCGTCGAGGAACGAGCGGATGTCGTGCAGCACGGTGCTCACGGGCTGGATCGATGGCATGGCGGACCTCCCAGGGGACATGCTAGCGCAACGGCCTCCCCGGTATGGGGGCGCGTTCGTGCCTGGACGCGCGCACCGCGGCGCGACAGACTGACGACCATGACCCGGGTCCTCGCGATGATGCTCCTGTGGCTGCCCCTGCTCGCCTCGTGCGCCGGCGACGAGCCGGCCGACGACGACTCGGCGGCCCCCGCGGACGATGACGACTCCGCCCCGGACGGCGGCGAGCTGGTGGGGGGCGTGTACATCCAGGAGACCGTCAATGACGGCGCGGGCGGCGTGCCGTCCACGTTCGTGTGGCCGTGGGGGATCTACGATCGGCCGTTCCCGGGCAACGAGCTCGGCGTGGTGTGGGGGCCGTACCAGCTCGAGCAGACCCTGGCCGAGGGGGACTGCGTCTACCTGGCCGCGTGGAGCCCCGGCTTCTGCGATCCCCCCTGCGAGTTCGACGAGTACTGCTCCAACGACGACACCTGCGAGCCATGGCCGGTGTACCGCGACGCCGGCGTGATGACGGTGACCGGGCTGAGCGAGCCCCTGACGATCTCGCCGTCGGCCACGGGCTTCTACATGACGGACTGGGCGTGCTGTCCCGACGATCTCTTCGAGCCCGGCGACACGATCTCCGTGTCCGCCGAGGGCAACCAGACTCCGGCGTTCGAGGTCGCGGCCACCGCCGTGGCGCCCCTGGGCCCGGAGCTCGACTGCGACATGTCCCTGTCCGGGGACGCGGACCTCGTGATCACCTGGGAGCCTGCGGACGGCGGCGACACGATCCGCTGGGAGATGGTCGCCGCCCCCCACGCGGGCCAGGGCCCCATGGTCCTGTGCGAGACCGCCGACACGGGGACACTGACCGTACCCGCGGCCCTGATGGAGCAGTACTTGATCGACCGCGGCCCCTACGAGACGCTGCGGCTGTCGCGCTACACCCGCGCCACCGTGCCGGTGGACCAGGGCAACGCCGTCTCGCTGGAGATCGCGTCGATCCGTCGGTGCGACACGTATTGACAGGAGGAGGACGCTCGATGCGAGTACGATTCACGGCTGCGCTCATCGCGACCCTGCTGGCCTGCGGGTGCCCTGGCGAGCCGGCTGAACCGGTCCCGGCGCCGCCCGCCGAGCCCCCCTCCCCCGCCCCGATCGCCGAGGAGGCCACCGTGCCCGCTTCACCCTGGTCCCTGACCTACGCCGACGGCAGCGGCAACGTCACACGCCTGTGGCAGGACGGCGAGGGCGCGCACTTCGAATACACGCCCGTGACGCCGGAGATGAGCTCGAGCGGGACGTACAGCGGCGGCGACCCCGCCAGCGGCGCGCTCGAGGACGTTCAGGCCGAGGAGGCGTGGCGGCGCGTGCGGGAACTCCAGGCCCTGACCTCGGCCCACGTCGAGGCCCGGATCATGGGCAGCGGCAGCTTCACGGTGACGACGCCGGGCGAGCAGGTGTCGTTCAAGATCGGCGGCTGCGAGCAGCTCGCCGCGTTCGACGGCTTCATCTCGGCGGTGAGGGCCGGAGGCGCCGCGCCAGCAGGACCAGCGCCAGGGCCAGGCCCCACCCGCTGATCGACGGGGCGCCCGCCGCCCGACAACCGCAGTCCCCACCCACGTCCAGCTCGGTCTCCCCGCCCGGGGTCGTGTCGTCGTCCCCGGTCACGTCGTCGTCGTCGTCGTCGCCGGCCGTGGTGTCGTCGTCGTCGCCAGGCGTCGCGTCGTCGTCGTCGTCGTCGTCATCATCGTCGTCATCGTCGTCCAGCGGGGGCAGCGTGCAGTCCATGTTCCCGGCCAGCTCCAGGAGGCTCTCCCCCTCCAGGGCCCAGGAGTACACGCAGACCTCGTCGATGAGGCCGGCGAACTCGTAGCCGTCCGAGCCGTTCACGTCGCGGCCGAGGTAGAGCATGCCGCGGCCGCCGCCCGTGGGATCGCGGTCGTACTCGACGGGATCGCCGAGCTCGAGGCCGTCCACGTAGAACGTCACCCACGCCTGGCTCTGGTCGCGAACCATGGCGTAGTGGTGCCAGGCGCCCGCAGCGCCGCCGGGCACCGGCTCGGTGGAGTACGCGGTGACGTTGTTGCCGTCCTCGTACTCCCAGTAGGCCAGCAGGTGGTCCCCCTCGACGAGGCTGAGCCAGTACGAGTAGTTGGTCTCCTCGTCCTCGCAGTAGTGGTCGCAGGTGCCGTAGGCCACCAGGGCCGATCCCCAGTCGCCGGACCCGGGCTGCTGGGCGCGCGCCCACAGCGACACGGTGAAGTCGCCGTTGACGGACAGCACGTAGTCGCCGATGGCGCCGGCCTCGACGCCGTCGCCGCTGCCGTCGAGCTCCAGGACCGGCCCGCGCTGGGGATCGTCCACCACCTGGGCGTCGGCCATGAACTCGCCGTGCACCTCCCGGCCCACGGGGGTCGGCGCGGTGTCGTCCGCGGTGCCGTCGTCGAAGCTGTAGCGGGCCAGCAGCCCGCCGGGGATCGGTCCGGCCTGGGCGATGACGAACTCGTCCATCACGTCGTCGTAGTGCCCATCCCCGTCCGCGTCGCCGTAGAACTCGGCCGTGGCCGAGACCCCGTCCACGGTCACCAGCAAGAAGCCGTGGATCTGCTGGTACTCGCGGATCGGCTCGTAGACCGTCCCGCCCCCCGTGCCGATGATCACCTCCCAGGTGTCGCCGCCGTTGCCGAGCCGGCTCGGCTGGTAGCGGTGCCAGTGCCCCGCGAAGAACGCGTCCACGCCCCCGCCGAGCAGGGACTGCCAGAACGGGGCGCCGGTGTGCCCCAGCGGCTCGACGTCGCTGAAGCTCACCGGGTGATGGGAGAACACGAACACGTGCTCGGCGGCCTGCGTATCGGGATCGCCGAGCACGGACTGCAGCCAGGTCATGTCCGGCGCGGTCTGTCCCGTCGGCGAGTCGCTCAGCACGCTGATCACCCGCGTGTCGCCGTGGTCGAAGTGGTAGCTCATGCCCTCCTCGCCGGCGGGGCTGTCGTGGGTGGGCAGCCAGTGGAAGGTCTCGCGCCACGCCTCGGGTACCGACGCGCCGGGGAGGAAGTCGTGGTTGCCCGGCACCGCGTAGATCTCGCCGTCCAGGGCCGAGGTCACCGCCACCCACTCCTCCCACGCGTCCTGGTGGGTGTTGATGTCGTAGAAGCCCCCGATCAGATCGCCGCAAAACAGCGAGAACGCGGGATCCAGCGCGTCGATGTCCTCGACGATCTGCGGGAACACGTCGTGGTTGAGCGTGCCGCCGTTCTGGGTGTCGCCGACCACGGCGAAGGTGAACTGCGGCTGGGCCGCGGCGGGCAGGACCGCGGCCAGGGTCAGGGCGAGGACGGAAACTCGGAGCATCGACGGCCTCCCTACCCTCCCGTGACACGAGCGGGTAGGGTGTTCTTCGCAGCAAAGGAGGCTCCTTGTCCATCCGCATCTTCCTGTGGGCCCTCGTCCTGGCCGGTCTGCTGACCGCCTGCGGACCCGGCCGGGTGGTGGCTCCCGGGGGACTGGCTCCGTGCGACGACGACGACGTGGCGATCGACAACGAGGCCCCCCTCGCCCCCACCGTGGTCATCGAGCCCGCCGAGCCCACCGGCGCGGACGATCTCAGCTGCGTGATCGTCGAGCCGTCCACGGATCCCGACGGCGACGAGGTGACCTACGCGTACTCCTGGACCGTGGGTGGGTCGCCCACCAACCTGTCGTCCGACACGGTGCCCGACGAGTACACCGGGTCGGGCGATGAGTGGGTCTGTACCGTGGTGCCCAGCGACGGGATCGCCGAGGGCCCGCCCGGAGAGGCGACCATCGCCATCGGCGCCAACGTGTTCCAGCAGATCCAGAGCCTCGGCGGCGTCACCACCGAGGTCCCCTGCGACGGCTGCGACTACGCCTTCGACGTGACCTACACCACCGTGTCGGTGACCGGCACCTGCTCGGCGAGCTGCTACATCCTGTTCCCCGACGACGTCTATCCGATGGGGTACTCGCCGTCCTACGGCATGCTGGTGCTGTACTTCGACTACCACGGCGAGGTGTTCTGGTACCCCTGGTACTACGCGGAGGTGGACGGGAACCACATCGACTTCTGGTGGGACGGCTACGGCTACTCCTCCTCCGGCTACTGGGACGTGGACGGCGACTCCATGACCGGCCAGGCCGTCAACGAGGAGCCCTGACATGCGCCTGCTCGCGCTCCTCGCGGCGTTCTCGCTGGCCCCGCTCCCCGGCTGCCTCGGCGGCGGCCTGATGACGCTGCCCGACGACCTGGTCTCCCCGCCGTGCGACGACGACGACTCCGCCACCGGGGACGACGACGACACCACCGAGCCCGCCTACGACTGCGACGCCCTGCCCGAGGGGCCGCTGGGCTACGGCATCGTGTTCGGACCGCGCGCCACCGAGGACATGGCCTTCGACGACCAGGGCCACGTGATCGGCGCGGACAACGGCAACCTGCTCAAGTCCACCTACACCGGCGAGTTCAGCATCTTCGCGCCCAACGCCGGGGGGTTCATCGCCGGGCTGCGGGCCCTGCCCAGCGGCGACGTGGTGTACGCGGACGTGTCCAGCGGCACGATGTTCCGCGTGGACCAGACCGGCTCCAAGACGCCCATCGTCAGCGGCCTGCTGTATGCCAACGGCATCGAGGTGGACCTGGACGGCTACGTGTACGTGGCCGAGCAGGAGGGCAACCGGGTGCGGCGCATCGATCCGTACACCGGCGAGTTCGACATGGTCGCCGAGGGGCTCCAGGCCCCCAACGGGGTCACGTTCAGCCCCGACTACTCGACCCTGTACATCGGCTCGTTCGGCTGGGGCACCATCCACGCGCTGCCCTTCGACGACCAGGGCAACCCAGGCCAGGCCGAGCTGCTCGTGCAGGATCTGGGCAACGGCATGCTCGACGGCATGGGCGTGGACGCCTGCGGCAACCTCTACATCTGCGAGTACCTGGCCGCGCGCGTGTGGCGCATCTCCCCCGACGGCACGGTCCAGGGCCCGCTGATCGACTTCAGCGCGGACACGGACTGGATCCCCAACATGCAGTGGGGCTCGGGCATCGGCGGCTGGCAGGCCGACCACCTGTACGTGCTCGATATCACCGCGGCCAAGATGTACGAGGTGCCCGTGGGGGTGCCGGGAAAGCCCCGCGCGTACCCCTGACCTGAACCCTGGATTTCACCCATGCTGCAGCTGCGCCCCGCGACCCCCGACGACGTCCCCGAGATCCTCGCGTTGATCCGCGAGCTGGCCGAGTACGAGCGCGATCCCGACGCGGTGGTGACCACCGAGGCGGACCTGCTGCGCGACGGGTTCGGCGAAGACCCGCGCTTCCACGTGGTCATGGCGCTGTGGGACGGCGAGGTCGCGGGCATGGCGTTCTACTTCTTCAACTACTCCACCTGGGACGGTCGGCCCGGCGTGTACCTCGAGGACATCTTCGTGCGCCCGCCGTACCGGGGAAGGCGGATCGGCCGGGCGCTGATGCGGTACCTGGCGCAGGTGACGCTGCGCGAGGGGGGCACGCGTCTGGTGCTGCAGGTGCTGGACTGGAACGAGCCGGCGATCGGGTTCTACGAGCGGATGGGGGTGGGGATGATGGGGGAGTGGCTGACGATGCGGGTGCGGGACGAGGCGCTGAGGGAGCTGGCCGGGGAGTAGCCCCTACTCGGCGACGGCCTTGAGCCGGGCGGCGGTGCGGGCGAGCTCGATGAACTGGGCGCGGTAGCCGTGGGGGTCCTCGCCCAGGCCCTCGCCGGCGAGCTCGATGACGCCGGGGAAGGTGGTCGTGCCCTTGTGGGGGGAGTCGCGCAGCAGCATGCCGTACCCGGCCACCGCGGCGGCGAACTTGAAGTCGTCGGAGGCGGCCGCGTAGTCCGCGCCGTCGTCGGTGATGGGGAAGACCAGCAGCTTCGAGGTGTCTCCGTCGGGCTGCTTGTACCGCAGCTTCAGGGTGAGCAGCTCGTCGCTGGCCGGGCCGCGGACCGGGTCGGACGGCCGCTGGTACTTGAGCTCGTCCACGTTCGGCAGGTCGATCTCCACACCCACCGGCACGATCTCGTACAGGGCGGTGACCGTGTGGCCGGCGCCGATCTCGCCGGCGTCCTTGGTGTCGTCGTTGAAGTCCTCGGCAGCCAGCAGGCGGTTCTCGTAGCCGATGAGGCGGTACGCCGCGACCGCGTTGGGGTTGAACTCGACCTGGATCTTGACGTCCTTGGCGATGGTCACCAGGGTGCCGCCCATCTCCTGGACCAGCACCTTGCGGGCCTCGTCGAGGGTGTCGATGCAGGCGTAGTTGCCGTTGCCCTTGTCGGCGAGCTGCTCGAGCGTGGAGTCCTGGATGTTGCCCATGCCGAAGCCCAGCACGGTCAGGAACACGCCGGACTTGGCCTTCTGCTCGATCATCCGCACGAGGCTGCCGCGATCGGACACGCCCACGTTGAAGTCGCCATCGGTGGCGAGGATGACGCGGTTGATGCCGCCCTCGATGTAGTTCTCCACGGCGGTCTCGTAGGCCAGCTGGATGCCGGCGCCGCCCGCGGTGGAGCCGCCGGCCTGCAGCCGGTCCAGCGCCTCGAGGATGGCCTGGTCGTCGTCGCAGGCGGTGGAGGGCAGCACCATGCCCGCCGCACCGGCGTAGACCACGATGGCGATGTGGTCGTTCTCGCCGAGCTGGTTGGTCAGCAGCTTCATCGCCTCCTTGAGCAGGGGCAGCTTGTTGGCCGACGACATGGAGCCGGACACGTCGAGCAGGAACACCAGGTTGCTCGCCGGGCGGTCGTCTTCGGCGATCTGCATGCCCTTGAGACCGATGCGGGCCAGGCGGTGGTCCGGCGCCCAGGGGCAACCGGCGATCTCCATGTGGGTGGCGAAGGGGTCGTCACCCGTGGGCGCGTCGTAGTCGTAGTTGAAGTAGTTGATCAGCTCCTCGATGCGCACCGCGTCCGCGGGCGGCAGGCTGCCCTGGTTGAGGAAGCGCCGCACGTTGGAGTACGAGGCGGTGTCCACGTCGATGGAAAACGTGGACAGGGGATTGGGACCCACCGCCAGGAACGGGTTGTCGGTGAGGTGGTCGTACTCCTCGGTGTTGTGGCCGGGCCAGTAGTTGAGGTTCGGATCGTCGTAGGGGTTGCCCGGGTACGGCGGCCCGGCCGTCGAGCCGGCGACCGCGGCGAGGCTCATGTCCATGACGGACTTCTTGCCCTCGCGACGGGAGCGATCCAGGTCGCGGGAGGGACGACCGACCATGGGCGCCTCGTCCGCGCAGTCCTCCTCCTCGACCATCTCCACCACCTCGGGCTCGGGCTCGACGGGCGCCGGCCCCAGGAACAGCTCGGTCACCAGCGACGCCAGGTCGCCGCGCGCCGTGGCCGCGGCCACCTCGTCGGCCACCGGTGCCTCGAAGGCGCCCGCCGCGGCGTCGAACAGCGACATCTCCGTCCAGTACACCCCGGCGCGGTCGGTGGCGCCCACCGAGCCGAACACCAGCAGGTCGAAGCCGTGGTCCGCGGCAAACTGCGCGGCCTCGGCCTCCGAGGCGTTCGCGGCGATCTCGTCCGCGCCCAGCTCCTCGACCACGTCGCAGAGCATGCCCCGGGTGATGGCGCCCGCTGCCGAGCCGGTGAGCTCGTCGGCGACCTCGTCGGGGACGGCGCCGTCGTGGTCGAACGGGACGATCCCGCACGTGTTCGCGCTGGCGGCGGTCGCGAGCAGCAGCGTGGCGACGAAGAGCGCTGGCGCGGCGATCCTGGAAACGTGGACGGTCATGGCGGCCTCCTTCGGGTTGGGTGGGCGGTGACGACCGCCGCACAAACCCTAGGACCGCAGGGATCGCGTTTGGTTCCCTGGTGGGATCAATCGAGGTCGGAGGTGGAGCGGCTGTGGGCGCTCGACACCGTCGAGCAGGTCGCCACCGCAGGGTCTGGATGGGGGAGGCTGAAGCGGAACGTCGTGCCGCGGTCCGGCGTGGAGGTCACCCAGATGCGGCCGCGGTGCATGCGCACGATCCGGTGGGCGATGGCCAGACCCATGCCGTTGCCCTCGTACTGGGAGGCCCGGTGCAGCCGCGCGAACGGATCGAACACGGTGTCGAGGCACTCCTCGGGGATGCCGATCCCGTCGTCCTGCACCGTCACGTGCCACAGGTCCCCCTCGGCGGTGGAGCGAACGGCCACCTTGGGGCCGGGTCCTCGACGGAACTTGACGGCATTCCCGATGAGGTTCTGCAGCAGCACGGTGAGCAGGGAGCGGTTCCCCATCACCGGGGGGAGCTCTCCGACGTCCACGCGCGCTTCCGCCGCGGCGATGGCGGGTTGCAGGTTGGCCAGGGCGTCCGCGGCCACATCCTGCAGGTCCACCGCCTCGGCGTGGTCGGCCACGTCCCGCAGGCGCGAGTACACGGTCAGATCCTGCAGGAGCTTGCCCATACGGCGGGCCGTCTCGACGACCTCGGTGACGATCTCACGCCGCTCGCCTTGCACGCCCAGGGATCCGTCGTCGAGCAGCAAGCCCAGGTTCAGCTCGATCCCCTGCAGCGGCGACACCAGATCGTGCGCGGCGCTGCGGGTGAACAGCTCCAGGTCTTCCAGGGCCGCGCGCAGCTGCTGGGTCTGCTCGGTGAGGCGCCGAGCGTACTCCAGCTGCAGCTGCAGCCGGGTCTGGTCCTCCAGCCTGCGGTACACCTGCTCCAGACCCACCGCGTCCACCACGGTGAAGTCCATCGCGACGCGTCGCCCCAGCACGATGCGGCAGCGCGGCTGCAACACCGTCGCGCGCCGGACCGGCTCGTCGTCCACGAGCGTGCCGTTGTTGCTGCCGAGGTCCCGCAGGTAGAACTCGCCCCCGGACACGATGATGTGCGCGTGGCGTCGGGAGATCGAGGGGTCGTCGATCACCAGCCCGCAGTCCGCGGTGCGGCCGATGATGAGGCCCTGGTCGTCCAGCAGGATCAGCTTGCCCTTGTCCGGGCCGGAGAGGAACTCCAGCGTGGCGGCGATGGGCAGCCAGCCCTCCACCGCGGCCGGGCCGCGGTCCACCTGAGTCTCCGGATCGTCCTGGAAATCGCGCGGAGCAGCCCTGCCCCGCGTGCGCCATCGAGATTTCGCCATGCTGAATCGCCCCCCGCTCAGCGTTCCACTACAGGATACCTGCACATCAGTTTCACACACGACGGCGCCAACGCCAAATCAACCGCCCTTGCCCAGGTCCTCCATCTGCCGCACCTGCGCCTCGGTGCCGATGAGGACGAGCGCGTCGCCGGGCCCCACCCGCAGGTCGGCGCCGGGGTTGTCGACGATGGTGCCGTCGGCCTGCGACACGGCGATCAGCGTCAGGCCGGTGCGGCCGCGGAGCTGGGCCTCGGCCAGGGTCTGGCCCACCAGGAAGGGGAAGTGCTCGGCGTGGACCTGCACGAGCTGCAGCTGCAGATCCGGGCCACCGCGGGGCGACCGCGCCATGGCGCTGCCCAGGAGCTGATCGAGGGGGACGGGCCGTGGATCCTCCTCGTCGTCGACGTCGTCGCCCCGCAGTCGCGAGTAGATGGCCGGGGAGATCACGCAGGTGAGGATGGCCACGAGGATGATGGCGCTGTTGATCTGCGGCGTGATCACCCCCAGCCGCAGGCCGATGGCCGACGCGGCGATGACCAGCGACAGGCGCGACGAGAGCAAGAAGCCGCCGGCGATGGCGTTGCGGCGGCCGAAGAACCGCGACAGCAGCAGGCTGGGCACCACCTTGACGGCAAAGGCGAAGACGATCAGCAGCGGCACCAGCGCCAGCCCGGCGCGGTCCTGGACCAGCGACCGCAGGTCGAAGCGGGCGCCGACCATGATGAAGAAGATGGGGATGAAGAACCCGAAGCCGATGGCGTCGAGCTTCATGCCCAGCAGCCCGTGGACCGACTTGCGGCTCAGCGAGCGGATGGCGGTGCCGGCGAGGAAGGCGCCGAGGATGATCTCGGTGCCGATGACCTGGGAGAACACCACGAAGCCCAGCATCAGCGTCATGGCCGCGCGCACGGGCAGCTCGGCGGTGCGCGGGGCGGTGAAGGCCAGCCGCCGCACCAGGGTCGCCTCGCGGCGCAGCAGCCGCTTGCCGATCCACAGCACGCCGAAGAACAGGATGAACAGCGTGCCGATGACCAGGGCGTCCACGGTGGCGCGGCCGTGCTCGTAGAACGTCACCACCACGGTGATGAGCAGCATGGTGGCGAAGTCGGCGACCACCGCGGCGAGGATCAGCGTCTGCCCGTACGTGCCCTCGCCCTCGCCGCGCTCCTTGAGCAGCGGCATGACCAGGCCCACCGAGGTGGTGCTCATGATCAGCGCCATGATGTACGGGGACTCGAGGTACCCCAGCATCACCAGGGCCTGGGACAGCAGCAGCGACACCACCAGCGTGGCGCCGAACATGGAGAACGTCAGCACCAGCAGCCGCCGCAGGCCCGACGCGTCCTCGCCCTTGCCGGTCGCGGCGCGGCCCCCCGGCGGCCCCACGGACAGGGCCCGCAGGTCGATCTCCAGGCCGGACAGGAACATCAGGAAGGCGAAGCCGAACAGGGACAGCAGCTCCAGCCAGGGATCGGGCTCCTCCGGGATCAGGCCCACGCCGCTGACGCCGAGCGCGATGCCGATGAGGATCTCCCCCACCACCAGCGGGATGCGCAGGACCTGCAGCCGCGGCAGCAGCACGCCGGTGACCACGGCGGCGCCCACGACGATGAGCAGCGGCGCAAAGGACTGTTCGTGCATGGTCTCCCGGCCCGTGGGGTAGACTCCTAGCGTCGCGGGAGAGACTCATGAGATCAAGCCTGGTCGCCGTGTTCGTGCTGATGGGGCTCTGGGGGTGTACGACACCCGAGCCGCCCACGTGGAGCGAGGACGCCGCCATCTGGAACGGCGATCCCACGTCCGACTTCCCGGCGGTGGGGGCGCTGACACGCAACGGCTCGGCGTTCTGCACCGGCACGCTGATCGACGAGTACACCGTGCTCACGGCGGCGCACTGCGTGGACTACGTGGAGTCCACGGGCCTGACCGGGGTGGAGTTCTACACCGGCCCGGGGGACACCGGATCGCTGGACGGGGGGATCGCCGTGGTCGACGCCGCGTCCCACCCCGACTGGAACGGCACCAACGCGGACATCGGCGTGATGGTCCTGGACGAGCCCTGCGCCGAGGCGCCCATGTTCGTGCAGGTCGAGGAGATGCTCGCCGGGGAGTGGGAGGGCCGCCTGATCACCCTGGTGGGCTACGGCGTGACCGAGGACGACGCGGACGACTCCGGGATCAAGATGAAGACCGAGGTGCGCGTGTACGCGTTCGACGCGGACGTGTTCTTCCACTACACCGCGGGCACGAACGCGTGCTTCGGCGACTCGGGCGGGCCGGCGCTGTACGAGCAAGAGGGGCGGTGGTGGGCCGTGGGTGTGCTGTCCACCGTGTTCGGCCACGCGCGACAGGATCAGGTCTGCGCGGGCGGCGGGGGCTACCAGATCCGCCCGGACCTGTACGCCGACTGGCTGTCCGAGTGGGCCGACTACAACATCGACACGGGGGACGACGACGACTCGGCCGCAGGGGACGACGACGACACGGCAGGGGACGATGACGACGACGTCAGCGACGACGACGACGCCAGCGACGACGACGGCGAGGGGGGATGCGCGTGCTCGTCGACGCCCCGCGCGCCCACAGCGGGGCTCGCCTGGATCGCGGCGCTCGTCGCGGTGCTCACCCGCCTGGGGCGAGCCAGAACCGCAAGGCGATGCCCGAGATCACCGCGAGCAGGGTGATCAGCATCACCAGCGGCAACATGGAGATCAGGAACCCCAGGGGATCGCTGCGGATCTTTCCGGCCAGGGTCTGTGCGGACTCCCGCTCCTGCCGGTCCTCGGCGTGCAGGGGCTGACGCAGGTCGTCCAGCGACGTGCGGCGGTCGAACAGGGGGCCCTGGAAGCGGGGGTGAGGGTTCTTGAGGCGGACGCCGTCGCCGCGTGCGCGGCCCACCCAGCGCCCCTCCCAGCCCCGCGGCGTGGCCGCGAAGACGCGGTCGCCGCGGTCCAGGTCCACAGGCGCTATCACCGGCACCACCTCCTCGGCCGCCATCCACCGCTCGAGGTCGCCGAGGCGGACCTTGACGTGGCCCGCGCCGTCGTCTTCCACCACGCGGCCCAGGTACCACACCTTCAGCGGGCGGGGGACCAGCACCTCCTGGTCCACGGCCAGCCGCGGCCGGGGGGGCGCGTCGTCGGGGCGCTTCAGCATCCGCTGCCCGGGTTCACCGCCGGGTCGAGGTCGTCGCAGTCCCACCCCTGCCCGGGGTAGGTCGCCCCGTCGTACTCGCCGGGCTGCCACCACGAGTGGAACCGATCCAGGTCCAGGTCCCAGCCGCCCCCGCCCGGCCCGCCGTAGGCGCCCATGTCCGAGCGCGAGGCGTCGGGATCGTCCACCGACGGCGAACCCGCGTCGATGAGCGCGGACGCCTCGCCCAGGTGCACGTCCCAGTCCATGGGGTCGGGCAGGACCGTCTGGTTGAAGTTGGGATCGGCGTCGGTGTTGCCGTTGGCGCCGGTGGGATCGGTCAGCCCCGAGTAGTTGTCGGGCATGTTCTCCGAGGCGCTGCAGAACGCCAGGGAGGGGTACCCGGGCAGGCCGGAGTCGTTGTACACCCCGCCGCCCATGCCGGCCTCGTTCTCCGCGAAGATCACGTTGAGCAACGCCGGAGACGCCTGGAACAGGTAGATCCCCCCGCCGAACGACGAAGCCGTGTTCCCCGCGAGGGTGACGTTGGTCATCGTCGGCGACGACTGCAGCAGGTACAGCCCGCCGCCGTCCCCGTCGAGGCCGCCCGCCGCGTTGCCCAGGAACGACGCGTTGGTCACCTCCGCCGACGACGTGTTCATGAACACCCCGCCGCCGTCCCGATCGGCGGTGTTGCCCACGAACAGCACGTGGTCCATCACCGCCGAGGACGACTGCAGGCACAGGCCGCCGCCGTAGCTCATCACCGAGTTGTCCGACACCACCACGTTGGACAGGGTCGTCGAGGCGCTGGTGACGTACAGGCCGCCCCCCTCCCCGTCCGCCTGGTTGCCCTGGATACGCACGTGGTCGAAGGTGGGGTTCCCGGACGACACGTACACGCCGCCGCCGTGGTTGTAGGCCACGTTCGCCGTCACCACCACGTCCACCAGGGAGGGTGAGGCGCCCTCGATCCGCACGCCGCCGCCCGACGTGGCGAAGCCGTCGGTGACGGTGAACCCCTGCAGCACGGTGCTGGACGACTCGCCGCTGGCGAACGTGACCACCGTGCCCGACTGGTTGCCGTCGATGGTGGTGTCGGCCGAGCCGCCCAGGCCGATCAGCTGCACGACCTTGCCGCTGAAGTCCAGGGTCTCGGGGTAGACGCCGGGCTCGGCGCACAGCACGTCGCCGAACCCCGCCGCGTCCACGGCGTCTTGCAGGGTGGGCGCGTCGAGGGGGATGGTCGTGTCGCACTCCACGGTGTCGTCGTCGTCGCCCGCGCTGTCGTCGTCGTCACCCGCGCTGTCGTCGTCGTCGCCGGTGGCGCTGTCGTCGTCGTCGCCAGCGCTGTCGTCGTCGCCGGCGCTGTCGTCGTCGCCGGGGATCGCGTCGTCGTCGTCGGGCTCCTCCTCGGGACACGCCGGCGCCAGCAGCAGCAGCAGGGACAGGGCGGCAAGGCTCGTCGTTCGCATGTTCGACCCTCCCGGTGGGCCCACTCTATCACCGGGTTGCCCGGCGCTCTCTCAGAGATCCAGCGTCACCAGATCCACCTGATCCTCGCCCAGCCCCATGGCCACGCCGTGGCGGATCTGGGGCATGGCGTCGAGCTGGGGGTAGGACAGGGACTCGAGGGTGCGGCCGGCGCGCTGCTGGACCAGCTGGAGCACGGCCAGATCGAGGGCGACGGGATCGTGGGAGGCGAGGATGCCGATGTCGGGCAGCAGGGGTGGCTGGGCCTGGCCCATGCAGTCGCAGTCCTTGGTGATCTGCTGGGCCACGGTCACGTAGCCGATGCGGTCGGGGCGGGCGCGGATCACGGCGGCGGCGTGCTCGACGATGCGCTGCTGGAGTTCAGGGCCCACCACCCCCCAGCCGAAGGCGATGGCGCCCACGCGGCAAACGGCCACGCACTCGCCGCAGCCGATGCAGTCCTGCGGATCGATGGCCGCGGTCTCGTCCACGGCGATGGCCGACGACGGGCACCAGTCGACGCACTCGGCGCAGCCGATGCAGGTGTCGGCGTCCACGTCGGGCTGCTGGCCGTGGTGCATGCGCAGCTTGCCCTTCTTGGACGCGCACCCCATGCCGAGGTTCTTCAGCGCGCCGCCGAGGCCGGTGACGAGGTGGCCGGTGGCGTGGCTCAGCACGATCATCGACCGGGCCTGGGCCACGACCGTGGCGATGGCGGCGCTGGTGTAGTGGCTGCCACCGGCCACGGGCAGGTCCACCTCGTCGGCGCCCATGAGGCCGTCGGCGGGGATGAACGGGGCGCCCATGGCCTCGAAGCCGAACCCGTGCTCGTGGGCCACGCGGGCGTGGCTCACGGCGTTGTCCCGGCGGCTGCGGTACAGCACGGCCGTGTCGGTGAGGAAGGGGCGGGTCCCGGCGCTCGCCATGCGGTCCAGCAGGGCGCGCGCGATGGCAGGCTTGACGAAGGTCTGGGTTCCTGGCTCGCCGACGTGCAGCTTCAGCGCGGCGAGGTCGTCGGGTTGCAGCACGCCGTCGAGGCCGGCGGCGTCCCACAGTAGGTCGACGGCGAGCTGCTGGCGCTGCGGCGGCTCGTCAGCGGAGATCGGGGCGAGGTACACGGTGCTCATGGGACAGAATTTACCTCGGGCGGGCGGAGTGTGGACGGCGGCCGTGCACGAGGCCATCCTAGGGCCGCGAACCTGAAGGGCGTGACAGCCCAAGCACTCTCGTTCCCACGCTCCAGCGTGGGAACGAGAAGACAAGTGGAGCCGTTCCCGCGGCGGACCGTGGGAACGAGAAGACAAGTTGGATACGTTCCCACGGGGACCGTGGGAACGAGGAGCAGGTGATGCGCCGGATTCTCGTCTTGATGCCTTTTCTGTTGTTGCTGAGCTGCTCCGCCGAGGTGACGCCGCCTGAGCGGGTGTCGGTGACCGTGGTCTCCATCAACCTGCTGCACGGCATCCTGTGCGAGGACGACTGCCGGCTCGAGGACCGCGTGGACCTGCTGATCGACTGGATCGGCGAGCGCGGCTGCCCGGACGTGGTGGCGCTGCAGGAGGTGTGGGAGCCCACGGCCGAGCTGCTGGAGGCGCGCCTGGACGCCCCGTGTGACTTCGAGTACGAGCTGATCGCGGGCTCCGTGGGGTGGGGCGTGGATGACGAGGCGCTGCTCAGCCGCTACCCGGCCGAGGACGTGCAGCGCTTCGATCTGCACGAGAACTTCCGCCACGTGCTGCACGCGCGGCTGGACCACCCGGTGGGGGAGCTCGACGTCTTCGTCACCCACCTCGCCTCGAGCTCGGACGGCGGCCCCGAACCGTGCGAGAACTGCCCCGACGAGTGCGCCGAGGCCGGCGCGCAGACCCTGCGCGACTGCCAGGGGGTGCAGGTGTGGCAGCGGGTGCGGGAGAACACCGACGAGATCGCCCTGGTGGTGGGCGACTTCAACGATCCGGCCGACAGCTTCCTGTACGACCTGTACACGGGCGCCCACTGGATCGACACCTACATCGAGGCGGGTAACCCCGAGTGCGATCCGGCCACCGGTGTGGGCTGCACGTCGGGCCGCGAGGACCTGGCCCTGGACCACCTGGAGTCCCCGGACCTCAACACCGACGAGCGCATCGACTACGTCTTCCTGTCCGGCCCGTCAGCCGACCTGTGCGTGCTGGACGGCCCGGACGACGAGGACGGCGACGGCGTGGCGACCCGGCTGTTCGCCGACGAGCCCAACCCCTTCGCCGAGGAATGCGGCGCCTCCCCTGCGGCGGTGTGCTGGCCCTCGGATCACGTGGGCGTGCAGGCGGACGCCAACTGCTTCGAGCCCTCGACGGCGCCCGTGCACCACCCCGAATACCTGCCCTAACGGCGAGTCAGCCCATCCCGCACCGCCCGGTACAGGGCCTGGCGGAACTCGGTGGTGAGCTCGGCGTTGTCCTCCCAGAACTCCAGGCACTCGGCGCGTTGAGCTGCCTCGCCCGGGGTGCCGGCGCCCATGTCGGCGAGCATCACCTCGACGCGCCGCGGATCGTGGTCGGCCAGCAGGGCCAGGTGCTCGTCGGCCAGCTCGGGGGCCAGCGCCCAGGCCTGCTCCACCGCAGACGGGAGGTCGTCCATGGCGATCATGGACACGCTCTCGGGGTCCTCGGCGTTCTTGATCTGATCCAGGGCGCACCAGGCCTGGTTGTAGAGCTTGTCGCACTCCATGCCCAGGAGCAGGCGCCACAGCTGCGCGCCGTCGCAGCGCGGGGGTTCGCCGGCAAAGCCCAGGGCGCCCTCTTCGATCTGGGCGTCGAGCCAGCCACGCGGGTTGGGATAGTGCAGACGCGCGAGGTGAGCCTCGGCGTCGGCGCGGGTCGGAGCGGGGGGGAGCGGGTGCTTCATGGTCCCGGGGTCGGCCCGTGACTCAGCGGCGCCTCCAGACCAGCCACAGGGCCGCGGCGAGCAGGGTCGTCCAGCCGCCCGCGGACGTGGTGCCGCCGACGTTGGACTCGCACTGACAGTCCGTGGGCTCGGCCGAGTCGTCGTCGTCCGTGGGGACCTCCTCGTCACACTCCTCGTCGATGGCGCCGTCGCAGTCGTTGTCCACCA
>CAZLEO010000186.1:0-19545 GCA_964558555.1 uncultured Rickettsiales bacterium | reverse complement strand
TGTTGTCGTAGAAGTGGTTCCAGGCCGCCACCACCGCGGGCGCGCTGTTGCGATCGCCGGTCACACAGGTGCTCAGCCCGTCGGTGATCGTCGCCCACTCGGGCGCCCCGTCCCAGCCCTTGCCGGGCCACGCGTCCTCGGGACACGTCTCGTCCTCGGCGGTGTAGATGAACGCCGAGTAGGCGTCCTGGTGCATGTCGATCACCGTGTACAGGCCGTGCTCGGCCGCCGCGGTGACGTACCCGTCGATCTCGTCGAGGTAGGCCTCGTCCACCGGGCCACGCTCGGGCTGCAGCCGCGACCAGTGCACCACCAGCCGGATCACGGACAGGCCCAGACCGGCCATGGCGTCCCAGTCCTCGTCGGTGGTGGGCAGGGTAGGGGGGTAGTCGGGGTTGCCCTGCCAGTACTCGCCCAGCGACGTGATGTTCACACCCCGCAGCAGCACGTCGCGGCCCAGGTCGTCGACGATGCGGTTGTCGTCGGACACGGACAGGGGGCGCAGGTCGACCACCCCGACGCCGTCGTCATCGTCGCCCACGGGGGCGGAGTCGTCGTCGGGATCGGCGGCCGAGCAAGCAGTGACCAGGAGCAGGCCGGAGAGGCAGAGGGGATGACGCAGGAAACGGCCTACCACTCGTCCGGGCACCACGATGCGGGACATGGAGGCCTCCTGAGAGGTTCTACGGGGTCCGTTCGGACCGTGCGCAGTGCAGATAGCCGACGGCCCTGGGGGAGTCAAGGGATCCGTCAGGCACACCCGGAGGCCAGCCACGGCAGCACAAGTCTACAAAGTAGATGGAATCTATCGAAACAGTGTAGAATGGTCGGGCGGAATGGTGTAAGCCGGCCCTGGCGGGCGCGATCCTGGGGTGGATCACGGGTAACCGGCGTCCTTGCTGGAAGTCGACTCGGGGGGCCCTGGGGTGTGCGATACCCCCCGGGAGGTTGCATGGCCGTTGCACCGCGCGCGCGTATCCCCCTCCACCTCCTCTGCGGTTCCCTGCTCTTCATGATGACCCTCGGCTGCGGCAAGGAGCCCGACTCGTTCGCTCCGGCGCCGGAGATCTCCCCGGAGAAGCTGGTACGCGATGCACGCCTGCCTCCCCCGCACGTGACCGACATCATCGCCGAGCGGGGCCTGGTCGAGGGCGACGAGACCCGGGTCGAGCTGGCCGTGTTCCACTCCACCGACGCGTACGCACCGCCCGAACGGCGGATGTACACCTATCGCGTGGAGGGGGGCAGCCTGGTGCCCGTGGACGGCGGTCCCCGGCTGCCCGAACCCGGATCCCTGGTGTTCCCGTCGATGGCGGTGCACGAGGAGCCGGACGCCCAGCCCGCGGCCGGTCAGGTCCCCGCGAGCGGTCCCGCGTGTGACGCGTCCAGGGAAGACGTCCAGTCCTTCGCACAGGCCCTCCTCGCCGGGGACGCGGGGGGTGGTCAGGCCAGCGAAGAGGCCGCACCCGTCATCGAGATCCGGGAGCGCCTCGACACCGACGCGGTGATCGAGGCGCTGGTCGCCGACGGCGTGGACGTCCAGCGGCGGCTCGGCACGGCGGCCTCCGGTTCGGGCGCCTACGAGGTGCACGAGCTGGTCCTCGACGGCAGGACCCGCGCCTCGGTGGAGCAGTTCGACGATCCCTTCCGCCTGGCGACATGGAAGCGCGCGAACGAGGAGCTCATGCGCGAACGCGGGCTCGACCCGGAGCAGCACATGGTGATGCGGGGCATGACGTTGGTGCGGATCGGGCCCTCGGGGCACGCCCGCGCCAGGGCTCGGGTCGTGGAGCTGGCCAGCGTGGCCAACGACGTGGAGGTCCTCCAGCGATGAGACACCACGACACGATCGGACACCTGTCGAATATCTCGGGCGCCGGGGATCGACTGCCGTCGTCCCTGATCGCCCTGTGCATGGCCGCAGCGCTGATCGCGGCGACGCCGGCCTCGGCCGACGAGACCCCGCCGAACTGGACCAACCAGGGCGCGTGGGACGAGACGGACACCGGGACAGGTGGCGAGTACACCGTCTCGGTCTGCGGCAACTGCGACGGGCAGCCCTGTGATCTGCAGCGCTACCAGCTGAACACCAACTTCTTCCGCGCCCTGGGCGGCAGCTGCGACTACTCCTACCTGCCCGGCGACACCTCGCTGACCAACAACTACCCCTACGACTATCCGTCGACCCTGCACTGGTACGAGGACAGCCCCTACTATCCGGCCCAGGCCGGGCGGACCTGCTACCAGTTCTACTGGCTCGACGATCCCGATTGCTGCGACTCCACCTGGAAGGTCCACGCGCGCATGTTCGGGACCTTCGAGATCGACGGGACGTGGCCCTGGGCCACCGACTGGCACTACGGATTCCCCACGACCAACGCGGAGATCCAGTCGTGGTACGACACCACGCAGATCTTCACCGACTTCGTCATGGGTACGCCGATGGTGGTCATCGACGAGGCCACCACCACCAAGAACGACAACGTGGGGCTGATGTACCTGTGGCCGGTCGAGCTGGCCGATCCCATCTGGTACATGCAGATGGACGCGTACGAGTGCAGCAGCGGCGACAGCTACGCCTGCGACTGCTACGGCGTCGCCAGCATGTCCGACAGCTGCACCAAGGACTACCACTGCTACGACACCTCCAACTCCGAGATCCACGCCCTGTACGCCATCACGTCGGGGGTGGACGTCGACAACTGCTGGGACCGCGACCCCCAGACGCAGGTGTGCAACTCCGTCACCGGGTATGCCAACGACTACAACCTCGCCATCCGTAGCTCGCTGGAAGAGGCGCAGAGTGTGCAGTGCTTCTACGCGTCGTACGACGGGGAGGGGGATTGCGGATGCTGCTCCGAGCTGATGTGCGACGGCTGCGGAGCCGAGCCCCTGGACGGGTGCACGAGCTGCCACAACACCGCCCAGGGCAGCCGCCGCCAGGTCGTCGACGACGACGGCGACGGCCAGGGCGACTTCTCCATGACGTCCAGCCACATCAGCGGAGAGCCCACGGACTCCGACTGCAAGGTCTGCCACTACACGGCCAACCACGAGTCCGGCACCGTGATGCTGATCGATCCCGACGATGGGATGTACTCGGTGTACTCGTATGACCCGAACGATCCCTCCGGGATCGAGGAGTTCTGCGTCGGGTGCCACGACGCCGCTGGTGCGATCCGGCTGCTCGACCCGACCTCGCCGTTCTCGGACGCGCAGACGCCGACCAACATCGCCGGGCACGGCTGGTCGAGCTCGGCACACAACAACCTGGCCTATGCGGCGAACAACAACGCGCCCATCTCCTGCATGGGGGATGGCTCGACCACCGGGTGCCACGGGAGCGGACACGGCACGGACAACGTGGCGCTGGTCAATGCCGCCGCAGGCGAGGACCTGGACGACTTCTGCTTCAACTGCCACACCCAGGGCGGGGTGGAGAACCCGGCCATCTCGGGCGCCGACCTGGCCGACGACATCGAGGAGGCATTCTCGTCGACGAACGTGCACGACCTCGGCGCGTCGTTCACCGCATCGAGTTCGACGCACACCATGCAGTGCACCACCTGTCACAATCCCCACGTGGTCACGGGGGGATACTGGGACGCCTCGAGCGACCTGACGCCGGTGACGCTGCCCAACCTGGGCGGCTCCAACGACCGCGCGATGGGGACGGATCTGTACGGGGACACCTCGGGCGAGAAGATGGAGGACTACGCGGCCGGCGAGAACGGTGTCTACGTCCGACCCAACGGGACGTACGACTCGTTCGACGACGACGCGATGCCCGACTACGCCACGTTCTGCCTGACCTGCCACCAGGACATCGACGGCCTGAACGACATCAGCTGGTCCAGCGACATGCACGGCGGCCGGAGCGCCGGCGCGCAGAGCAGGGACGGCGGCACGTGTCCCAACTGGTGGGCCTGTGGCAAGGCGGTCTACTGGGATCTGGACGAGTGCGACGAGACCCAGTACGACTGTTTCCCGGTCCTGCCCAGCGGCCGCGGCCGCACCACCTGGACGCGACCGACAGCGGCCTGGGAGCTCACCGATGCCGGCTACAGCCCCACCCAGCGCAACCTGGGCGTCAACTACGTGATGAGCTGCACGGACTGCCACGAGGCGCACGGCGGGCCCTATCGCATGATGCGCAGCAGCGTCAACGGACGCGGCAACAACCCCAACGACTGGAACGGCACGGACGGGATCTGCAACGCCTGTCACTGGCAGCGCAGCGACTGGCACGCGGGCATGTCCTGCGGCAACGCCAGCTGCCACGTGAGCAACAGCATCCACGGCATGGGCTCGTCGGGCACCGTCGGACCCACGACCACCTTCGCCACGGATCTGGTCGTGTCCATGGACTTCGAGCGCAACCTGCTGGACTCGGGGGACTTCAACCTCGACGGCCGGTGGTCGGTGTCGGCGGGGAGCTACGTCTCAGGTGCGAACGGGTACGGCATCGAGGTGAGCGACAACCCCGTCGAGGTGGGCACGGAGGACAGCTACTGGTCCACCGACGCGGGTCGCCACGGCACGTGGAAGTTCACCGAGATGAAGTACAACATGACGCTCGAGGGCTGGGTGTACCCCACCGACAGCACCCGCGACACGCGGTACGTGATCGCCAAGCACACCTACTGGACCGGCGGGTACACGCTGGTGCTGGAGCGGGTGGGCGGCACCTACCGCGCCGCGCTGATGACCAACATGACCGGCGGCGCCCCGGACTACGGGGCCTGGGACGGATCCGACTGCAACGGCCTGCGCGGCGCGTACAGCACCGTACACGTGCCGCTGGACGAGTGGACCCACATCGCCGCGGTGTTCGATCCGGACCAGCCCGACCGCGACGCCACCGACGCCAGCGTCGGTCGCGTGCGTATCTACGTCAACGGCGAGGACGTCACCACGAGCTCCGCCGACGAGTACGACTGCTTCGCCCAGCCCGCCGCGGGTGAGGACGCCATGTGGCCCCAGAGCGACCACAGCCCGGCCAACGAGGCCTACTGCTACGCCGGCCACTGGTGCGCGTCGGCCCTGTCCCTGGGCGGGGTGAACTGGTCGGCGGCGGACAACTTCGTCGGGCGGCTCGACGAGCTGCAGATCTGGAACATCACCAAGGGCGCGGCCTACTTCGAGGAGGTGGACGAGGTGGTCGGGCCGCGGGTCGACCTCGTCGAGGGGACGGGGGGCAGCGACGAGCTCACGGTCACCTTCTCCGAGGAGGTGTACGGGCTGTCCGCCTCGGACTTCGTCTTCACCGATCTGGACGACGGCCGGAGCGTGACCTCGGTCTCGCACACCGACGGCGACACCAGCGCGACGGTGTACCTGAGCTCGGCGCTCGACGGCGTGGACGACTTCTACTCGGACACCCTGGCCTTTGCCGCGGCCTCCGTGACCGACGAGTACAACAACGCCGGCGACACCCTCGCCGTCGAGGTCACCGGCTCGTCCTGCCCCACATCGGGGGCGACGTTCAACTTCGCCGAGGCCGCGGGCAGCTCGACCCTCTGGGACGACCAGCTGCTCATGTACGGCTCCGTCAACGACCCGGCCCAGACGCTGCTGGGCGACGACCTGTTCACCGGCGACGGATCGAACAACTACGTGGCGTTCTCCACCAGCGACACCTGCCTCCAGGCCACCACGGACCTGACGCTGGAGGTGCGATTCCGTCCGGACGTGGTGGACAACGGCGGCAGCCGCACCATCCAGCGCCTGTTCGACCGCAGCGGCCGCAACTGGCAGATCTCGGTGTGGCGCAACACCAACAACTACTGGGGCCCCACCTTCAACCCGCCCAGCGGCGTGGCGTCCCTGGCCTTCTGGCTCAAGCCGCCGGACAACCACGGCGGCACGAACTGGAAGCTCATGGTCTCCGACTACGACGCGTGCCCCATCCAGGCCGGCCACTGGTACCGCGCCGAGGTGACCTGGGACCACGACATGGGTGGGGTGGTCGGACAGCCGTTCGTACCCGGCACCATCTACATCGACGACCAGGGCACCGACGGCTACGACTCCGGCGAGGAGTGGTCGGGCTACATCGACTGCACCGACGCGGACCAGTCCCAGCTCCCCACCAACAAGTGGCTGTACACCAACGACACCCTGTCCACCCACGACACGGGCTTCTACATCGGCAACAACGCCAACCTGAACAAGCCGTACGACGGGGTCATCGACTGGATCTACGTGGACAACAGCGGGTAGAGCCGAGGATCGGGCTGGCGGCCGCTAATGCACGGTGCACGCCAGCGCGCAGCCCCCCTCCTCGTACAGGTCCGCCGGTGAGTTGCCCCCCATGGTGTTGTCGCAGGCGTCCAGGACCACGTCCGCCGAGGCGCAGTGGATGCCGTAGGCGGCGTTGTCCTGGATGGCGTTGCCGGTGATGGAGCCCTGGATCACCCCGTCGAGCCGGATGCCCGCGGACGACCCCTGGGACAGGGCTGGGTTGTCCACCACCTGGACCGTGGAGTCGCTCAGCTGCAGGTTGGCGCCCGTCGAGCCGATGAGCTCACAGCCGGTGATGGTCAGGTCGGAGCCGGTGGCGGCCAGCCCGGGTCCGGAGCCGTTGGCGACCGAGAGCCCGGAGACCGTGCCCGTCACCGCGTCCAGGGACACCGCCGCGTGGCCGTTGTCCACGCCGTCGATGATGTTGGCCCCCTCCAGCTGCAGCTCGATGCCCGACGCGTACAGCGCGCTGGCGGCCAGTGCGCTGAAGCTGTTGTCCCGCACCTCGACCACGGCGCCGTCCGCCACCGAGTCGGCCAGGTACAGCCCGTAGCCGGTGGTGGAGTCGACCTGGTTGCCCTCGAAGACGGTCGTACGCGCGAGGTTGGACGAGTACAGCGCGGCGTACACGTCGGTGAAGACGTTGTTTGCCACGGTCAGGTCGGTGATCTGGGACGCCTCGTCCGCGCTGTCGACGTAGATGGCGTAGGTCAGGTCCTCGAAGGAGCTGTCGCGGATCTCGCCGAACCCGTACACCGAGTAGATCCCGTACTGCGAGTCCCCGCGGAAGGTCGTGCCCTCGATCTGGGCGTCGGTGTCGTACAGCTCCACTGCCCAGTCGTCGTTGTCGAGGAGGTGGCTGTCGACGAAGCTGCACTGGGAGTCCGAGAACATGGCCGCGTGGGCGTAGTAGTACAGGGGCCACTTGTCCTCCCAGTACTCGGGCGGGACCCCCTGGTGGCCGTTGCGGATGATGCTGTCGACGAAGTCCACGTCCGAGGTGCGCACGTCCAGGCCGAAGATGGCGGAGTTGTTGACCAGCAGGCCGTCGAAGTCGCCGGCAGAGCCGCTGACCAGGATCCCCCAGACGCCGGTGAGCTCGACCACGTCGTCGGTGGAGGCGAATGTGCTGTCGAGGACATAGATACCGACCACGTCCACGTCCCTGACCTCGTTCTCGGCCAGGGTCATCTCGTCGATGTTCCACAGGCTCAGGCCGAACCCGTCGGAGTAGCCACCGCCGATGGTCCCCCCGCCAAAGGTGATGCCCTCGATCACGTTGCCCGTGAGCTCGGCCGTGTCGAGCTCCTCGACGTGCACGCCGTGCAGGGCCACGTCGGTGACCGTGTTGTCCGCCAGCACGGCCGAGCCGCCCGTCGGCGTGTCCCCCCAGAAGGGGTACTGCACCCAGATGCCGACCTCGCCGTAGCCGCTGACGTCGTTGTCGCGGATCTCGAAGACGCCGTCCTCGGCGCCCACGGCGATCCCGCAGGTGCCCTCGCCCGGATCGGTGGCGTGGACGGTGTTGCCGGTGATGGTGGCCTCCTGGTCGACCAGCAGGACGCCGAACAGGGGGACCTCGTCGAACGTGCAGTCCGTGACCGCGCTGGACGTGCCGGTGATCCCGGCGACGCCGTTGGCGCAGTCCGCGAAGGAGGTGTTGGCGACGTCGAGGTCGGCGTCCACGCCGTAGACGCCGACGCGGGTGCAGGCAGCGATGGAGG
Source organism: uncultured Rickettsiales bacterium (assembly GCA_964558555.1). Lineage (GTDB taxonomy): Bacteria > Myxococcota_A > UBA796 > UBA9615 > CAYRNR01 > CAYRNR01. Next base: position 11,578 of record CAZLEO010000186.1, on the reverse strand, counting down.
AGCCGTCGATCGTCACGCTGCTGTCGTCGGCGAAGACGCAGGTGCCGTCGTGGTCGTCGGAGGCCTCCTGGGGGACCACCGTGTCGAATGAACAGGCCTGGATCGTCGCGTCCGAGGCGCGCAGGCGGACGCCGTAGCCGGTGAGGTCGGTGAAGCTGCAATCCGTGATCTCGACGGTGGACGTCTGGGCGTCGACGGCGGCGTAGGGGTGGCCGCTGAACTCGATCGCCGCGATCTGCAGCTGGCTGTGGTCGGCGGAGATCGCGGTCTGACCGCAGGACTCGAGCACGAGGTCCTGCAGCACGACCCCGGTGCTGCTCTCCACGACCACGGCGTTGCGGGTGCTGTCGATGGTGAGACCGGCCAGCGTGACGTCGGACGTCGCCTCGATGGTGACGGTCATCTCGTTGATCGCGCCGGTCAGGGTGGTCTCGCCCGGACCCTGCCCCTGGATGACGACGGATCGGTCCACGACGATCGCGCCGTCGAAGCTGCCCCCACACAGCTCGATGGTGTCGCCCGCGGACGCGGTGTGGATGGCGTCCTGGAGGTGGGCGAAGCCGGGCTGCTCGCCGTTGACGGTGATGCAGCCCTCCTCGTAGGAGACGGTGTCGTCGTCGTCGTCGCCTCCGGCGCTGTCGTCGTCTCCGGCCTCGGTGGGGCACCCGGGCAACATCATCAGGGCCGCCAGCAGGGCGAGCAGGCCGTACGGCGAGGGCATCGTCGGGCTCCTTCCTTGGATCGAGCCGTCAGCCTATCACCTGGGAGCGGTGCCCTGGCCCTATCGGTCCGGGGCGGGGATGCGCTAGCCTCCGGTCCGGCACGGAACGGAGGCTAGGATGTGGACACGCGTGGGGATGATCGCCGCCAACGGTCGCGACAAGGGCGCCTTCACCCTCGACTTCGCGGCCCTACCCGGCGCCATCGACGCGATGATGCTGCAGGTCGGCGCCATCAAGGCCACGGGCGACCGCGCCGCCGTCGAGGCGCTGGTGGCGCGCCACGTGGACGGCGACGTCGTGCCGCAGGCGATCATCTCCGAGCGGGTGCTGCGCCACCCCAAGGCGACGTTCGTGTACGCGCTGGACCACTGAGGGGCGGGGCCATGGACAGCGCTTCACAGGATGTGCGGGTCGTGGTGGATCAGTGGGGCGAGACGCCCATGGAGGCGCTGCGCGACCACGTCCGGCTGGAGCGCCGGCCCGCGCCCGATCCCGCGACCCTCGAAGCCACGGACGTGCTCGTGCGCATCCGCAGCTGCGCGGTCGGGTGGGTGGATCTGCTGATGACCAGCGGGCAGTACCAGCACATGGCCGAGCCGCCGTACACGCCGGGCCTGGAGTACGCCGGTGACGTGGTCTGGACGGGCCGGGACGTCCGGCGCGTGAGGGTAGGGGACCGCGTGCTGGCCGACGCCCTGGTCACGGGGCCTCGATCGTCGGGATCGCACCGGCGCTGGGGAGGGTTCGCCAGGTACGCGGTCGTGCCCGAACCCGCCGCGATGCCGATCCCCGAGGGGTTGACCCACGACCAGGCCGCGAACCTGCTGGGCAACTACGAGACCGCGTACCACGTGCTGGTCCACCGGGGGCGGCTCGCCGAGGGCGAGGCCGTGCTGGTCCTGGGCGCGACCGGGTCCACCGGGCTCGCGGCGGTCCACGTGGCCGGGATCCTCGGCGCGACGGTCATCGCGGTGGGGCGCGATCCCGAGAAGCTGGCCCAGGTGAAGGCGCACGGGGCGGACCACGTCGTCGCCGTGGGCGAGGACGGCGCCGGTCGTATACGCGACGAGGTCAAGGCCCTCACCGGCGGCAAGGGGGTCCACGTGGTCTGGGACGGCGTGGGCGGCCCCATCTCCGTCGAGGCCATCCGCTCCATGCGCTTCGGCGGGCGCTTGTGCATCGTCGGCTGGGCCGCGACCCCCTTCGTGGCCCGGGGAAAGGGGCGGCGCGGCGCGCCCAACGCCAACGTCCTGCCCACCAACCTGATCCAGATGAAGGGCCTGGACATCCTCGGCTGTCCCGCCGTCATCGCCACGAAGCACGATCCGACCCTGCGCCCGACGCGGCTGGAGTGGATCCGCGCCCGCATCGCCGAAGGGCGATTGCGGCCGCACGTGGGCCCCGCCTATGCGCTGGAGGACTACGCCGAGGCCATGACGGCCAAGTGGCGCAGCCGGCACCTGGGAGGGTGTGTTCTGCACCCTTGAAGCCCCGTTCGGGATATCCTCGACCCATGAGAAACCTCACCTCGCGCTGCTCGTCGGTCCTCTTCCTGGCGGCCCTCGTGGCCGCGTGCGCCCCCCTGCCGGCCGCGGCCCAGTGGACCTCCCTCGCCAGCGGCGTCGACTACCAGGAGTTCACCGACTCGGGTTGCACGGTGTACGTGGTGCGGATGGACCGCGATGAGCCGACCGCCATCCTGGACACCGCCATCGCCGAAGGCCAGCTGATCTCCGGCAAGGAGACGGTCCGGGGTATGGCCGAGCGCTACGACGGCACGTTCGGGTACTGGGGGGAGGTCTGGGGCCAGTACACCTACGAGGTGGTCGCAGCGGTCAACGGCGACTTCCACGACACCTCGACCGGCGTGCCGCACGGAGGTCAGCTGATCGCCGGGATCCAGGCCAAGCGCTTCATCGACTTCGGCTCGGACACGGGCCTGGCCTGGCAGCTGGACCGGGACGTGTTCGTGGGCGGGTGTGTGCACTACCGCGGCAGCAAGAACTTCGTGGATCTCCCCTCCATCGGCGACAGCCTGGAGATCGACAACGTGAACACACCGCGCGGGAGCAGCGATCTGATCCTCTACACGGACCACTACGACAGCCACACCCACACCGACACCTCCGGCACCGAGGTGCTGGTGAGTCTGGACCGCGCGGCCATGGTCCTGCCCGACCCGTCGGGGGCCACGGGGACCGTCCAGGCGGTGTACACCGGCCAGGGTGACAGCTGGGTCCCCTTCGACCACGTGGTGCTGTCCGGCACGGGCTCGGCGTCCACCACCCTCGCCTCGCTGTCCGTCGGCGACGGGGTACGGATCGCCCAGGAGCTGTCCCACTACGAGCACGACTGCAACACGTCAGCGCCCGAGGACTGGACCAAGACCTACGCCTCCCTGGGCGCGGACGAGCACCTGATCGCCGACGGCAACCCCCAGTCCGTCACGTCGGCCTCCCCCCGCGCCCGCACGGCCATGGGCTTCGACGACACGTTCGTCTACATGGTGGTGGTGGACGAGATCGCCGGATCAGCGGGCATGGACTTCGAGGACCTTCGCGACTTCTGCCACGACACCCTGGGCATGACCGAGGCCGTCTCCGTGGACGGCGGCGGCTCCTCCACGATGGTGGTCGACGGCGTGGTGATGAACCATCCGTCGGACGGCACGTCGCGCGAGGTGGCCAACGCCATGCTGGTGGTCTCGCTGCACGACGCCCAGCACTCGAACTCCTTCACCACCGGCACGGTGGTCGAGGTGGCCTCCGGGGCCGCCATCCGTCTGGGCCCGGGCGACTGGTACGACGCCCCCCACACCGCCACGTCGGCCATGGAGGGCGTGGTCGTCGAGCACGAGGCCAACGGCCTTCGAACCCGGGGCATCGACTGGTGGCTGGTGGAGGTGGCCGGCTCCCCCGGCTGGATCGACGAGGGCCACCTGACCTACGTGTCCGGACCGGTGGGCGACGACGATGACGCGGCCGACGACGACGACACGGGCCAGCCAGACGACGACGACACGGCCCCGGCAGACGACGACACCAGCTCGGACGACGACGACGCGCCAACCCCACCGGGCGGGGGCGACGACGGGGGAGGGTGCGAGTGCTCCTCGGGGCGGGCCGCAGCGGCCCGGGTGTCACCCGGCCTCGTCGGCGCGGCGTTCCTGTTCGGCCTTGGTCACAGGCGGCGGCGATTCAAGGGAACGACGACGCCGGCGGGCGGGAGCAGCTCAGTCCGGAACGACCGCCTCGCCCTTCGGTCCTGGAAGGGGCGATCGAACTTGTGACAGGCTTGACAGCTCCGACCCGCCCCGGTTTGAGTTGCAGGGCTGGACGAATCAGGCGGGAGGGGATGTGTTCGACGAGACAGAGGGAATCGACGCCCACGCCGGTGGAGCCGCGGTCGCCGATACCCGGGCCATCCGCTTCACCCTCGACAAGATCGGCGAGATGGAGATGTGGCAGATGCAGGACAGGGGCTGGAAGGGCGGTCCCTGGACCCGCAGCCCGGAGGAGTTCGAGTGACACGACGAGCCGAGGACATCGCGGGATTCGAGTTCGTCCCTGACGAACCGGGCGGGCGGATCTACCGCCACGTCGCCACCTCCATCCCCTTCCAGCTGCTCCCGGGGGGCACCCTGCGCCGCGGGTTGTCGGAGGCCGAGGAGGCCGCCCTGCGCGGCGCCCTGGAGGTCGTCGTCGACGACGACGCCGCGGCGGGCCTCGACTTCCTGGACGGCGCCGCCCTGCTGCGGCCCGCGAGCGAGGTGACCCTCGCGCCGTTCCTGTTGACTCCGAGGCCGCTCGACACCGCGCAGCTGGCCGCGCTGCTGGGCGCGGACGCTCCGCCGGATCCCGGCCCCATGGCGAACTGCCTGCCGCAGGATGTCGCCGAGCGAGTCGTCATCGGCCTGGCCGGCCAGGGCCTGCGCCTGCCCTCCGAGGCCGAGTGGGAGTACGCCTACCGGGCCGGCAGCCGAGGTCCGTTCCCCTGGGGCGTGGACCGGCCCGAGACACCCTGGGCGCCCGAGAACGCGTTCGGCCTCGAGGGGATGGGCGAGTTCGCCGAGCTGTGCGCCGACGGCTGGCTGTCCGGCCACGACGACGCCCCCCTCGACGGCTCGGCCCGCAACCCCGGCGGTCGCCCCCGGGTGGCCCGCGGCGGCGCCGCCGAGGTCTGGCCCTGGCAGGACGTGGGCGAGTGGGTGACCCTGCTGTCGGCCTACCGCAGCCCTGCGGACGAGCACGAGGGATTTCTGAGGATCCGTGCGGCGTACAGTCCGTGAGGCGGTATGGGCGCACCCACGTCCGCCTTCTCAGCGCGCCAGCTCCAACCCGGATCGCCGCATCGCCCGCTCGCAGGCCTCGACAGCCTCGGCGGACATCCATTCGTCGTGGGCGTAGGGCAGCTCCATCCCCAGGCCCCGGCGCTTGGACGGCCACAGTGGGTTGTAGGGCAGCAGCGCGATCCGCGAGAGCCCGGCTTCCCGGACGACCGCACCGAGTGCCTCGAGGTTGTCCGCGCCCTCGGTGATGCCCGGGATCAGCGGCACCCGCGGCAACACCTCGACGGCCCCCTCGCGGGCCAGGCGCTCGAGGTTGTCGAGTATCCGCGCGTTGTCGACGCCGCAGTGCCGCTGGTGAGCGATGGGATCGGCGAGCTTGAGGTCGAAGTAGACCGTACTGAGGTGGGGCAAGAGACGCTCGGAGAAGGGCCCCCAGGCGAAGTGCCCGCAGGTCTCGAGCAGCACGTGGACGCCCGCGGCGTGGAGCCGCTGCGCGATCGCGCCGGCCCCTTCGAGCTGCGCCGTGGGCTCGCCACCGGAGAGCGTCACGCCGCCGCCCGAGTGCCGGTAGAAGGGAGCGTCTTCGAGCAACTCCTCGACGACCGCTTTCACCGCACGTTCGTCGCCGGCGACGCGGCGCGCGGCGGCCGGACAGGCCTCGGCGCACAGACCGCAGACGTCGCAGTCGGCGCTGGCCTGGGCTTCGTCGGCCGGGCAGGCCACGCCGTCGGGGCAGGCACGCTCGCAGGCGCGGCAGCCGCAGCAGGCCGCGACGTCGCGCTGAAGCTCCGGCCGCCGGTCGATCGACTCGGGGTTCTGGCACCAGACGCACGACAGGGGGCACCCCTTGAAGTAGACCACCGAGCGCACGCCCGGCCCGTCGTCGAGGCTGTTGTGCTGGATGTCGAGTATCCGCATCGGCTCAGGCCACGCGCCCGTCCAGGTGGTGCTCCATCCGCTCGACCAGCTCGTTCTGGATGTCCTCGTTGAGCTCCACGAAGTAGGCGTTGTACCCGGAGATCCGCACGAGCAGGTCGCGGTACTCGTCGGGGTGGTTCATCGCGTCGCGCAGGGTCTCGCTGCTGGTGACGTTGAACTGGAGCTGCATCCCGCCGAGCTCGAAGTAGGCGCCGGCGTAGGCGGTCATCCGCGAGACCACGTCCTCGTGAGAGTCGTCGGCGCCGGGCACGACCTTGACGTTGAAGGCGATGTTGTTCGGCATCCGCTCGGCCGAGAGGTTCGCCACGGAGCGGAGCTGGTCCGTCAGCACAGCGCCCGCGGTGGCCGCCGGCGTCAGCCCGGGGGTGAAGGGCTTGCCGCGCCTGCGGCCGCTGGGCAGCGCGCCGGAGAGCAGGCCGAAGGCGACGTGGTTGGACATGCTCCAGTAGCCCGGCAGGTACTTGCCGCCGCGGTAGTGCGGCTGGGCTGCGAAGCGTTCGAGCACGAAGGCCTGGACCTCGTCGGCGATCTGCCTGGTCAGCGGGTCGCCCTGACCGAACTTGGGCACCTTCCTGCGCAGCGCGAGCGCGAGCGTCTCGTGGCCGTCGAAGTCGGCCTGCAAGCCACGCACGAGCTCGGGGAAGGTGAGCTGTTGCTTGTCGAAGACCAGGACCTTGATCGCGGCCAGGCTGTCGACCACGTCGGTCAAGCCGATCATCGCCGTGCCCGAGGTGTTGTAGATCGCGCCGCCCTCGATCACGTCCCTGGCGGACTCCATGGGGCCGTCGAAGAGCGCCGAGAACAGCGGCGAGGGCTTGAGCACCTGGTGCGCTCGGCCCAGCGCGTTGTTGGCCTCAACCGAGCGATCGATCAGCCAGCCGAGCTGCTCGCGGTAGGCCCGCCAGAAAGCGGCATAGCTCTCGAAGCTCTCCACCTCGCCCGTATGCGGCCCGATCTGCATCGAGAGGGTAGGGTGGCGGCCGTCGTTCAGCGCCATCTCCAGCGGGGCGACGAGGTTGAGCATCATGCAGTTGGTGTGGCCGAAGTGGCGGCCGCAGCTCGTGGGCTCGACGCAGCCCGTGGCCGTCCAGTCGCGGGCGTCCTCGATGGAGAAGCCCTGCGACACGAGCGCCGGGATCATGGCGTCGTCGCTGTGCAGCGAGGGGGTGGCGTGGGTCAGCGCGTTGACCTCCGAGATCCGACGCAGGTAGGCCTCGGAGTTCTTACCCGGAGCGTAGCGCGCGTTGACGTTGGGATCCTTGAGCCGCAGCATCTCGGTGGCCTTGAGCCAGATCCAGGTCAGGTCGCAGACGGCGTCCTCGCCATCACGCTCGACGCCGCCGAGGGTGATCACCTGGTTCTCGGAGGAGCCGCCAAAGAGGCGGTTGCCCACGTCGGGGACCATCGGCAGGTGATCGGTGGCCTTGAGCATCAACGCACAGCACAGCTCGAGGGACTCGGCGACGAGCGCCTGGCGCGCCTCGTCGTCTCGCGCTGTGGCGAGGTCTTGCTCGAAGTAGGGCTGGAGCCAGGTGTCGAGCCGGCCCAGGACCAGGCCCGCGCCCATGTTCTCGTTGTGCTGGGCCACGAAGAGGATCCACAGCGCCTGCAGGGCCTCGAAGAGCGTCTCGGGGGAGCGGGCCGGGACCTTCTCGCAGGCCTCGGCCATCCGGGAGAGCGTTCGACGGCGCTCGTCGGAGAGCCCGGGTTCGGCGAGCTGTCGCCGCGCCTCGGCCGCGAGGTTCTCGGCATAACGCAGCACGCCGGCCAGCGAGAGATCGAGTGCGCGGTAGAACGCCCTGTCGTCGTCGGTCTCGGCCGCGGCCGCGCGCTCGCGGGCCTCGGCCTGGATCGAGAGCAGTCCACGGTCGAGGGCGCGGGGCAGGTCGATCACGGTGTGCGTGGTCGCCTGGGTCTTCCACATGAAGTACAGGACGAAGCGCTCGTCGAGCTCCAGCGGCAGGCGATCGTCGGTGTGGACCTTGCTCCACTCGCGCACGTTCTCGGTCATCCAGAAGGGGAAGACCCGGCGGTCGAGCTGCTCGATCTGCTCGTCGCGGATGCGGTAGGGGTTGAGCGGGCGGTCCTCCATCGTCAGGAGCTCGGGCCAGATCCCGACGCCGCCGAGCTCGGGGAACAGCACGATGCCGATCCGTTCGCGGGTCACCGTGCCGGCGAGCAGGTCGTCGTCGTGGATCACCGCCTCCTTGGTGGCCAGCACGTGGTGGATCGCCTCGGCCTGGCGCAACACGGCGGGCCGAGGCTCGCCGCGGTTGCGCTCACGCAGCGCGTGCTCGGTCACCGCCATCGCGCGCTCGGTGCAGATCGCGGGCTGGGTCGTGCGGTGGCCCCAGAGCAGGCGCTTGATCCGCGGGAAATCGTCGAGGGTCAGCCCGGACAGCGCGAGGTCTCGGAGGTGCCTGGACTCGCCCGGCGCGCCGGCGGGATCCAGAAACGTCCCGGCCGGGGGTGCGCCGAGCTGCTCGGGCTCGGCAGGGCCGCGTTCCCACGGCGTCCTCGGCGGGACCTTCTTGCCGCCATGGTCGATCACCATCGACATGTGCCCGAACTTGAGCAGGTAGCTCAGGTTGCCCTCGAACTGCAGGGTGTTGTCGAGGATCATCGTGAACGTGTCGCGGCCGGCGAAGAACTCGCGCATCTGCTTGCGGCCGCGGAAGCGGATCGTCAGGTCCGGCTCCCCGGCCGGGCCCCACCTGACCTTCATCTTTCCACCCGAGAACAACGCGTGGACGCCAGCGGTCTGGTCGCGCGTCTCGAAGGAGATGGTCGCCTCGAAGGAGTGGGGACCGGCGATCGGGTCGATATCCCGCAGGTGATGCCGTAGCGAGGGCCGGAGGTTGAACATCGCAGCCATCGCCACGAGCTTCACGAACGCAACCACCGGCGTGATCTTGTCGAGGACGAATTCCATGACGGCATCATAGCGTGAACCAACAAACATACAAGCCTGACTGTATGTTTTGTGCTAGGGTCGGAGACCTCATGTCGAACAAGCACCGTTCCCCAGGTACCCGGATACGTCGGACCCAGGCCGAGCGCTCGGCCGCGACCCAGACCAAGCTGCTCGACGCGGCGATCGACTGCATCGTCGAGCTGGGCTACGCCCGCAGCTCGACCGTGGAGATCTGCCGTCGCGCGGGCGTCTCGCGGGGGGCGCAGGTCCACCACTTCCCGACCAAGAGCGCGCTGGTGCTCGCGGCGGTCGAGCGGCTGCTGATGCGCCGCCACGCCGAGTTTCGCCGGTCCCTCCAGGGCGTCTCGGCCTTGCCCGATATCGACCGGGCGTTCGCCGAACTGTGGCGGCTGTACAGCAGCCCCACCTTGCTCGCCTGGTTCGAACTGCTGATCGCCGCGCGCACCGACGCGGCGCTGCGCGAGCAGCTCCGCTCGGTCGACGAGCGCTTCTTCGAAGAGGCGAAGCAGACCGCCGCCAGCCTGATCGGAGCGGACGAGGGCAGCCTCGACGACCCGACGATCGCGGGCCTCGGCCGCCTGATCCTCTCGGTCTTCGACGGCCTGACGCTGAGCCGGACGCTGGGTCACCCCGAGCCGATCTACGACGCCTCGTTACAGCTCTTCACACGAGCGGTGATCGGGCTGCGCGAGCAGCTCGTCGAGCCACGAGCCGCGCCATGAACCGGCGGGCCCACCACCGACTGCGCCGCGGCCGCTGCTCGCACGTCTGACCGCCCCCGCGGTACGGAGGATCACCACACGAAAAAGGAAAGCTCGTGAAAAAACCAACCGGTTTCGACAGGTCGTTGCCGTCCGGCGTAGAGTACCCACAGCAGGAGGAACTGGTTGCATGCGCGCTTTGTTCACTCGCGGCCTCCGCAGGGCATGGGTGCTCCTTCTGGGGAGCCTCTTCGTCCTGGTCCTTCTGGAGGGCAGCCTCTGGATCACCGGGTTCATCGTCGAAGCCCAGCGAGAGGCGAACAACGCCAGCGCCAACCCCGACCCCGACGCCTACCGGATCATGTGCCTCGGTGACTCGATCACCGCCGGCGGAAAGGGCCACTCCTATCCCAGACAGCTCGAGGACGTACTGAACGAGCGTGCAAAGACGATGCGATTCTCGGTGGTCAACATGGCCATCCACGGATCGGACACCTCGATGACGCTCGAGAACCTGCCTCAGGATCTCGACCGCTACCAACCCGACATGGTGGTCGCCATGATGGGGGCCAACGACCTCGCCGGCGCGCTACCGGTGGACGACATCCCGATGGCCGAGCGCCACGGAGGCTGGTACACGTTCAAGACCTACAAGCTCATCCGACTCCTGCAGCACAACCTCGACGGTCGCAGCGACGACGAGAAGCCGGACATGGACTTCTCGATGATGGTCCACCGGCCGGAAGACGTCGACCCGGACAGCGGGGACCCCGACGCCTACCGTCAGCACGCGAGGTTCGTCGCCTGGCAGGGTGACGTCGAGGAGGCGGAGCGGATCCTGCGCCAGCTGATGGACGACCCGCCGCCCGGGCAGAACGTCGATCGCATCGCCATACTCATGGATCTGGCCGAGATCGCCATGGGGGAGGGCATTCACCTCCTCGACGTCCCCGACGGGGCGGAACAGGCGAACGCAGACTTCGACGAAGCCTCGGCCCTGCTCACCGACGTCTTGCACGAACAGCCCTCGAACCGGAGAGCCCGGGAGATGCTGGGGCGTGTCTTCGAAGAACAGGCCAAGATGGAGGAGGCCCGCGCGGTCCTGGCCGGCGAGCTGCCGGCGGTTCCGGGCGTGCATGCCGACGCGGTGGCCGACTACCCCCTCCTGGGGGAGTTCCTGGCTCGACGCGGGCGGTGCGAGGAGTCCCTGGAGATCCTGCTGCGCCCCGATTCGGATTGGAGAGGCTTCGCACCGACGGAGCTCGCCATCACCTTCTGCCAGATTCGCCTCGGCGGGGACGAGGAGATGTGGCCCACGGTGTACCAGGCCATCGAGAGCACCCTCGGGCGCGGAGAAGACGTCTACTCGGCGTACCGGCCGATGGTCGAGCTCTACGAGGGAAACGGCGATCATCAAGGGCTCAACGCGATACTCGAGCAGATCGAGTGGACGTATCCCAACGACCCCCAGATACAGGCTCTGCTCGCGCGCAACCTCGTCGCGCTCGGAGACGAGCCCGGCGCTCAGCAACATCTGAGCAAGGCGCGAAAGCTCACGGAGCTGGTCGACGCGCCGTTGACGCGTCAGAGCTACAACCGGATGCAGCGGATGCTCGACAAGAGGGGCGTCAAGATGGTCGTCGCCGGCTACCCGCGCCGCAGCGCAGAGCCCACCCGGGGCCTGTTCGACGACCCGGACGGCGTGATCTTCGTCGACAACGACGCCGCCTTCGAGCGCGAGCTCTCGAAGCACTCGTACGACGCGCTGTTCACGGACAGTTGCTACGGCGACTTCGGTCACGGCACGGCGGCGGGCAACAGGCTGATCGCCGAGACCATCGCCGCGGCGATCTTGAGCGACCTGGAACCTGGGGAGTAGGGGCGGCGCCAGAGGGCGGTTCCAGGGGTTACGCTTTTCTCTTCTTACCAGTCCCCGCAGGGCCCGCCGTACGGGTCATGGGTGCAGTATCGGCTCGAGATGACGAGTTCGGAT
>CAZLEO010000185.1:0-19545 GCA_964558555.1 uncultured Rickettsiales bacterium | reverse complement strand
ACGCCGTGGAGTACTTCGTCAGCTACTACGACTACTACCAGCCCGAGGCCTACGTGCCCTCCACGGACACGTACATCGAGAAGGACTCCCAGATCAACGACCGCATCGACCGGCTGCGGCTGGCGGCCACACGGTCGCTGCTGACGCGCCGTGACGTGCTGATCGTCTCGTCGGTGTCCTGCATCTTCGGGCTGGGTTCGGCCGAGGCCTACCACGGCATGATCGTCATGCTCGAGCCGGACATGGAGGTGGACCGCGACAAGGTGCTGCGCAAGCTCGTGGACATCCAGTACGATCGGCGGGACATGGACTTCCACCGGGGCACCTTCCGCGTGCGCGGCGACGTGGTGGAGGTCTTCCCGGCGTACGAGGACGCCCAGGCCATCCGCATCGAGTTCTGGGGCGACACGGTCGAGCGCATCTCGGCCATCGACCCCCTGCGCGGCACCAAGATCGAGGACCTGGGCCGGGTCACCATCTTCCCGGCCACCCACTACGTGACCCCGGAAGACCAGATGGCCCGCGCCATCGACGCCGTCCGCGAGGAGCTGCAGCCGCGGCTGCAGTGGTTCGGGGAGCGGGGCCGCCTGCTCGAAGCCCAGCGACTCGAGCAGCGCACCCTGTACGATCTCGAGGCGCTCGAGGAGTTCGGGCACTGCCACGGCATCGAGAACTACTCGCGCCACCTCACCGGCCGCGCCGAGGGCGAGGCCCCGCCCACCCTGCTGGAGTACTTCCCCGACGACTTCGTGCTGTTCATCGACGAGAGCCACGTCACCGTGCCCCAGGTGGGGGCCATGTACCGCGGAGACCGCAACCGCAAGCTCACCCTGGTGGATCACGGCTTCCGGCTGCCGTCCGCCCTGGACAACCGGCCGCTGACCTTCGAGGAGTTCACCGAGCACCTCAACGAGGTGGTGTACGTGTCGGCCACCCCGGGGGACTACGAGCTGGACCAGACCCAGGGGGCGTACACCGAGCAGGTCATCCGCCCCACCGGCCTGGTGGATCCCGAGGTGGAGATACGCCCGGCCACGGACCAGGTGGACGACCTCCTCGCCGAGATCCGCGGTCGCGCCGAGGCAGGGGAGCGGGTGCTGGTCACCACCCTGACCAAGCGCATGGCCGAGGACCTCACCGAGTACTACGAGGACCTCGGCGTTCGCGTGCGGTACATGCACGCCGACGTGGACACCCTCGAGCGGGTGGAGATCATCCGTGACCTGCGCAAGGGCGAGTTCGACGTCCTGGTGGGGATCAACCTCCTGCGTGAGGGCCTCGACCTCCCCGAGGTCTCCCTCGTGGCCATCCTCGACGCCGACAAGGAGGGGTTCCTGCGATCCGCCCGGTCGCTGATCCAGACCTTCGGCCGCGCCGCGCGCAACGTCAACGGCCGCGTCATCATGTACGCCGACACCGTCACCCGCTCCATGGACGCCGCCATCGACGAGACCGGGCGCCGCCGGACCAAGCAGCTGGCCTACAACGCCGAGCACGGCATCACGCCCGAGACCATCCGCAAGGACATCCAGGACATCATGTCCAGCGTCTACGAGGCCGACTACGTCACCGTGCCGGTGCCCGACGACGACGAGGAGCAGGAGCTCGCCAACGTCGCCGCCGAGGACGTCCCCCGCGTGCTCGAAGAACTCCGCGAGAAGATGATGCGGCTGTCCCAGGAGCTGAAGTTCGAGGAGGCCGCCGAGGTCCGCGATCGCCTCATGGAGCTCGAGCGACGCCACCTCGGTCTCGATCCCGCCGGCCCCATGACCGGCACCATCCGCCGCGGCGCCACCCCCCGCTTCAAGCGTAGCGGCGGCGGACGCGGCCGCAATCCCCGCTGGCGGAAGTAGGGCGGCCCTTCAGGGCATCATGCCGACCTCATCCGACGCCGGACTCCTGCGCAGACTGGTCTGATCCGCCCGCCTGGTATCATCCCGTTCACGGGAGGAATCATGCGCACGATCGGACTCGCACTGGTGGGATCGCTCGCCCTTTTCCTGGGCGGCTGTAACGAGAACTGGGACGACGACGTCGACCCGGCCGGAGACGACGACACCACGGCCGGGGACGACGACGTCGGTGATGACGACGTGGGGGACGACGACGCGTCGGGGGTGGAGGTGTGTGACGGGCAGGACAACGATGGGGATGGGGTGGCGGACGACGGGTTCGAGTGTGTGCTGGGGGCGGTGGAGCCGTGTGACGGTGGGGTGTGCAACGAGGCGCAGGTGTGCGAGGCGGGGTGCACGTGGTCCGAATGCGCGCCGCACTGTGCAAAGGACGAGACGTGCTGCACGACGGGGTGCGTGGATCTGACCAGCGACGTGAACAACTGCGGCGAATGCGACCGGGCGTGCACCGAGGAGCTGTGGGGCAACCCGCCGGAGTGCTTCGGCGGTGGGTGTTGCCTCAAGGGGTGCCGCAACGGGTCGGAGATCTGCGACGACGAGCGCTTCACCGTGCCGTCGCCGTACGTGCGCATGTTCCTGGTCTGCTACAACGACAACGGCGGCGTGGCCTACCTGGCCCCCAACACCGGCCCGGAGTGCGACGACGGCGTGCCCCGCTGCCGCGGCTGGGAAGAGAACGGCATGAACGCCTGGGACCACCTCAAGTACATCACCCAGATGGACTGCACCACCGCCGGCGAGTACCGCGAGATCGACCTGTCGGCGTACGAGGGCGAGGGGATGTACATCGGCGTCCACGACCAGCCCGAAGGCGGCGGCGACATGACCGCGGTGTGCGTGGCCGAGGGGGTCTAGCAGCGTTCGACATTCTCCCCTCGGCAGTGACTTTCGGGCGGTATCCCGTGGGGCCGGCCTCTATGCGGTCCTCGGATACCCCCTCCGGTCGAGTCGCCCCACGGTCGTGTTGCATGGGATCTGGGCTCCCCGTCCGCTCACCGGGGCTTGGTTCATGACGCAGGCTTCGGGGTGTTCGCTCCCTCATCGCCCGGCGGGGGTATCCTGCGGCCGCCCGGCCGGCGAGGTGATGAGTGGGGTGGTGAGTTAGCTTGCTTTGGACGGGTCCGTCGACTCCCACGAAACAACTGGCGATCCAAGAAGCCATGACGTTCTCCGTGACGGAACCTCGGTATGTCTTGGTCGACCAAGACGGTCTGGAGTTCTCGCTGGGGGAACCTGAAGGCAGCTTGGTTGGCGCGCCGGAGCCGCCCGCCAGCCGTGGAGCGCAGGAGGCCGCCCTAACGGGAGAGTGCTTCGAACGGTGCTACCGGGGGGCGTTGGACCGGTGTCGCGGTTTCCGAATTTCCCCGAACGTTACTGGACGTCCACCCGGCCGTCCTCGAGATCGTCGAAGTAGTCGAGCAGGTCGTCGTCCTTGGGCATGAGCGCCTGTTCGGTGATGGGCGGGAAGTCGTCGGTCCAGAAGGTGTCCACGCGCAGCGCGAACTTGGCGAGCATGCGCACCGACAGGTTGAGGTGCGCGTACTTCTTGCGAACCCAGGGGAACTGACCGACGAGATACCCCTCCTGGAAGTGGGCGCGCTTGGCCTCGGGCGGGCACACGGACTGCAGCCGGACCAGGACCATGGCCTTGTCGGCGTAGAACGAGATGGACCCGTTCACGTTGGGCAGGCCGAACACGTAGGCGTAGGCGAGCCCATCGGTGCGGTCCATGGTGGCGAAGGACGACGCCACCCGCAGGGACTGGGTCACGTCGAGCAGCGGCGTGTCGCAGACCTTGTAGTGCTGCAGCAGCGCCCAGCTGCCCTCGTGGAACTTCTCCAGGCGCGTCTTGTCCCGGGACGATCGACCGGGATAGCTGCTCGCCAGGGCCCGGGTGTACCAGTCGAGCTTGTCGACGCGCTCCTGCCGCTCCGTCCTGGAGATGGAGCGCTTGGAGGATCGGTACAGCGTCGCGTACAGCGCCGACGCGCCGTCGCTGCCGTCGCGCTTGCGGATGCGGTAGTCCTTGCCCTGGCCACGGAAGAACAGGTTGTAGCGCGAGTTGAGGTAGCCGATGGTCGCCACGCGCTGCACCAGCTCCGGGTAGGTCGCCACCTCGAAGCCGGGGCTGGTCGCCACGTCGTCCACCCTGGCCAGGACCGCCCGGTCGCCCTGTTCGGGCAGGTAGGTCCAGATCCGTCGTCCGATCTTCTCCATGGGTCACCTCGGGTGCGAGAGGTTGCCATCGTACACGGGCCCCGACAAGATCGCCTCGCCAGGAGGCCGCCATGCACATCGCCTCGTTGCTCGGTCGCGCCGAGCGTCTGTGGCCCCACAGGGAGGCCGTGGTCTGCGGGGACCACCGGACCACCTACGCCGAGCTCGCTGCGCGGGTGCGCGCCCTGGCGAGGGGCCTGGCGCGGGCGGGCGCGACCGCCGGAGATCGCGTCGCCATCCTCCACCCCAACTGCCACGTGTTCGTGGAGGCCTACTTCGCCGGCGCGCGCGCGGGAGTCATCCTCACGCCGCTGAACACCCGCCTGGCAGGCCGGGAGATCGCCGCGATCCTGCGGGACTCGGGTGCCACGGTGCTCGTGGCCGCCGGTGTCCACGCGGACCAGGTGCGCGACGCCCTGGATCAAGGCGCGGGCGAGCTCCGCCACATCCTCTGGACCGGGGTCACCGAGGTCCCCGTCGCCCACATCCACGGAGAACTGTACGACGACGTCCTGACAGGGGCTGACGCGACGCTGCCCCCCATGCCGCCGGGCGGCGACACCGTCGCGCACCTCTACTACACCAGCGGCACCACCGGCCGGCCCAAGGGTGTGATGCTCACCCACGCCAACGTGGTCTCCCACGCGTGGGGCACCATCGCCGAGCTCGGCCTGAGCGACGCCGACACGTGGGCCCACGTGGCGCCCATGTTCCACCTCGCCGACGCCTGGGCCACCTTCGCCATCACCGCGGTGGGCGGCCGACACGTGGTCGTCCCCCGGTTCGATCCCGCCGCCGTGCTGCAGACGTTTCGAGGCGACGGCGTCACGCTGACCAACCTCATCCCCACGATGCTCAACCAGCTCGTGCACGAGCCCGGCGCCGGCGACGCCCCCTACCCTTCCCTGCGCCTGATCCTCTCCGGCGGCGCCCCCATCGCGCCGCAGCTCGTCCGCCGCATCATGGAGACCTTTGGCTGCGGCTACGTGCAGACCTACGGCATGACCGAGACCAGCCCCTACCTCACGCTGAGCCTGCTCAAGGACCACTTGCGGGACCTGCCCGCCGATCGCCGCTTCGAGTACCTCTCGCGCACGGGCCGCGAGTTCATCACCGTGGACCTGCGGGTGGTGGACGACCTCGGCGCGGACGTGCCCCGTGACGACGAGACCGTGGGTGAGATCTGGGTTCGGGGCGACTCGGTCACCCCGGGCTACTGGAACCGCCCCGACGCCACGGCCGAGGCCTTCTGCGACGGCTGGCTGCGCACCGGCGACCTCGCGGTGATCGACGACGAGGGGTACGTCAACATCGTCGACCGGCGCAAGGACATGATCGTCACCGGCGGCGAGAACGTGTACTCCACCGAGGTCGAGCACGTCCTCGCCGAGCACCCCGCCGTGCTCGAGTGCGCCGTGGTGGGTGTCCCCGACGACCACTGGGGCGAGGCCGTCCGCGCCGTGGTCGTGCTCCAGCCCGGCCGCGGCGCCGACGCGGACGAGATCATCGCGTTTTGCAAACAGCGCCTGGCGCGGTACAAGGCCCCCAAGGCCGTGGACTTCGTCGAGGCGTTGCCCCGGACCGGGTCGGGCAAGATCTACAAGAAGGGGATCAAGGAGAGGTACCGTACATGACCACCGCCCCCCTGATGGTGACCGACGTCGACTGGGACGACTGGACGCCGCAGATCCCGGCGACCCTGATGTTCATCGTGCGCGACGACCGCGTGCTGCTGATCCGCAAGAAGCGCGGGATCGGCGCGGGCAAGATCAACGGCCCGGGCGGCAAGCTCGATCCCGGCGAGACGCTGCTGGAGTGCGCGGTGCGCGAGACCCACGAGGAGCTGGGTGTACAGGCGCAGGGGGCCCGGGAGATGGGCCGGCTGTGGTTCCAGTTCGTCGACGGCCTGACCATCCACTGCACCGTGTTCCGCGCCGACGACTGCGCCGGCGAGGCCCGGGAGACGGACGAGGCGGTCCCCCTGTGGACCCCGCTGGACGACCTGCCCTTCGACGAGATGTGGGACGACGACCGGATCTGGCTGCCGGTGATGCTGTCCGACCGCACCTTCCGCATGTGGGCCACCTTCGACGGCGACCGCATGCTGGACCACCGCATCGAGCTGCAGTCGTGAGATCGTCGTGGCGACCCGCGCTGCTCGCCGCGCTGCTCACCGCGGCGATCGGCGGGTGTGACGGGGAACAGGAGCCGCCGGCGGACGACGACGACACCTCCGGGGACGACGACGACGCCACCCCTGGGGACGACGACGACGACGGGGTCGAGTGGGATGTCTCCGCGGAGGTCAGCGAGACCATCCCCACGGTGGTGCAGGTGACCTGGACCGTGTCCCTCGACGACATGGAGGACCCCTGCGTCGAGGTGGGGATCGGAGCGCTGGACCGCCGCGTGGTCGCGCGGCCCGACGGAGAGGGGTTCCGCGCCACGATCCTGGGGCTGAAGCCGTCCACCGAGTACGACCTGCGGCCGAGCGTGGCCGTGGGCGAGGACACCTACCTCGGGCCGGATCTCACCGTGACCACGGGCCCCGAACCGCCCTGGCTGCCGGAGGTCACCCTCTCGGGCTCCGATCCGGGCGCAGCGTTCGAGGGATTCCTCGTCGGAGCGCTGACCGCGCCCGCACCCACCGCGGTCATCCTCGACCGCGACGGCGACTGGGTGTGGTGGTGGGCCGGCGAGGACGAGGTGGGGCGGGTGGCGGCCAACGCGCTGCTGTCCGGCGACGGCGAGTCCATGCTGTTCCTGGCCTTCACCCCCGATCCGCTGGACGACGAGGTCGGCCCGGTACGCATCCGGCTCGACGGCAGCGGCGAGGCAGAACTGGGCGTGGGCGGCGAGTGTCACCACGACCTGGCCGAGCTGCCCGACGGCACCGTGGCCGTGCTGCAGCACGACGTACGGTTGGTGGACGACGAGGAGGTCCAGGGCCACAAGCTCGTCGAGGTCGGCCCGGACGGGGTGCAGACCGAGGTGTGGAACATGTGGGACGAGGCCGAGTACCGGCCCGAGGACCCCTCGACCATGGCCGGCACCTGGGGCCACGCCAACTCGCTGGTCCATGACGAGGCGTCGGACACGTACTACGTCTCCCTGCGCAACTTCGGCTCCATCGAGCAGATCGACCGGACCACCGGCGAGATCCTCGCCACCATCGGCGGCGATCGCAGCGACTTCGCCCTGGCCGAGGGGAGCACGGCGCTGTACTCGGGCCAGCACGGCTTCCAGGTGCTCGACGACGGCGTGCTCGTGTTCGAGAACTGGGCCGACGCGGCCATGAACTCCGCGGCGGTGGAGTACGCGCTGGACTGGGAGAACGGCCTGGCCGAGCTGCGCTGGAGCCACGTCACCGATCCGCCGCTGATCTGCCCCACCTACGGCGACGTGGTCCTGCTGCCCGGCGGCGACCGCCTGGTCGTGTGGTCCACCTCGGGTCAGATCGACGAGGTCACCCCCGATGGCGAGGTGGTGTGGCAGGTGAACCTGGAGCTCGGTTCGGCGTTCGGCTACCTCGGCTGGGTGGACGAGCTGCCTTCCCCCTGACCGGTCAGCCATGGCAGCTGTTCAGGCCTGCCGAACCGGTACATCACCGTGTCCTCGCCCTCGAACTCGTGGTGCGCCTCCAGGATCAGCCCGGCCGACTCGAAGTTGAGCCGCAGGGCCTCGCGGGGATCGGTCACCAGCGGGACCACGTCGCGGGGCTGCGTACCCTCGAACTGGAAGCAGAACTGGATCACCAGCACGTGTCCCCCCGGACGCACGGTCTCCGCCAGGCTGTACAGCATCTCGATATCCTCGAGGCGCCCCAGGGGTCTGTACATCAGGTGGTTGAGGTGGGACACGAACGCCAGGTCCAGCGTCTCCGGCGGCAGCGTGGTGCTGGTGGCGACGTTGTTCACCGGGACGACGTTGTCGTGGGGATTGAGCTCGCGGCTGGCGCCGGCGTAGCGGAGGTTGTCCAGGAAGACGCGGTTGAGGTCCAGGGCGTACACCCGCCCGGTCGGCCCGACCCGCTGCGCGATCTCGAAGGTGTAGAACCCCGACCCCGATCCCACGTCGGCGACGACCATCCCCGGCTCGAGCTGCATCCAGTCCACGACGATCTCGATGTCCTCGTGCCGCGGCTCGTGCGTGGTCACGACCGTCCGCGCCACTGGATCCGCTTCGAACTCCTCGGGCCCGATCCAGGGGTACTGGAGCGCGTCCTCCTCACCCTCGACCCACAGGATGTGGCCGGGGGGCTCCTCCTCGGGGGGGCATCCGAGCAGGCACGCAGCCGCGACGACCGCTGCGGCCGGCCACAGGAGCCGCCCACGGGGCGGTGACGGCCTTGTCAGCGTCCAGGCCATGCGTCAAGCTTACCCCCGTTCGAACCCGGGGTGAGCGATCGGGGAGCAGAAGCGGATGGGCGCCTCCACGTCGAGTCCAGGATCACGCAAGGGTACCGTCCGCCTGCCGGTGCAGGCCTCGCGGCTGCCGTGGCTGATCGCGGCTGCGCTCCTGGTGGTCTGCGCCGTCCAGACGTACCTGCTCGCCACGGCCGGTCCCCCGAAGGCGTCCGCCCCGGCCGCATCCGGCGAGAGGCAGCTGGTCGCCGGCGAGATCCCCGACATGACCGCCTTCGAGGTGGTCGATGCGTTCGTGCTGCAGTACGAGATCGACCCCCAGACGGCGCGGTCGCTGCGCGTGCTGGTGGAGGACAGCTACCACCTGCAGCAGGGGCTGGTGTTCCAGCGCGAGGCCGGGATGATCGACGCCGCCGAGCAGGGCCGGCTGTGGCGCACCGAGGCCGAGCGATGCCGCCACGAGGCCGAGCGTCTCCTCGGGCGTCCCGCCGCGGATCTGCTGATGGGCTGGCTGCAGTCCATCCATCCGGCGGCTGGACCATGAAGCGCGCCCTGTTCGGCCTCCTGCGCGATCTGATCGCCGGTTACGACAAGCGCAGCATCGGCGCCCTCGCCGCCATCGGCGCGGTGTACGGCGTGGTCTGGCTGTTCAACCCGTGGCTGATCGATCCCCGGGCCAAGCCCGACTACCTGCTCAGCGGCATCTGGGTCCTGATGACCGGCGCCCTGCTGTGGCGCCCGAACCCCAGGCGCGACGTGAAGCTCGCCGTGGTGGGGCTCTTCGGCGGCCTGGTGATCGAGGGGTGGGGCACGAACACCCAGCTGTGGGTCTACTTCACGGCGGAGCGGCCGCCCCTGTGGATCCTGCCGGCGTGGCCCGTGGCGGCCCTGTGCATCGATCGGCTGTCCCGCGCCACGGACCGCCTGCTGCCGTGGCTCAAGCGGTTGGGTCCGGCGTACTGGGTGGCGTTGCCGCTTTTCGTGCTGCTGTTCACGCGGCTGATGCGGCCGGCGATCACCCACCCCTGGTCCATCGGCGTGCTGGTGCTGATGGTCGTGGTCGTGGCGATCGGCGCGCGGCGCGGCCGCGACCTGGTGCTGTTCGTCACCGGCGCCACCCTGGGGATCTTCCTGGAGTACTGGGGCACGTCCCGCCACTGCTGGACCTACTGGAACCAGCAGGTCCCGCCCGTCGAGGCGGTGCTGGCGCACGGGTTCGCCTCCGTGGCGTTCGCCCGGGGCGTTCAGCTGCTGCAGCGGTGTATGAAGATGCTGAGGAGGCTCAGCGCCGCCGGCGCCAGACCAGCGCAGGGATGATCAGGGCCGCGGCGATCCAGGGGGCGGCCGAGGTCGAGCCGACAGCGCACACCACCGAACCGTTCCAGGAGTTGCGCGACGAGTCGAGGAAGGGGTTGCTCGACGAGCCACTCAGGTCCGTGTCCAGCTCCTCGTCCGGGACCTCGTCGTCGTCGTCGTCGCCCGGGTTCTCGAGGTCGGGGGGCACGGGGTACTCCACCTCGGGCCACTCCTCGTCCAGCGCGGCCTGGATGTCCGAGTCCGAGGGCTGACCGTCGAGGACGCGGATCGTCATGTCCCGGCCGATGAGCACGTGGTACGGGATGTAGTCGCCGATACCGATGGCGCCGGACCCCGCGTTGGCCTCGTCGTCGAGGATCGGGAAGGGGAAACCGTAGTTCGAAGCCCAGGTGTTCACCCCGGTCGTGCCGTCGATCATCAACGCCATGATGAGGTAACCCTGGTCCGCGTACTGGTCGTATTCAGCCTGCGCCGTACCGGCGTACGAAACACAGGCGCCTCACCAGTCCGCTGCGGAGAACACGTGGATCACGTTGCCGTAGAAGGTGTACAGCTGCACCTCCTGGCCGTATGAATCCACCAGCGTGAAGTCGCCGACGACCGCGCCCTGGGCCGCGGGCTCCCCGGTCAGGTCGTCGGGGTACGGGAAGTGGCCGTAACCCCCTTCGTACGTGTAGTCGAACTCGTCGAGCGGATCGGAGAACTCCGACCACTCGTCCCCGTCGAGGTAGCCGTCGCCGTCGCTGTCGTCGGCCTCGGGGTCGGTGCCCACCTCCTCCTCGAAGGAGTCGGCCAGGCCGTCGCCGTCCGTGTCGGGCAGCGACGCGGCCGCGTCATCGTCGTCGTCGCCGCCTCCGCCACCGCCACTGCCCGAGTCGCATCCGAGCACCCACAGTCCGGTCGCGCCGATCAGCAGCGCCACTCCCAGTCGTCTGGCCAGGCCGTCCATGAGAACCTCTCCTTCGCGTACATCATAACGAGCGTGCGCGAGGATCGTCGACGATTCGTCGCAAAGCCGACCGGATCGGTGGTCAAAGGCCCTCGACCAGGGGCTTGTAGCGATCCAGGTGGGCCTGCATGTAGGCCGGATCGCCGATGAGGTCGATGGCCTGCGTCGGGCAGATCCAGTGGCAGTACAGGCAGCCGAGGCAGCCCTGGCCGCGCTCCGTGGTGCCGATGTCCTGCCAGGGGATACGATCGGGGCAGACCTCGCCGCAGCGTCCGCATTCGGTGCACGGATCGTCGCGCCGCTCGAACCCTGTGACGGAGTCGTCGTCCGCCACGTAGCGGTCCTGGATCACCCCCAGGGAGTAGGCAGCGCGGCTGACCAGCGGGTGATCCACCACCGGGCGGATGGCGAGCTTGAGGGGCCGCAACAGCCGGTGCTCGCTCAACGGCGCGAGGAGGCTGCGCGGCGGCGCGGGCTGGATGCGCCGTCGCACGGGGACCACCTCGGCGACGCGATCCGGAAGGTCTGCGGCGAAGCGACCGTCGTCCCTGGCGTGGACCAGGTAGCACAGCTCCTCGAAGGGGAAGCCGGCGAGCCGCGCCGTGGTCAGGTCGAGCAGCCAGGGGTGGGTGGAGGCGACCATCGTGTCCATGCGGAACGGCAGGCCGTCCCCGGGGCCGTTGCCCTCCATGCCCACCAGGGCGTCCAGCAGGATCAGGTGCGGATGGATCGCCGCGGCCAGCGTCGGCAGGTTACGCAGCAGATCGGCGTGCACGTCGCGCTTGCGCTGGGCCACCACGGCGCCCACCCACAGCTTGGTGGCCATGCTCAGGCCGGCCTCGGCGTGGGTCTTGAGCTTGGGCACGGCGATCAGGAACGGCGCGTCCAGGATCTCGCGGGCGACCGACGTGACGCCCGTCTCCAGGGACACGTCGCGGCCCTCGGTGCGGTTGAGGTCCACGGTGCGTGCGCCGAACCGCTTCGCCAGCCGGTCCACGCGCAGGCGCCCGAAGGTGTCGATGTTACGCCGCTCCATGCCCACGTTGGAGCCGTCGGCGAGGGTGATGCGCTCGTGGCCGCGGTCGCGCAGCACCTCGAGCAGGGCCTGCAGCACCCGCAGGTCGGCGCAGTTGCCCACCAGGGCGGGCAGATCGTTGTTGAGGTTGGGCTTGACCACCACCTCGGTGCCGGGCGCCGGGAGCTGCGCGCCGAGCCGGTCGAACGTCTCCTCGACTACGCGCCGCACCTGGTCCGTGGTCCAGGCGTGCCCCACACCCACGCGACCCTCGTAAAAGTCGTACCACTTCATGGAATCGCACTATAGCGGGCTAGCGCACCTTCCGCCTCACCCACGTCAGCAGGCCCAGGAGGATCACGCCGGCGATCCCGGAGCCGGCGGGCGTGGCCGCACAGCCCCAGCCGCCGTCGTCCGTGTGGTCGGTCCAGTCGTCGTCCCCCGGAGCGGAGTCGTCGTCCCCCGCGGTCGCGTCGTCGTCCCCCGCGTCGTCGTCGTCCCCCACCGCGTCGTCGTCGTCGGACGCGTCGTCGTCGTCGGACGCGTCGTCGTCGTCCCCGGCCCCCACGCAGTCGCAGTCGTCGTGTTCGATCACCTGCACGCGGACGTAGACCGCCCCGTCGATGTAGCGACTCGCCCCGGGGCTGTGGTCCCTGCCCACGAACAGGTGGCGGAAGTGGGCGCGTCCCGTGGCGTGGGCCGGGTGCCAGCCCCAGTCTCCGCCACCGCTCCACGAGTGCGCGCCGTCGGTGAGCGCGTACTGCAGCTCGCTGCAGTCCCACGCCGCCGAGGCCGTGTAGTGGGTATCCAGGGTCTCGGCCCAGTCGATGTCGTAGGTGTTGTTGGGCGGCAGGTAGGCGTTCTCGCCGCCACACTCCTCGATGTCCCAGTCGCAGGCGCCGGCCTTGAACTTGACGCGCCAGTCGCGCCAGTAGTCCTCGACGCCGACGCACTGGTCGCACGTGCCCTGGAACTGGAGCTGGGACTCGTCGGCCCCTGCCGCGTCCCAGTTGTTGCCGTGGTCGTCCTCGTACAGGCCCAGGAAGTTGACGTACTCGCCCGTGTGACCGGTGTGGACCGGATCGAAGTTGTAGAACTCCAGCGACACCTCGCCGCAGGCCACGCCGTCCGGCGCCAGGGCGCTCAGATCGAAGTGCAGCCGCGAGCCCGCCGAGATCACCCGCCAGCCGCCGGCGTCGAAGGCGCCCTCGCTGATGGTGCACGCGGCGAAGTCGCACGAGCCGTCGTCCAGGGCCTCGTCGAGCAGGACGGTGTCCGCGCGGGCGACCACCGGCGACCAGGAACCGACGAGAATGGCGAGCCAGACCAGACCGCAGATATTGCGCATGGGATCCCCTCTCCTCGGGGCGAGTCTATCTCGGGGGAGATCAGTGCGCAGTAGTGTGGCGCTGGGCGAGGTGATCGCTCACCTCGGCGGCGCTGTCGTGGCCGGCGGCGATGGCGAGCACGCTGCGGTACTTGCGCCAGATCACCTCCCAGGCGTAGCTGGCGACCACGTGGTCGCGGCCGGCGCGGCCCATGGCTTCGGCGCGGCGCGGGTCGTCGAGGACCTCGGCGACGGCGCGCGCCATGGCCGCCGAGTCGCCGGCGGGGACGCCCACGGCGTGGCCGCCACACGCCTCGTCCACGGCGGCGCAACGGAAGTGCACCACCGGCCTGCCGCACGCCAGCCCTTCCACCGCGGTGTAGCCGAAGCCCTCCTCCATCATCGTGGGGAAGAGCACCACGTGGGCGGACTGGTAGAAGGGCACGATCTCGGGCACGTCGAGGTGGAAGGTGACGTTCAGCCCCTGGGCGCGGTCGCGCAGGGACTGCAGGTATTCGGGGTCTGGGGCGGCGCCCACGATGCGCAACTCGGCGCGATCCCGCCAGGGGGCCGGCAGCCCCTCGAAGGCCTCGATGGCGTGGTGCTGCCCCTTGCCGGGGATGATGCGGGACGGATACGCCAGCACGACCTGGCCGTCGGCGCCGGGGGCGGTCGGGGCGGCGTCGGCCGGCGCGATGCGGTCCACGTCCACGCCGGGGTGGATCACCGCCAGTTTGGCCGCGTCGAACCCCTGGACGATGGCCGCCTGTCGGGTGGCCTCGCTGATGACGACACTGCGCGCGAACCTGCGCGACTGCCGCCGGTAGAAGCGCTCCCGCAGCCGCGCGGTGATCAGGCGCCGCGAGCTGCCGAAGTTGAAGTCGTAGACGATGGCCACCGTGGGCGCGAGGCCCGCCGGGGTCTCGATGGAGTTGGCGAGCACCACGTCGGGCTTGAAGCGCCGGATCTCGCGCCGGGCCGCCCGGGCCATGCGGAGCCAGGCGACGGGCTTGGGCACGCCGGCCAGCGGCACCTTGCACGCGTCGTCGGGCAGCAGGGAGGGATCCCTCACCCAGCCCGCGACCAGGTGGACGGGGTACTCCTCGCGCGCCTTGTCGTACACGTGCGAGATGACCGTCTCGGTGCCGCTGAACTGATCCGGGGGGTACCGACGGGAGACGACCAGGATTCTCACTGGGCCGCCCCCGAGTCGTCGTCATCGGCGGGGGGGCGGGTCGGCGGCCGCGGCTCCGGGGTGCTCGGGCGGTCCACGTAACCCAGCTCCTCGAGCATGCGCTGCAGCGCCTCCTCGCCGTCCACGTCCCCGGCCTCGCCGGCGAGGAACGGTTGCTTCAGCGGGTTGGCGCGGTACGACGCGGGGCCCTCGTCCAGCTGCGGCGCCTCGACGAACGCCTCGTCGAGGACACGCCCGACCATGTCGTCCGACCCGGGCAGGTCCATCAGGGCCAGCACCGTGGGCGCCACGTCGTACAGGTCGGCGTCCTTCAGCTCGTTGTCCGGCTTGATGCGCGGGCCGAACAGCACGATCACCCCGTCCTCGTGGTGCACACCCGAGTAGTCCGCGCGCATCCGCATGAACGTCTCCAGGGTCACGCTGTCGCCATCGGGCAGGGACACGGCTTCGGCCGCGCGGGCCTTGACGTCCCCCTTCAGCGCCAGCGTCAGCCCGAAGACCCCCGGGGAGAGGTCCTCGATCTCGAACAGGACCCGCCCGCCGATGGTGAAGCGCCGCAACAGGGCTCGCACCTCGGCCGCCGGCACGGGGCTGTCCTCGGCCACGGCCACGGTGGCCTTCATACCCACCTGTGCCACGTCCACCGTGGCGCCGCGGGCCTTGAGCACGCGGTCCACCTCGCCGGCGCGCAGCCCGTACACGGCCACGCCGCCCTCGCTGCCGGCCGCGGTCATGCCGTGGTCCGACAGCAGCATGAGGTGGACGTCCTCGGGCAACCTCCCGCGGATCTCGCCGAGGATCTCGTCCGCCTGGCGGTAGGTGGCGGGGATCACGTCCCACCGATCGCGTCCCTCCTCACTGAGGCCGCCGAACTTCTCGGGCTCGAAGTACTGCCAGGCGCGGTGCGCCACGGCGTCGGTCGGGTAGTAGGTGAAGGTGGCCACGTCGGGGTCGTAGCGGTCCATGAGCCCGAAGAAGAGGTCTCGATCGATGGTGGCCCGCAGCGTCTGCATCTGCAGCATGCGCTCCACCTCGCGTCCGGGCTCCACCGCGGTCATCGAGACCTTCGCCGCGGCGGCGAGGGTGGAGAGACGCAGCCCGTGGCGAGCGCCCAGGGCCGCGTAGACCACCGGATGTATCGAGTCCGGGTGGTCCTTGCCGCGGGACAGGGCCTTGCGGCTCAGCTCGAACTGCCGCGCGAACGCCAGGTCGGGCGGGTAGACATCGGGGCCGGTGGCCAGCCAGCCGGGGACCATGAAGCCGTTGATCTCGCGGGGCGGGTACGTCACCAGCCACTTGTACGTCCCCACCACGAGGTCCTCGGCCTCCAGCACGTCCCAGATTCGCGCCACCTTGCAGTCGGTGTTCTCCACGTGGAAGCCGGCCACGCCGTGGTCGTCCAGGGGCTGGCCGCTGGCGATGGTGGTCCAGACGATGGGGCTGAGCATGGGCTCGATGGACGTGAGCACGCCACGGGTGCCGCCCGCCTCCAGGCGGGTCAGCTCCGGCAACATCTGCAGCGGGCGGACCGTCTCCACCACGTCCCAGGTGGCTCCGTCCACGCCGTAGATCATCAGCCGGGTGTGCAGCCGCTTCGCCGGCAGGAACGGGCCCAGGATGCAGCACATCAGCGTGAGCAGGCCCAGGGCCAGCGAGAGCTTCGTCAGCCGCGACACCCACACGTCGCTGATCCCCAACCAGCCGCGCCACGCCCAGCGGAAGATCAACGACAGGAGCACCGACACCAGCGGACCGACCAGGGCGGGCACCACGACGAAGGCCGCGATCGCGAGGAGGATGTGGTCGAGGAACTGGCGGTTCATGGGCAGGATCCAGCCCAGCAGCCCCAGGGCCGCGGCCCACCCCAGGCCCATGCCCGGCACGATCCAGCGCGTGATCCGCTTCTTCATCGTCGTTGTTCGCCTCCCGTCGGCCCGACGCCGATCACGGGGCCGCGTCCGCGGGAGTCCCCTCCTCGGTCGGTTCGTCGTCCTCGATGTAACCCAGGCTCTTGAGGCGCTCTTCCGTACCCGCGCTCAGCTCGGACCGCTCGAACGCGCCCGTGCCCGCGGACTCGAGGAGCTCCTCGGCCGTGGCAGCCAGATCCTGCACCAGGAAGCCCTGGTTGGCCAGCTTCGCCAGGTTCTCGTTCTCACCGGGATCGCGACCGAGGTCGTAGATCTCCTCGGGCCCCTCCTCGCGGTAGATGAACGACAGGTTCGCCCGGCGAATACCCAGCCGGCGGTAGCGCATGAACGCCCGCTTGGCGCGGTTGGCCTCGCGGTCGAAGCAGATGGTCAGGGCCTGGCCGTCCCCCACGTCGTCCCCCTGCATCAGCGGCACCAGGCTCTGCCCGGGGAGGTCCGCGGGGATCGGCTGGTACAGCAGCTCGAGGATGGTCGGCAACAGGTCGATGTTCTCCACCACCTTGTCCACGGTGGTGTCCGGCCGCACCGAGTCGGGCGCGACGATGAACAGGGGCACGTGCATGGAGGGATCGTACAGGTGCGCGCCGTGGTTGAAGTAGTACTCGTGCTCCGTGAGGCTCTCGCCGTGGTCGGCGACCACCACGATCACCGTGTCCTCGTCCAGCCCGCGGTCGGCGACGCCGTCGAGCAATCGCCCCAGCTGGGCGTCGGTGAAGGTCACCTCGCCCTTGTACTGGGACACGGGCCACTGGATGTCGGTGATGCCCTGCAGCGATGGGGCGAGGTACTCGGCGATGTCGGTGGCCTCGGACATCGTGTCCACCGACGGATCGCGCGGGTCCCCCTCGTAGTACATCGAATCGTACGGGGCTGGCGGCGCGTAGGGGCCGTGCGGATCGAACAGGTGCACCCACAGGAAGAACGGCCGGTCCGGGTCCACGGTGTCGAGCCAGCCCAGCGCGTCGTCCACGGTCACGTCACCGCGCCGCTCCACGTCCGACAGGTCGCCGAAGCGCACGCGCAGCTGGTCGTACACCCGCAGCCCGGACAGCTCGAACACCCCCTTGGGGCGCATGAGGGCGTCGTCGTACACGTCGAAGCCGCGGCCGTAGCCGAACGCGCCGTCGAGCACGAAGGCGCTGACAAAGGCGGCGGTGCGGTAGCCGGACTCCCCCAGGATCACCGGCAGGACCGGGACGTCCGCGGGCACGGCCACGCCGTTGGCGAGGGTCTCGTGGGTCCACGGGTAGGTCCCCGAGAGGATCGACATGTGCGACGGGCCCGTGATGGGGATCTGGGAGTACGCGCGGGTGAACAGGGCGCCCTGGCTGGCCAGGGCGTCCATGCGCGGCGTCGGATCGTCCGTGGCGCCCAGCGCGCCCATGTGATCGGCGCGGAACGTGTCCAGGGTCACCAGCAGCAGGTTGGGTGCGTCCGCCGGCGCGTCGGCCCGCGCACCGGAGCGAGATCCCCACGGCGTGAACCAGGTGACCAGCACCAGGACCAGCGCCCAGGCCTTCCACAGGGCCACCGCCGCAGGGGGACGGCGACGGTCGGCGACCACCACCGCGACCAGGGGCAGCGACGCCACCAGGATCGAGACGCCCACGGCCGAGTAGACGCCCCCGGGCAGGATCTGTACGTCCCGGCCCAGCACCGGCTCGCGCACGAGGCGCGCCAGCGACGCGACCAGGGACAGCGCGGACAGGGTCACCGCGCCCGACGTCAGCGGCGCGCGCAATCGCGGGACGATCCCCGAGGCGAGGCCCGCGGCGAGCCCCAGCGCCGAACCCGCGGCGATCCCGACCGCCAGGAGCACGGCGACCTGGTCGGCGCGCAGGAAAAGCACGGTGCGGTCCCAGGCGCCCAGCGCGTCGATCATCCCCCAAACCGCGCCCACCACGACACTGGTGGTCACGCCGGCGAGGAAGGGTCGGGAGGGAATTCGAGACATGCGATGGCTCAAAATGGCCGAGCGTCAGGGCCCTGTCAATTGCTGGATCGACCCGTCGATCTCCGTCGAATTCCCCTCTTACCCGCGCGGGTGATTGTGGTAAGTTGCTGCAGCCCGCCGGGAGGGTGGGCCGCGTACGTGTGCGAAAAACGCTGTACGCGGGGCTTGGTGGAACGAATTGGCGGCTCGCTCGTTTCACCGGTGGATGCGCCCGTTCGGAGGAGCCGCCAAAACCATCGAGGTGTCCCCATGTGGACGAGAATCCTACGGATACTCCTCTCAGGATCGTTACTGACCTGCGTGCTCGCCGCGGCCACGTTCGCGCAAGCCCAGACCTGCGGGGTGCTGGAGCTGACCGGCGGCGGCAAGAAGATCACCAAGAACGTGGTGGTCAACATCACGTCGCTGGTCGTCAGCGAGGTCGATATCCAGGGCGACTTCGAGTTCACCATGCAGCACGGGGCCGAGGAGTTCGACAACGGCTGCCCGGCCAGCACCAGCTGCCTGACCAAGTTCGCCGACAACAACGGGTACGAGCGGCTCATCGTCGGCTCGGTCCTCGACGGCAGCTCCGACGACAGCTTCAAGATCAAGCTCCGCCTCTACGATCCCAGCGGCCGCTCCTTCGAGCGCACCATCGAGGACGAGGTCAACACCTCCCCCGAGCAGATGCTCAACCAGATCCCGCCCGTGGTCGGCGAGCTGCTCACCGGCGTCCGTCCCAAGTCCGCCGCCGAGCTCGTGGCCGAGGCCGAGGAAGAGGACATGGGCATCGACGTGGACGTCGATCTCCTGGCCATGGAGGACGACGACCTCCTCGGCGCCGACTTCGACTTCGGCGCCGGCGAGGAGGACATCGGCATCGTCGATCTCGACATGTCCGAGGAGGAGATCCGCGCCAAGCAGGAAGCCGAGCGTCTCGCTCGCGAGGAAGAGGAGCGACGCGTCCGCGAGGCCGAGGAGCGCCGCGCGCGCGAGGAGGCCGAGCGCCGCGCCCGCGAGGACGAGGACCGCCGGCGCCGCGAGGACGACGAACGTCGTGCCCGCGAGGAAGAGGAGCGCCGGCGCCGCGACGAGGAGCGTCGCGCGCGCGAGGATGACGAACGCAGGGCTCGCGAAGAGGACGAACGTCGGCGCGAAGACGAGGACCGCCGGCGCCGCGAGCGCGAGGAAGAGGACCGCCGCCGGTATGACGATGAGGAGGACGAGGACGACGACGATCTGATCGTCATCAGCGACTCCGACGAGATCGTCATCGGCGAGGACGACTACGACGACTACGACGACTACGAGGACGACTACGACGACTACGACGACTACGACGACGACGACGGCGACGACGACGACGGCGACGACGGCCACGACG
>CAZLEO010000184.1:0-19562 GCA_964558555.1 uncultured Rickettsiales bacterium | reverse complement strand
AGACGTTGCCGTCTGCGGAGAGGGAGACCTCCTCGTCGAAGATCACGGTGAAGTCCTCGGAGGAGCCCACCAGCAACACCGCGGAGATCAGCAGCGGCTGGACGCCGGTGTTGCGGACTTCGACCGTCAGTTCGGCCGACTCGCCCACGCCGACCTCGCCGAAGTCCAGGGCTGTCGGCGCGTCGATCTGCCCGCCCGGTTCCAGGACGTCGTCGTCGTCGTCGGTGGGGGCGGAGTCGTCGTCGGTGGTGGTCTCGGTGGGGCAGCCGAGCCAGAACAATGCCAGGAGTGGCGAGATCAGCTTCCAGTGGTCCAAGAGTCCCTCCCGTTTTGCTTCGTCCTTCAACGACGGCGTATCAGCCATCCAGCCAGGAACAGAACAAACGATCCGAAACGAACGATGTCGGTTGGATGGTCGGCGTTCGACTGGGCACACTCGCAACCATCGCTCCCGCTCATGTCATCGGTATCGTCGTTCATCACGATGTCGTCGATGTCGTCATCGTCTCCGGAGTCGGCGCATTCCTCGTCTTGGTCGTCGATGAGCCCATCGCAATCGTTGTCGACCCCATCTCCGCAGTCCTCCGCGGAGGTCGGATTCACCTCGGCTTCCGAATCGTTGCAGTCGCTTCCGCCGCACTCCGTGGGTCCAAAACCATCCCCGTCCCCGTCGATTTCGTCCACTTCGCCATTGCAGTCGTTGTCGACGCCGTCACATAATTCGAGTGCTCCTGGATGGGCTGATGGTTCTTCATCGTCGCAGTCGCCGTCACAGACCATCGAGTTGTCGCCGTCGGCATCCATCTCATCCGCAGGCAGCTCCCCATCGCAGTCGTCGTCCTCGCCGTTGCAGGATTCCTCGGCCGCGGGATGCAATTCGGTGTCTTCGTCGTCGCAATCTCCGTCGCACGGGCTGAACCCGTCGCCGTCCTCATCTTCCAGATGCATGGCTGCGTCGGAGTCATCACAGTCTCCGTCACACGGGCTCACTCCATCGCCGTCGAGGTCCTCGACATACAGTGTCGCGTCGCCGTCGTGGCAGTCCCCGTCGCAGGCACTCGTCCCGTCGCCATCCAGATCCGTGTCCCACGACGGGACCTCACCGTCGCAATCGTTGTCGAGGTAATCGCAGACCTCGACCGCCTCCGGGTAGACCGCGGCCTGCAAGTCGTCGCAGTCGCCCTCGCACACCCTCACACCGTCCGCGTCGTCGTCCAGTTCGTCGGCCGGGGTCGAGCCATCACAGTTGTCGTCTATCCCGTTGCACGACTCCACAGCGCCTGGATTGATGGCGGCGTCGAGGTCGTCGCAGTCGAGGTCGGCTCCTTCCGGGCAGGTTGCGTCGCCTGGATTGCCGAATCCATCTCCGTCTTGGTCGAAACAATTTGTCCCATACAACAGGTATAATTGGCCAGCTTCGGAAGCAGCCTCATCGTTGAAGGGCGCAGTGACTAGGATGTCATCGAATCCATCGTCATCAATGTCTCCGCCGCCTATCGCGAACCAGCCAGACGCGTCATCAGCTTGTTCGCCGACAAAGGACACTTCAGCTGAATCGGCTGGAGTGTCCATGGACCAACTCGCTTGCCCACCAAAGAAGACATACGTCTGGCCCGCTCCACCCATATACTCTCCATTGCCAGAGGCTCCGATGAGTATGTCCGAGAATCCGTCTGCATTGAGATCTCCGGCACTACTCAGGCTGCGTCCAAATAGATTGCTGCCATCTTCACCAGTAATAGAGGCGTCCGCTGTCCCAAGGTTGATGTCCGTCGCCCATGCGGTGTCTTTGCCAAAGAACAAATACACTTGACCCGCGTATGTCCCTGCCTCGTCGTTTCTTGGAGATCCAATTAGGATGTCATCGAAACCATCCCCGTCGAGGTCGCTGACTCCCGCAACAGAATGGCCTGCACAGTCGGCTTCAGCCTCGCCTACAAAGGAAGCGTCGGCTAATGTTAGAGGGGTGTGCATCGCCCACCCTGAGGCAGCACCCAAAACGAGGTGTGCCTTGTGAGTGGAATAGTTCTCGTCAATTGAATTACCAATCAAGAAGTCGCTGTATCCATCACCATTTGTGTCTCCTGCGCCGCTGACAGCGCCGCCTGAGTAGCTGTTCGAAGTTTCTCCATCGAACGACGCATCTGCAGCATCGAGATCGATCTGCGTAGACCAGTCCTCCGAATGGCCCAGGACCAGATACGTCGTTCCATTATGGTGTCCCCCTCCTTCATTCTGCGGTCCACCAATAAGAATATCATCGTATCCGTCCCCGTTGACATCTCCCGCGCCAGCAACAGCGTTTCCGATGCTACCGATAACATCCCTTCGGATGAGAGTCGATGTCGCCGCTTCCGCTATCGGTTGATCTATCCAGCCTGATGGCGCGCCGAATACAATGTATACGATGCCAGTATAGTCGATTTCGACCGAATATCGAGGCGCAGCTACTAGCAAATCTTGATACCCATCCCCGTCGATATCGCCGACCGCACTCAGTTGTTCTCCAACCATGGAGTTGTCTAGTTCTCCATAGATGAAATAGTGCGCGCCCAAATCCGTGTCTGGATAGGCGAAATTCGCTGCTGAAAGAACGAGAAATATCCCTCCAGTATCCTGACCTTGTACATCTGCTCCGGGAGCTGAAACGACTATGTCGAGTTGGTCGTCGCCGTTGATGTCCAGCGTGTACACACCACCTTGCCCAAGGTATGCTGTGGATTCTGCTGAGTAGAATGAAGCATCCGATTCGTTCAGGAGAAAATCCTCCTTCCACTCGATGGCCTTCGCGTTAATAGCAACAGACAGCAGGACAATTACTGCCAGGCTTCTATTGAGTCGGGGCATCAGTCTTCCTCGATGCAGAGTTCCCCGCGTCGTTATTGTGAATCGGTGCGGTGTCGATTGGGCTAGGGTTGAGTTTTCCGGCGTCCGTGTGTTTTGGTGGCTGTTCTGCAGGAGCCTGACCGAGCGCGTAGAATCCAATCTCGATGCCCTCCTTTGGTGTAATGAAGAACTCGTAAGTCGGATCGGAGTCGAAGGAGAGAGTTCTCATCGGCGTCACATTGAAGCGGCTCTCGAGGTTCAAGCACTCGCTTCTAATTGGCGGGACTGGGCCGCTGCCTAACTCCTGCCAAGTGAAGCGGTAACAAGTGATTCCACGATAATAAGTCAGACAGTCAAACTGAGAAAACACGGATTCTAGCGGTAACTCGTTTGCTTCAATGAGTTGTTGCCCAGACAGCCACCACCATGGGAACTCCGAGATTATTACTCCATCCGCCATGAACCTATCGGAAACAACAACGGGGCAATTTGGAGGGATGCTCCTAGTGCTTTCTTCCAAGAACAAATACTCAGTTTGCGCATCGTATCTTTGCGCAGCGAGTGGAATACGTGATGATGATGTGTACCCTACCAGCGCAATTGATCCAGCCAGCACCCATCCAGCGAATCTACTCGGAAGATGTCGTGTCACGCACTGGTAGCCCGCGCCAGCTAGTAGGATTGCAAAAACGTGTTGCGGACTTTGGAGGCGTAGTTGGGCAGCAGGTAGCCCAACTCCGGAGGCTGTTGTTAGCCACAGGGAGAATATCAAACCAACTGCGCACATCGTGAGTAATGTACGTTGCTGGACTACCAGGAACGGAACGCCAATCAGAGTAAGTATCCAAAGCCAAGAGGGGGTCCAGTTGTGGTTCAGTAGCAGCACGCTTTCGAA
Source organism: uncultured Rickettsiales bacterium (assembly GCA_964558555.1). Classification (GTDB taxonomy): domain Bacteria; phylum Myxococcota_A; class UBA796; order UBA9615; family CAYRNR01; genus CAYRNR01. Next base: position 15,841 of record CAZLEO010000184.1, on the reverse strand, counting down.
GTTGATTGAAGTCAGGGCCGAAGGAGAGAGGTCCATATGGCTCGGAAGCAGTTCATGTGAAAAAACAATGATACGGAACGCCAGCCACGGCAACGTCAATATGATTAATGCAACTAGGGCGACGGCAATTCGTGTGCGAGTCTGGTTTGGTGTGGTAAATCGGTCCCGTTTCGCCGAAACTAAGGCGATGACCACAAACAATAGCAGCATGGACGGGCGTGTTTGTAGAGCTATGGCAAGACTGCTCGCTGCGGTAGCGAAATACCATTTCGAGTTAGTCTTGAGCGCCTCCGTCCAACTGGCAATCGCAATAAGTCCAAGAAAAATAGCAAGGGGAAACATACTTTCTGAACCAGAAACACGGATTGCGGCCGGAAATAGAGCGTAGCTGAGCCCAGCAAAATAGGCGGCAGGCTTGTGTGACATATATTGAATGTATATGATGGTGATCAGAATCGCGGATAATGAATTTAGGAGTATGTTGGAGGTGAAGACAAGTTGTGGATCTTGGCCGAGAGCTAGGGAGAGCCAATGATAGAATGCGTAGTACCCGGAACCATGATAGAAGTACCCCTCACCACTGAAGGCTGAGCCAAGGTATTCATAGCCGTGTGAGTTGCCGTGGATCACGGAGAGTGGAGAGAAGTAGAATCTCGAAGCCACTGCGGTAACGAAGATGGTAAACATCCCCGCGATGTCCGTCCGTCGAACACGTAACTTACGAATTCGCGCGAGTGTGCCTGCGAGGCAAACGAAAATGAGCACAAGCGTTGCCGTGCAAGTCCAGAATTGGATGGAAATGAGATTTTGTGCGGGCATGTGGCCGGCCTGTTCGCCCCCTACCCCCCAGCCACCGGCGGCAGAATCACCACCTCATCCCCATCCCGCAACTTCGTCCGCTTCCCCCTCCCAAGACCCACACTCGATCCATTCACGTACACCTTGCAGTGCCCTATCCGGCTCCCGAACTCATCCCCGAACCTCGCCTCCAGATCCCTCATCAGCTCCTTCACGTTCCCCGACCCGAACTCCGCTTCCTTCGTCCCGAGTACCCGCCTCATATGCGAGAAGAACTTCACCTTCACCATGGCCTAACCCTCCGTCCCGATTGCGGCCTTCGCCTTGGCCATCGCCTCATCCTCGTTCTCCTTCACGCCCCGCGCCCGCTCCCGGAACATCCTCGGATTCGCCCGGATCTGCTCGGCCTCGTTCATCGCGAACTCCAGCCCCAGCTTCCTCAGCAGGGACCGATTCGGCACGCCAGCCTTGTCCCAGTCCCGCACCTTGTAATAGACCGGCTTCATCTCATCCAGCGGCACCCTCGACCGCGGCTCGTCCGCCCGCTCGGGCACGTCCGTCAACCTCGGCGGCAGCGCATCTGCATCGCCCATCAACCCTTCCCTGAGGTTGATCATCCGCTCCAGCGTGAACCCGCGCTCCCCGGCCACCATCACATCACCCAGCCTGTACCGCTCCCCGGTCAGCGCCTCCAGCGCCGCCGACTGCGGAATGTCCGGGTAGTGAATCGGCAACACCCCCGGCCTGAGCTTGGACAGATGATTCACCGCCGCCCTCGACGCCACCAGCGCCTTGGACGCGATCTTCGCCGAGATCCCCGCCGGGTTGTACGCCCAGTCCGGCGTGTCCGGGATCACCGCATACGTCGTGAAGATGCAGTTCCCGACCGCCGAGACCACGTCGAACATGTTCTGCTGGAAGACGTTGTAGGCGGGCTTGGCCTTGGGGGTGAGCGGGTCCATGTTCACGGGCCCGAGCGCCTCGAAGTAGACCAGATACCCACCGTTGATATGGCAACCACCGCGGTTGCTCACCGCATACCCGAGCCCGTGGCCCACGGCGTTGCGCGGCTCGTAGGCCGCAAACTCCATCCCCTTCGCCGACATCGACAGGTCCGGCTTGCCCACCGACGCGGCCAACCTCGCCGACCCCTCGGCCAGCTGGTCGCCCACACCCCTTCGGTACGCAATGTCTTCGATCAGCTGCGGCACCGCCTCATGGTCGTCGAACGCGACCGGCAGGTCCTCCAGCACCCCCCGCTCCTTCAACTCCATCGCACACGCGATCGTCGATCCCAGCGAGATCGTGTCCATGCCCAGCAGATCAGCCAGCCGGTTCCACTCCACGATCTTGTTCAGGTCCCGGTTTTGCATCGACGGCCCGAACATCCCGATCGTCTCGAACTCCGGACCCTTGATCTTCCTGCCCTCGAACTCGACCACCCGGCCGCAACGGATCGGACAGGTCCGACACCCGTCGTTCTTGACCAGGATCGTCTCGGCCATCGTCTCGCCGCTCACGTCATCCGCGTGCTCCCAATGCCCTTGCTGGAAGTTCCGCGTGCACAACGTATGCGTCGCGTTGGTGACGTTGACGAGGCCGGCGGTGCCGTACGACGGCAACTGCTTCCCGGTGATGGAGTGCTCCATCATCACCTTGGTCCAGCGCTTGGAGACCTCCTTGAGGCGATCCCGATCTGCGATCGGCAGCTTCTTCTTCCCCTTCGCTGTGACCAGCTTGAGGTTCTTCGACCCCATCACCGCCCCGACCCCGCATCGGCCGAACGCCCGATCCCCGGACATGATCGCGGCAAACCGAACCAGATTCTCACCGGCCGGGCCGATGACCAGCTCGCGGACGTTCTTGGGCAGCGTGTCCTGGACCTCCTCGGTGTTCTTGCCCCAGAGGTCGGACGCGTCGTGCAGCACGACATCATCCTCGGTGATCTCGATCCACGTCGGCTGGGGGGCGCGGCCGCGGAGGACGAGGCCGTCGTAGCCGGCCTTGCGCATCCACATGCCGAAGTCGCCGCCGCAGTTGGATGAGGCGATGCCGCCGGTGAGGACGTTGCGGGTGGAGCAGTTGAAGCGGCTCGACGAGGGCAACGGGGCGCCGTTGAAGGTGCCGGCGGTGAAGACCATGAGGTTGTCGGAGGACAACGGGTCGATGCCGGGCTCGAGGTTGTCCCAGAGGATCTTGGCCGCGAGGATCTTGCCGCCGAGGAACTGGAGACGGTCGTGGTCGGAGATCTCGTAGGTGGAGATGGTGCCGGTGGTGAGGTCCACATCGAGGATGGGACCCATGAATCCGCCGCGGATGTTGGTCATGGTCGGGCTCGCTTCCTTCCCCTCGGAATCTTGCTGGCCGGAGGATGCCACGGCACCGATCCGATGTCGATGGTCACTCCGCTGCGTCGGGAGGGGGAGCGGGGCAGGTGTCGAGGGCGCGCAGGAAGGTCGCCCAGGCGGCCTGGGAGGGGGAGGGGGTCTCGGGGTGGATGGAGATCGCGGTCTTGAAGAAGTGCACGCGGCCGAGGCCGTCGATGGTCCAGTAGAGGGCGTTGTCGGTGTGGAGCATGCGCGCGTCAAAGGCGTCGCGGATGCAGCCCTCGAAGGCCTGGGTGGGCAGGTCGATGTCGCGCAGGGGCTTGAAGAGGACGCCGGTCATCGAGCCCGCCTGGTCGTCCCACTCGAGGCGGGCGTTGAACAACCACGGGTCGTCCACGGCGATGAGGACCTCGCGGTGGAGGGATGAGGAGGACAGCGTGGAGACCTCCAGGGAGGCCGGGACCTGCGCCAGGATGTCCGACTGGATCTGGTCCGCGGTGGTGCTGAGGTCGATGGTGGCGAGGGTGGTCAGGGGGTAGCCGAGGCCGAGCCACTGGCGACGGGTCGTCTCGTCGATGTCGGGGGAGCGGTCGTGGACCGCGGCCTGGGCGATGCGCCAGAACAGCTCGATCTGGTAGTTCCAGTCGTGGTCGTCGGAAGGGCTCACCGAGGCCGAGAAGAGGGTGGCGCTGTCGTTCACGCGCATCCAGGCGTCGCCCCAGAGGAACAGTCGGCCGTCTTGTGTGGGGACGAGACGGCGCGCGAGGGCTTCCTCGAGCCGGGGGACGAGGCGGTCGAAGTCGGCGTGGTTCTCGGTGCCCTGGAAGCTGAACGAGCTGACGTGTTCGGGGTGCCCGTGCTCCCAGTAGAAGCACACCATGTCGTAGGGGCCGTCCGCGTACTCGACGCACAGCTCGGTCTCGGCCCAGGGTTCGGCGCCGGTGGCCGCGGCGAGCTGTTCGACGGTGCTGATGAGGGAGATCTGGGCGATGTCCTCGTCGGTGACCGCCGGGCCGTTTCCCTCGATGCTGCGCGCCCGCAACACGTAAGACGCCACGGTCAGCGCCACCACCACCCCAAACGCCGCCACGACGATCCACACGAACTTCCGACTACGGATGGGGCTGCGTGCCTCGGCCATGGCCCGCGCATTCTACCAATTCGATCCGTCAAACGACGAACCCGGACCTGCGGCATCGCCGCGGATCCGGGTCGTGGTCAGGCTGAATTCAGCGCGAAGCTACTCGGCCTTGGCGATGCAGTCCACCGGGCAGACGGGGATGCACTGGGGCTCGCCCTCTTCCTCGCACTCGGTGCAGAGGTCGGCGTCGATCTCGAAGACGTCGTCGCCTTCCTCGATGGCTTCGCGGGGGCACTCGGGCTCGCACACGCCACAGGCGGTGCACTCGTCGGGGTCGATGACCAGGGCCATGGTTCTTCTCCTTCGCAAGCCCCGGCGTCCCGGAGCGTGATTTCCTGTTGGAATCGCGTATTAGCCGTCGTTTGGGATCACGTCAAGTCGGGTGCTCAAAAAGCTAGCCGAGTTCGTGCTTGGGGGCGCGGGTCATGAGTTCGACCACGGCGCGCTTGGGATCCTTGTCCTCGTAGAGGATGGCGTGGACCTGCTCGGCGATGGGCATCTCCACGCCGAGTTTCTGGGACAGGGCGTAGACGGATCGGGTGGTGCGCACGCCCTCGGCGACCTGGTGCATGTCGGCGAGGATCTGGTCCAGCGTCATGCCCTGGCCGAGCTTGAGGCCCACCTGGCGGTTGCGGCTGAGATCGCCGGTGCAGGTGAGGACGAGGTCGCCCATGCCGGCGAGACCGGCGAAGGTCAGGGGGTTGGCGCCCATGCGCACGCCCAGGCGGGTGATCTCGGCGAGGCCGCGGGTGAGCAGGGCGGCGCGGGTGTTCAGGCCGAAGCCGAGGCCGTCGACGATGCCCGCGGCGATGGCCATGACGTTCTTGACGGCGCCGCCGACCTCCACGCCGATGACGTCGTTGGTGGAGTAGATGCGGAAGGTCTCGGTGCTCATGGCGCGCTGGACGCGCTCGGCCAGCGAGAGGTCCTGGGCGGCCACCGATACGGTGGTGGGGTGGCGCTTCATCAGCTCCTTGGCGAAGCTGGGGCCGGACAGGAAGGCGAGGTTGCGGTGCAGCGGCAGCGGCAGGACCTCGCGCAGCACGTCGGCCATGGTCAGGCCGGTGTCCACCTCGATGCCCTTGCTGACGGTGAGCAGGACCGAGTCCTCGGAGAACGACCGGGACGCCTCGCCCAGGACGCCACGGATGAAGGCGGTGGGCACGGCGACGACCACGAGATCGCGGCCGGCCACGGCCTCGTGCAGGTCGGTGGTGGGGCGGACCTGCTCGGGGAGCCGGTGGCCGGGCATGAACAGGGTGTTCTCGCGGGTGTCGGCGATGGTCTGGCACAGGTCGGGCTCGCGTACCCACAGGGTCACGTCCGCGCCGGCGTCCACGAGGATCTGGCTCAGGGCGGTGCCAAAGGCACCGGCACCGATGACGGCGGTGTTCTTCATGGGTTCACAACCTCTCAGCCGCGGCGGTTGTTCCAGACCTGGGGGTTGACCAGGTTGGCGGGCTGGCGGCCGGCGATCACGTCGATGACGGCCTGGGCGGTCATGCGGGCCATGGCGGCGCGGGCCTCGTACGTGGCGGACCCCACGTGGGGGGCCAGCACGACGTTGGGCAGCTCGGCGAGGCCCTCGACCATCTTCGGCTCGAACTCGTACACGTCCAGGCCGGCGCCGGCGATGCGGCGGTCGCGCAGGGCCTCCACCAGGGCGGCCTCGTCCACGACCGGGCCGCGGGCGGTGTTGATGAGCAGGGCGCCGGGCTTCATGCGATCGAGGGCGGCGCGGTCGATGAGGTGGCGCGTGGACGGCAGCAGCGGGGTGTGCAGGCTGATGACGTCGGAGACCTCGAGCAGCTCGTCCAGATCCACCTTGCGCGCGCCGGTCTCGGCCTCGTAGTCGGGCTTGGCGCTGCGATTGAAGTAGACCAGGTCCATGCCGAAGCCGCGGGCGATGCGGCCGAAGGCGCGGGCGATGCGGCCGCCGCCGACCAGGCCGGTGGTCTTGCCGTAGAGCTCGGTGCCGCGCAGCAGCATCGGTCCCCAGCCGGTGAACTCGCCCGCGCGCATCATGCGGTCGCCCTCGAGCACGTGGCGGGCCACGGACAGCAGCAGGGCGGCGGCGATCTCGGCGGTGGCGTTCGTGAGCACGTCGGGGGTGTTGGCCACGGCGATGCCGTGATCGGTGGCCCAGGCGGTGTCGATGTTGTCGAAGCCCACGGCGTAGTTGGCGACCACGCGCAGGTCGTCGCCGGCGGTCTCCATGACCTCGGCGTCGATCTTGTCGGACAGCAGCGTGACCAGGCCCTGGCGCCCCCGGGCCGCGGCGAGCAGGTCGCGGCGGGCGGGGACGTCCTCGTCCGAGAGCAGGACCACCTCGCCGAACGCCTCGTGGAGCATGGGTAGCGCCGGCCGCGGGATACGTCGCGTGACCAGGACGCTCATTCGTCCTCGAGCCTCCACAGCAGGACGTGGCCGTCGCCGTGCAGCACGAACTTGCGGATGCGGTCGCGCATCTCCTCGGTCAGGTCGACGAACTGCACGCCCATGCCGCCGGCGGCCTCCTCGCTGGTGGGGCGGATCCACGCCACGCGCGTGCGGATCACCAGATCCTCACCGGAGGCGAGGGTCACCTTGAGGTCGAGGGGCTCGCCGATCGCCAGGGGCGCGGGGGTGGCGATGAACGCGCCGCCCTCGCTGATGTTCTCGGTGTAACCGGAGTACTCGTTCTGGTCGTTGTCCCAGTCCACCTGGGCCTTGAGTTCGGCTCGCTTGTACCGTCTCTTTTCGCTCGGATCGCCCATGGCGAACCTCCCTGATCCTTGGCTGGCTGTGTGGGCGGCGATCATAGCCCATGTACAATCCACCCGACACGAGGTCCGCCCATGAAGACACCCGACCGCAAGCGGGTCACGGGGATCACCCTGGCCGCCGGGTTCGTCACCGCGGGCGCACAGGTGACCCTGCTGCGCGAGCTGTTGGTGGCGTGTGGGGGCAACGAGCTGGCAGCGGGGCTGGCGCTGACGTGCTGGATGTTCGGCACGGCGGCGGGGAGCGCGGGGTTGGGGCTCGTCCTGCGGCTCTCGGATGCGGCGCGGCGGGCCACGGTGCCGCTGACCGGCGGTGTCCTGGGCGGCCTGGCCCTGTCGCTGACCCTGTCCATGTGGATGGTGGGCTGGGCGCGGGGCGTGTTCGGGCCGCCGGGCGGCGAGGTGGTGGCGCTGCACCAGGCGCTGGCCGTGTGCGCGGTGACGCTGGCGGCGCCGTGCGCGCTGCTGGGGGCGCTGTTCCCCCTGCTGTGTCGGATGACCGAGGAGGCGGGCGGCGATCACGCCGGTGCGCGGGTGTTCGGCTGGGAGGCGCTGGGCTTCGGGATCGGGGGGCTGCTGTTCGGGCTGGTGTTGATCGGGCGGTTGCCCGCGCCGCTGGCCATGGCGGCGCTGGCCGGACTGGCCGGGCTGTCCATGCCGGGGCTGCACAGCGGCGGGCGGCGCGTGATCTGGGGGATCGCCGCCGTGGCGATCGTGGCCGCGGCCACTGGCGGTGCCGTGCCGTTGCTCTCGCGATCCACCGTGCTGGGCACGGACGCGGTGGCGTCGCAGGACACGGTGCACGCCCGGGTCGAGGTGGCACGCGCAGCCGGGCAGCACGACGTGTACCTCGACGGCTTGTGGGCGTTCTCGTACCCGGACCCGGAGGTCACCGAGTGGACCGCGCACCCGCCGCTGCTGATCCACCCGGCGCCGCGGCGTGTGCTGCTGGTGGGCGGGGCCGTGACCGGCGTGCTGTCCCACGTGCTCGAACACCCGACCGTCGAGGCGGTGGACGTGGTGGAGCTGGACCCCCACCTGGTCTCGCTGGCGCGCGACCACCTGCCCGCTGACGCGACCACGGCGCTGGACGATCCCCGCGCGACGCTGCACCTGACCGACGGACGGGCCTTCGTGCGCGAGGCCGACGGGCTGTACGACGTGGTGCTGCTGTCGTTGCCCGACCCACGCAACGCCCAGCTCAACCGCTTCTACACGGTGGAGTTCTTCGGCCTGTGCGGCCGCTTGCTGGCCGACGGCGGCGCCCTGGTCACGGGGGTGAGCGGCTCCGCAGACATGCTCGGACCCGTCCAGGCGCAGTACGTGGCCGCGGTGCGGTCCACCCTGGCCGCCGAGTTCGACCACGTGCTGGCCTTGCCCGGGGGCCGCGTGACCTTCGTGGCGAGCGATCGTGAGCTGGCCCTCGACGCGGACGAGCTGGCCGCGCGCCTGCAGCAGCGGGGCCTGGAGGCCAGGTACGTCAGCCCCTACGACCTGCCTTTCTCCCTGGGGCCGTTCCGCGTGGACTACCTGCAGCAGGTGCTCGACGGCGCCGATCTCGGCCAGGTCAACCGGGACCTGCGACCCCTGTGCTTCCACCAGGAGATGGTGCTGTGGGCGTCGGTGCAGGCGCCGGCGATGGTGGCGGTGCTGCAGCGCGTCGCGGACGCGGGCGTGGGATGGCTGATCGCGGCGCTGCTGGGCGGCGCATTGATCCACGCGGTGGCGATCCGGTTCGGCCCGCGACCCCTGGGCGGGACCGCGCTCCCCAGCGCCGTGGCCGCGGTGGGCACCACCGGCATCGTGGCCGAGGTGGCGCTGATCCTCGGGTACCAGGTGGCGTACGGGCACCTGTTCGCGCGGATCGGCGTGATCGTGGCCGCCTACATGCTCGGTCTCGGCGCCGGGGCGTATGCGTCCGTCAGGGGGACCGTGCGCCCGGGCCGGCGGACGTTGCTGGTCGTGCAGATCGCCGTGGCCGCCGGCTGCGCGGCGCTGGCGGCGCTGTCGTCCTGGGTCGGCGTCGCCTCGCTCCCGTCCACCGCAGAACCTATCTTTGCCTTGCTCACCGCGCTCGTGGGCCTCGCGGCCGGGGTACACTTCCCCGCGGCGGTGGCCCTGCGGCGCGGGGGCGAGAGCGCTTCGGCCGGCGGTCTGTATGCCTGGGACCTGGCCGGGGCCGCCGCGGGCTCCCTGGCGGCCAGCGCGGTGCTGCTGCCGGTGCTCGGCGTGGCCGCGGTGTTGTGGGCCCTGGCCGCCCTCAACGTGGGCGCGACGGTCGTGGTGCTGGCGACGACCGGGCGGGAAATGATGCAAGACCAGACTTGACCCCTTTGGGGAGGTGCGATGCGACTGGCGATGACATGGGTGATGGCGCTGGGGATCGTCGTGGTGGCGTGTGACAGCCCGCTGCGTACGGAGTGCGGGCGGGGATCGGACGGCGGGACGGTGGACGAGACCTACGATCTGCTGGAGGCGGAGTACCAGGAGACGTACTGGTCGGGGGTGGGGGACGACGCCGTGTGGTTCGCCACGACGTTCTTCGAGCACAAGTGGTGTGACGGCGGCACGTGTGGGGGCGATCCGCCGGCGTGTAGCTGCGAGACGTACCACGACGACTCGACCGGGGACGACCACGTGCGGGAGTGCCAGCTGTTCCTCGACGATGCGGACGCGCTGGACTACGTGTTGTACCTCGAGGACGTCGCCGTCGAGGAGTGATCGCAACGCGCGATCCCCGCGCCCGCGCCTAGACGGCGCGCGTACGTGTTATCCTCCCGCGCGATGGCTTCCAATCTGCCGACGCTGATCGCGGATCGTTTCCGTATCCAGAGCCTCGTGGGGCTGGGGAACGTGGGACGGGTGTACCGCGCCGTGCAGGAGCCGCTGGACCGGGCCGTGGCGCTGAAGGTGCTCAACCCGGAGCTGGCGGACGATCCTGGCGCGCGGCGTCGGTTCTTCCGCGAGGCGCGGTCGGCAGCGCGCCTGAACCACTCCAACGTGATCCAGCTGTACGACTTCGGCGAGACCGACGAGGGCCAGCTGTTCATGGCCATGGAGTGGCTCACGGGCGGCTCCATGGTGGCGTGGCGCAAGACGCCGCCCCCGCGTCCGGTGTTGATCCGGGTCGTCGAGGAGCTGTTGCAGGGGCTGGCCGCGGCCCACGGTCGGGGGGTCCTGCACCGGGCGCTCAAGCCGGACAACCTGCTGTTCCAGGGCAAGGCGGCCGATCCGGAGCGGCTGGTGATCACCGACTTCGGCATGGCGTCGGTGTTCGACGCGGCCAAGGGGACCAGCTCGGGCGAGACCATGCCGGGCACGCCGCGGTACATGGCGCCCGAACAGGTCACGGGGGACCGGCCCGCGACACCGGAGACGGACATCTACGCGGTGGGGACGATCCTGTACGAGATGCTCACCGGCGCGCCGCCGTTCCGCGGCAACGCCGAGGAGGTGATGGCCAAGCAGGTGTCCGCGGATCCGCCCAACCTGGTGCCCCGCAGCGGGTACGTGGCAGGGGAGGCCCTGCGGCGCGTGGTGATGCGGGCGCTGAGCAAGGAGCCCGAGCAGCGGTTCCGATCGGCCACGGACATGCGCGCGGCCCTGGTGGAGGCCACCACCGGCGCGGCCCTGGAGCGCGAGTCCATCGACGAGGGCCCGGCGCTGCTGGGGCGCGACTCCGAGCTGCGCAAGCTGCGCAACACCGCCATCGCCACCCTGCGGGGGCCGTCCACGCAGGTGTGCCTGCTGGTGGGGGACTCCGGGGTCGGCAAGTCCATGCTGGCCGTGGCCCTGGCCAGCGACGTGGTGCAGACGGGGCTGATGTCCCTGGTGCGCGCGCGCTGCGATGAAGAGCGGCTGGGCAACACCGGGTTCGCCGCGGCCATCGAGGACCTGCTGGGCATCCGCGGCATCGGCCGCGAGGACGCGCGCCGGCGGCTGCAGACGCGGCCCGACCTGGGGGCGCTGCTGGGCGGGGCCGAGCTGGACGACGTGCTCGACGACCTGCGGCCGCGCCTGGCGGACTCGCTGATCCTGGAGCTGGACGCGGCAGCCCACGGGCCGGCGTCGCGCTTCGCGCGCGTGCTGCGCGCCTCGGCGCGTACGCGCCCGCTGGCCATCGTCGTGGAGGACCTGCAGCGGGCGCCGCTGGAGGACGTGGAGGTGCTGCAGCACCTGGTGGCCCTGGACGTGGGCGACCCGCTGCCGGTGCTGGTGGTGTGCTGCCTGGATCGCACGTCGTGGCCCCAGGACGACGCCCGCTGGCAGCTCCTGGAGCAGCTGCTGGACGCCCACGCCGGCGTGACGACCCTGGACGTGGGGCCGCTGCCCGCCGAGGCGTGTCAGCAGATGCTGTCCGTGCGGCTGCGGGCGGGCCGTACCCTGGCCAGGGCCGTGGTCGAGCAGGTGGGGTCGAACCCCCGCGTCGCGCTGGCCGTGGCCGAGATGACCATCGCGTCGGGGCACACCAGGGAGGAGGACGGCCACCACGAGCTGCTCGATCCCGAGGCCCTCGAGGGCCAGGTCCCCGACGACGTGCGAACCCTGATCCGCGGCAAGATCGACCGCACCCTCAACACCCTGCCCGACGGCCCCGCGGCGCTGCGCACGCTGGTGTCGGCGGCGGTGTACGGCGAGCAGTTCGACCCCAACCACGTGGCCGAGATGTGCGTGCGTGCGGATCTGCTGGAGGACCACACCAAGGCCCTGCGCTGCTTCGACCAGCTCGTGGGCGCGGGGCTGATGGAGTACCGCGGCCGGGTGGACGAGGACCAGATGGCCTTCGCGTCCCCCCTGCTGCGCCACGAGGTGCTCAACCTGCTGCGCGCCGGCACGAAACGTTCGCTGCACCGCGAGGCCGCGGCCCTGCTCAAGAAGCAGGGTGAGGGCAACCAGGTCCACGTGGTCAAGGCCATCGCGCGGCACCTGTTCGCCGCCGATCTCGCCGAGGAGGGGCGCGTCCAGCTGCAGCGGGCCGCCGGGCTGGCCGAGAAGGCGTGGATGCTCGACGAGGCCAACGCCCTGTTCGTGGAGCTGCTGGAGGTGATGGAGGGGGATCGCGGCCCGGACGCGGCGCGCGCCCACCTGGCGCTGGGACGCATCCACGTGCGCCAGGGCAACGAGGAGGCCGCGCGGGCGCTGCTGGTGGGCCTGCCGGAGTGGGCCGCGGACGCGGTGGCGTCGGAAGCGGCGTTGCTGCTGGCCGACCTGGCCCTGACCGCGGGCAACACCAGCGAGGCCACGGCGTGGCTGCAGCTGTCCAAGGACCGCATGCCGGTCGAGGGCCCCTCGGCGGGGTGGTTCCGCGGCGAGTGGTACCTGCTGCAGGAGCGGCTCCTGCGGGCGCGCGGCGACCTGCGCTTCCGCATCGAGCACCTGCGCCAGGCCATCCTGCGGCTGCCCGACGGCGTGCACCGCTTCCGGTCCCGCGAGCGGCTGGCCATGGCCATGGCCCGCGGCGGCCGCATGGAGGAGGGCGAGGAGATGCTGCGCGACCTCGAGGAGGCCGCGCCCGCCGACCTGCCGCCGCGCCTGAAGGTGGAGCTGGTGCTCGACCGCGCCATCGTCGCCGACATCCGCGGCGACTCCAAGCAGGCGCGGAAGCTGTACCGGCAGGTCCTGACCGCGGCCCGCGAGGCCGGCGATCCCGAGACCATCTCCCAGGGGCTGGTGGGCCTGGCCGAGATCCACCGCGGCGACGACAACCTCGACCGCGCCGAGAAGCTCTACACCGACGCCCTGGAGATCCAGCGGCGCATGGGTCACCAGCGGTTCATCGCCATCACGCTGGTCAACCTGTGCATGGTGGCCCTGGCCCGCAACGCCCTGGACGACGCGGACCGGCACCTCGACGAGGTGCGCGAGCTGGGCGCGGACGTGGCCCACCCCGAGGTGGCCGTGGTCTACGCGTTCTCGCGCGCCCTGGTGGCCGGCCGGCGGGGCGACCTGGAGCTCGCCCGCTCCGAGATCTACCGCTTCCAGGCGGTCAACTCCCGCGTCAAGCTCCACGAGCCGGACATCGCCCGCGCGCTCGAAGAGCTGGGGCAGCTGTTCAACGAGGACGGCGACGACATGTTCGGCGAGGAGCTGATCCGCCACGCCATCGTCATGTGGCAGCAGCTGGGCCGCGAGGACCGCGCCATCGAGGTGCGCGCCCGGACCTCCGCAGACGACGAGGGACGGGTGTGAGGGCGGCGCGGATCACACCATGACCGACGGGGACTCCCGGGATCGCACCTTCGTGCACCGCCACCGCTGGGCGCTGCGCCTGGGGCTCGCCGGTGCGGCCGTGCTGCTGACCCTGGTCGTGGTCGAGGCGATCCTGCCGAACCCGCCCGACCTGCAGCCCAACCGCTACGTCCGCCTCAAGGAGTACCCGCCCCACATCCACCGCGAGTACTACGACGTGGATCCCGAGGCCGGGCCGGACGGTCCGCCGGGTATCACCTACCGCATCGACACCGACGAGCACGGCTTCATCGAGGGCGAACCGCGCCTGCAGGACGCGGACTGGGAGATCGTCTTCTTGGGCGGGTCCACCACCGAGTGCATGCTGCAGGCGCCCCACGACCGCTGGCCCGCGGTGCTCCGTGTGGAGCTGGAGCGGCAGTTCGACCTGCGGGTCAACACCTACAACGGCGGCCTCGGCGGCAACGACGTCATGCATTCGAACCTGGCGCTGGTGTCCAAGGTCCTGCCCATGGAGCCGGACATGGTCGTGCTCATGCACGGGGTGAACGACATGTTCGTCATGGGCATCACCGGCACGTACTGGCACGACCTGCCCACGCGGAGCCTGGTCACGACCGGACCGGACCCGAGTGACGGGTACCTGTTCATGCAGGGACTGAAGAACCTGACGTTCCCGGGGATCGCCCACGCCGTGTCGTCGGCCGTGCCGGGCGCGCGGGACCGCTTGCGCGAGCGCATGGACGTCCCGGTCATGGTCACCGACGAATTCGCGACGTACCGCGATGGCGCGCAGTCGGCGACGCCGGCGCACATCCGCGCGTCGTTCCGCGCCTCGGTCACCCAGTTCGTGACCACCGCCCTGGCGTGGGAAGTCCAGCCGGTGCTCATGACCCAGGCCAACCGCCACACCGTGCCGCCGTCCGACGACCTCGCCGGTGACATCGAGAAGCTCACCGGCTCGCTGAGCATGGACTACGAGACGTTCGCCGGCCTGCACCAGGATCTCAACGACATCGTCCGCGAGGTGGCGACCGAGCACGACCTGGTCCTGGTGGACCTGGCCGAGGCCATCGGCCCTGACCCGGAGCTGATCTCCGACACCGTGCACTACACCTCGTATGGGAGCCTGATCGCGGCCCAGGAGATCTCGACGGTCCTCGGACCGGTGATCCTCGAGCAGCTCCAGCGCGAGGCCCCACCGCCGGAGAACGTGGGTGCGTGGGACGTGGAACCCCCCGCCGGGGAGGCTCAGCCCGGCGAGGAGTAGCGGCGATCCAGGTCGCGCTCGACGAGCTCGAGGCGCTGGCGGCTGGACGTGTGGGGTGGACCGTGGGCGGCGAACAGGCCGAAGTCCCCCAGCTCCTTCACCTGCCGCAGGCTGCGCCGGTAGACGTCCATCTGGTCGCCGGCAGGATCGATGACCACCGGGCTCAGACCCGACACCAGATCGCCGGCGATCAGGCTCTGGCTCGCCCGTTCCAGTAGCACGACGTGCCCGCGCGCATGGCCGGGCGTGTGCACGACCTCCAGCGTGAAGCCCCCCTCGAGCTCGATGACGTGCCCGTGCGGGATCTCCTCGTCCACCTCGATGGCCGTGACCTCGGGGCGATACGGGGCCCGCCGCGCGTCGCGCAGGTCTTCGGCGGCCAGCGGGTGGGCGGCCAGGGGCACGCCGTATCGATCGCGGAGGGCGACGGCGCTGTCCACGTGGTCCAGGTGGTGGTGGGTGAGCACGACGGCGCGCAGCCGCCGGCCCTCGGCCAGCAGCCGGTCCACCTGGGCCATGAGGATGTCGCGGGGCTCGCCAGGGGCGGCGCCCGGGTCCACCAGCACCAGCTCGGACTCGCCGACGAGGTAGGTGTTGGTGAAGATCGCCGGCGGCAGGGGGCGGGACATCAGCGGCAGCAGGCGCAGGCCGTGGCGCATGCGCACGGGCTGGAAGGCATGGCCGCGGCCCACGGCGCGGTCGATCAGGCGCCGGACCAGGTCTTCCACGGGATCGACCCCGGCGGCGAGCTCCTCCAGGGTCTCGGTCACCGGCGGCGCCATCCACAGGTCCCAGCGGCGCCAGCGCTCGAGGATCGCCTCGGGTGTGGTCCAGGCCCCCTCCACGAGCTCGCCGTGCCACACCTCGGGCTGGCGGCGGCCCTGGTAGACGTGCACGAAGTACTGGGTGTCGAAGCGCAGCGGCGAGTAGAACGGCGTCACCCAGCGGCCCGCCGGGATCAACGTCCCCGGCGCGGGGCGGGCGGGCAGGCCCAGCCGATCGCACAGCTCGGTGAAGGTGGTCTCGTTGGCCAGCAGGGCGCGGCGCTCGCGATCGAGGCTCTCGTCGTCCACGGCGTCCGCGCCGGGCAGCAGCAGCACCCCCGCCTCCTCGAACAGCTCGCGCACGGCCGCGACCTCGGTGGTGGCCACGGCGAGGCGGTCCTCGTCGCCGGCCAGCACGGCGTCGTCCCGGTCCACGCGGCCGCCGGGGTACCCGCCGAAGCCGCCGAGGAAGCGGAGCTTGGGGTTGCGCCGCACCACGAACACCTGCGCGGGATCGCCCGGCTCGACGAGGATCACGGCCGCGGGGGGGGGGGGGGGGGGGGGGGGGGGGGGGGGGGGGGGGGGGGGGG